>NZ_LZIR01000046.1 GCF_001667035.1 Mycobacterium sp. 852002-51057_SCH5723018
GCCTCGTCGGCATCCCCCTCGTCGGCGTGAGGCTGGTCGGGGTCTCCCTCCTCGGCTTCGGCCTCTTCGGCTTCGGGCTCCTCGGCTTCGGGCTCGGCGGCTTCAGCCTTGACGGCTTCGGGCTCCTCGGCTTCCGCGGAATCGGCCGACTCGTCGTCCGTTCCGGCCGAGACCACCTTGGTCGCCGCGGTTGCGGAGGCGACGGTCACCGGCTCGGGTACATACGAATCCTCGTCAACGTAACGGCCCCGCAGGCTCTCGGGGTCCTCGCGGCCCTTCGGCGCCAGCATGATGTACACCACCGCACCGATGAACACGAAAGTCGAAGTGAAGACGTTGATCCGGATGCCGGCGATCAGCGTGGCCGTGTCGTTGCGGAGCAGCTCGACGCCGAAGCGCCCGACGCAATAGGCCGCCACATAGAGCGCAAACAGCCGGCCGTGGCCGAGCTTGAACCGGCGATCCAAGTAAATCAACGCGGCGAAAACCAGGACGTTCCAGATCAATTCGTAGAGGAACGTCGGCTGCACCACGAACGCCACCTGCCCCGTGGAGACGCCGTCGAGCGAATGCGGGTCGACGTATCCGGACGGGTCTCGCCGGTAGAAGATCTCGAGACCCCACGGCACCGTGGTTTCCCGGCCGTAGAGCTCCTGGTTGAAGTAGTTCCCGAGCCGACCGATGGCCTGCGCCAACACGATTCCCGGGGCGATCGCGTCGCCGAAGGCGGGCAGCGGAATGTCGCGCCGCCGGCAGGCGATCCACGCGCCGACGCCGCCGAGGGCGACCGCGCCCCAGATGCCCAAGCCGCCGTCCCAGATCCGCAGCGCCGCACCGAACCCGGCGCCGCCCGGGCCCCAGTAGGTGCGCCAGTCGGTGGCCAGGTGATACAGCCGGCCCCCCACCAGTCCGAACGGCACCGCCCACAGCGCGATGTCGTAGATCACGCCGCGCTGCCCGCCGCGGGCCTCCCAGCGGCGGTCTCCGATCACCAGGCACACCACGATGCCGGCGATGATGAACAACGCGTAGGCGCGAATCGGCAGCGGCCCGAGATACCACACCCCCCGCGGCGGGCTGGGGAAATAGGCCAGCAGGTGGGTCACGAGGCGGCCGCCCGTTGCCGAACTCCGGTCGCCAGTTCCTCGGTCAGCGCGCGCAGGGCGGCCAGACCACCGCCGCCCAGCGCCGACACCAACGCGGATCCGACGATGACGCCGTCGGCGTAGCCGCCGATCTGCGCGGCCTGCTCGCGCGACCGCACCCCCAGGCCCACCCCGACCGGTATGTCGGACACCGCCTTGACCCTGCGCACCAATTCGGGCGCGGCGTGCGACACCGCATCGCGCGCCCCGGTCACCCCCATCGTCGACGCCGCGTAGACGAACCCGCGCGACGCCTCGACCGTGGTCACCAACCGCTGCGGCGTCGAGGACGGCGCCACCAGAAATATGCGGTCCAACCCATGCTCCTCCGATGCCGCCAACCACGGCGCAGCCTCGTCGGGGATGAGGTCGGGAGTGATCAGGCCGTGCCCACCGGCCGCCGCCAGGTCTCGCGCGAACGCGTCAACCCCGTAGCGCAGCACCGGATTCCAGTAGGTCATCACCACGGCACGCCCCCCGGCCCCGCTGATCGCCTCGACCGCGGCCAGCGTGTCGCGGACCCGCACTCCCCCGCGCAACGCGGCCTCGGTCGCCCTGGCGATGGTCGGGCCGTCCATCCCCGGATCCGAATACGGCACACCGACTTCGATGATGTCGCACCCGGATTCGACGAGGGCGATCATCGCATCGATGGACGTGGGCACGTCGGGGTAACCGGTCGGCAGGTAACCGATCAGGGCCGCACGATTGTCCTTGCGGCACGCATCGAAAGCGGGACCGAGCCGGTTTGCCGCGCTCTGTTCCACGGTCACTGCGCGTCCCCGTCGCCGGGCGAGAGCAGACCGAACCACTTCGCGGCCGTCGCGACGTCCTTGTCGCCGCGACCCGACAGGTTCACCACGATGACCGCACCACGCCCCAGCTCCACACCGAGCTTGAGCGCACCGGCCACCGCGTGCGCGGACTCGATCGCCGGGATGATGCCTTCGGTGCGGCACAACAGGCGGAAAGCATCCATCGCCTCGGTGTCGGTGATGGGCCGGTATTCGGCGCGCCCGCTTTCCTTCAGCCAGGCGTGTTCGGGACCCACCCCCGGATAATCCAAACCCGCTGAGATCGAATGGGATTCGATGGTCTGACCGTCCTCGTCCTGCAGCAGGTAGGAGAACGATCCCTGAAACGCCCCGGGGGAACCGCCGCTGAATGTGGCCGCGTGCCTTCCGGTTTCGACGCCGTCGCCGGCCGCCTCGAATCCGACCAGCCGCACGCCGGGGTCGTCGATGAACGGATGGAAGATCCCGATCGCGTTCGATCCACCGCCGACGCACGCCGTGACCGCGTCGGGCAGGCGGCCCGCCTGAGCCTGGATCTGAACGCGCGTCTCGAGCCCGATGATCCGCTGGAAATCGCGCACCATGGTCGGAAACGGGTGCGGGCCCGCCGCGGTGCCGAAGCAGTAATACGTGTTGTCGGCGTTGGTGACCCAATCGCGGAACGCCTCGTTGATGGCGTCCTTGAGCGTTTGCGAGCCGGTGTCGACGGAGACCACCTCGGCGCCCAGCAGCCGCATCCGGGCCACGTTGAGCGCCTGGCGTGCGGTGTCCACGGCGCCCATGTAGATCACGCAATCCAGCCCGAGCAACGCGCATGCGGTGGCCGTTGCGACGCCGTGCTGACCGGCCCCGGTCTCGGCGATCACCCGCGTCTTGCCCATCCGCTTGGCCAGCAACGCCTGGCCGAGCACGTTGTTGATCTTGTGAGAACCCGTGTGGTTCAGGTCTTCTCGCTTGAGGAAGAGACGCGCCGAGCCGGCGTGCTCGGACAGGCGGGCCGCCTCATACAGCGGTGACGGCCGGCCCGCGTAGTTGGCCTGCAGGTCGTCGAGGATGTCCAGAAAATCCGGGTTGACGCGTTCCTTCTCGTAGGCGGCGGTGACCTCTTCGATCACCGCCATCAGCGCCTCGGCGACGTACCGGCCACCGAACACGCCGAAATGACCACCCTGATCGGGATCGTGGCGGGTGGGTTCGGCAATTGCGGCACTCGAAAGCGGAAGCTCCGGGCGGGACAGCTCTACCATCACCAATGCTCAACGCGGGGACGGCTCATTGGGTTCAACGCTTCGAACGCTAGCGAGCCGGTTTCGGACAGGACGGGTGGGTGCCCGCGGTGACCAGATCGGCAACCGCCGCGCGCGGGTCACCGCTTTTGACCAGACCTTCGCCGACCAGCACGGCGTCGGCGCCCGCGCCGGCATACGCCAGCAGGTCGCCGGTGCCGCGGACCCCGGACTCGGCAATCCTGATCACGTTGCTGGGCAACCCGGGAGCGATGCGCGCAAAGCAATCCCGGTCCACCGAAAGCGTCGTCAGGTCACGGGCGTTGACGCCAATCACGTTGGCCCCCGCCTTGAGTGCGCGATCGGCTTCTTCCTCGGTGTGCACCTCGACAAGGGCCGTCATACCGAGCGATTCGGTGCGGTCCAGCATCGACGCCAGCGCCGACTGGTCCAACGCGGCAACGATGAGCAACAACATGTCGGCGCCGTGCGCGCGGGCCTCGTGGATCTGATAGGGCTGCACCACAAAGTCTTTGCGCAGCACCGGAATCGAGACGGCGGCGCGCACCGCGTCGAGGTCGTCGAGCGAGCCGTTGAAACGCCGCTCCTCGGTCAACACGCTGATGATGCGGGCGCCACCGTCTTCGTAGGCGCGGGCCAGCTTTGCCGGATCGGCAATGGTCGCCAGTGAACCCGCCGACGGGCTGGCGCGCTTCACCTCGGCGATGACGCCGATGCCGGGCTCGCGCAGGGCGGCCATCACATCCAGCGGCGGCGGCGCAGCGGCGGCGGCGGCCTTGATCTCGGAAAGGCTGATCAGCGCTTCGCGCGCGGCAACGTCGGCCCGGACTCCCTCGAGGATGGAGTCAAGCACGGATGCCGGACTCATGCCTGTGACTTCCTTCCCACTGCCATCCCGCTACCACCGTCGCTCAGCCGGTTTCGATGACGTCAATGAAGGGTAGCCGCCGTCAGCTGACGCCCGTTCACCGACCCTCGGTGTCTGACCCGCGCGCCCGATCGGTAGGGTCGCGGCCCTCGTCAAGCGCATCCCACATCATCCGCTCCGACATCTTTGGCGTCTCCGGCTCCTCCAGCATCGCCCCGTCGGCGCCTTCGCGTAGCGCATTCGATCGGCGAGTCGCGGGAGCCGCATATTTCGCGGCGCTCTCGCGGGCCGACCGCGTATCCGACGCCGACCGGAGCAACAGGACCGCCGCGACCAACGTGCACACCGCGGCGGCCACCGCGATGCCCGCTCCCCAATAGCGGCGCTCGCTTCCCACCAGCGACATCAGCGAGACATGCGCCAGCTCGGCGCCGCGCACCGCGACGTCCGGGATCACGAACAGGCTGATCCCCAAATAGGCCACCGCCAGGCTCGCCACGGCCAGCAGGCCCGCGAGCGCCCGCAGCGGCCAGCCGCGCACCGCGAGCGCCGCCACCGCTGCGGCCAGCATGAGCAGCGCCAACGGCAGCAACGCAGTCGACCACGTCGCGCCGGACAGGGTCACCTCCTTGGGCGGGCCCAGCCCGTCGAACGAGCGGATGACGACCCACGGCAGCCGCGACGCCGCCCAGAGCGCTCCGGCGGCGACCACCAGCAGCACCTGGGCGATCACGATCCTCAGCCGGCCGGGCCGAGCCGGACGGCCATCAACCATTGCTGCCCGAATCGGGTGCGGTGAGCGTCTCGGCGGCGGCGATGGCGTTGAGCACGGCGCGGGCCTTGTTGGACGCCTCGGTGTATTCGTAGGGGCCGTTGGAGTCGGCCACCACCCCGCCGCCGGCCTGCACGTACGCCGTGCCGTCACGCATCAGCGCGGTGCGGATGGCGATCGCGAAGTCGGCGTTGCCGGCGAAGTCGAGGTAGCCGACCACGCCGCCGTAGAGACCACGGCGGGTCTTCTCCACCTCTTCGATCAGTTCCATCGCCCGCACCTTGGGCGCGCCCGACAGCGTGCCAGCCGGGAAGCAGGCGGTCACCGCGTCCAGGGCGGTCCGGCCCTCGCCGAGCATCCCGGTCACCGTCGACACCAGGTGCATCACGTGGCTGTAGCGCTCGATGTGGCTGTAGTCCTCGACGCGCACGGTGCCCGGCGTGCAGACCCGGCCCAGGTCGTTGCGGCCCAGGTCCACCAGCATCAGGTGCTCGGCGCGTTCCTTGTGGTCGGCCAGCAGCTCCTTTTCCAGCAGCTGATCCTCTTCGTCGGTTTGCCCGCGCCACCGCGTGCCGGCGATGGGATGCGTCGTCGCCCGCCCGTCGGCGACGGTGACCAGCGCCTCGGGGCTGGACCCGACGATCGAAAAATCCATTCCCCCAGCGCTATTCGGAACGTGCACCAAGTACATGTAGGGGCTCGGATTGGTGGCACGCAGCATCCGGTACACGTCGATGGGCTCGACTTTGGTGTCCATCTCGAACCGCTGGGAGGGCACCACCTGGAACGCCTCGCCGGCGGCGATCTGCTCGACGAGGTAGTCGACGATCTTGCCGTATTCCTCGACGGTGCGCTGCGATCGGTGCCGGGGCTCGGGCCTGCTGAACGTGGCGACCGTCGACGGCAGCGGCTGGCCCAGCGCCGCGGTCATCACGTCCAGGCGGGCGACCGCGTCGTCGTAGGCCTCGTCGACCCGCTCGTCGGTGCCGTTCCAGTTCACGGCGTTGGCGATCAGCGTGATGGTGCCCTCGTGGTGATCGACGGCCGCCACGTCGGTGGCCAACAGCAGCAGCATGTCGGGCAGGCGCAGGTCGTCGACCGCCAGCTGGGGCAGGCGTTCCAGGCGCCGCACCAGGTCGTAGGCGAAGAAGCCGACCATGCCGCCCGACAGCGGCGGAAGCCCCGGCAGTGCCGCGGTGGCCAGCAGTTCGAGGGTGGCCCGCAGGGCCTGCAGCGGATCGCCCCCGGTGGGTGCGTCCTGCGGCACGGCGCCCAGCCACACCGCCTCGCCGTCGCGCACGGTCAGCGCCGAGGGGGCGCCGGCGCCGATGAACGACCACCGCGACCACGAGCGGCCGTTCTCGGCGGACTCCAGCAGGAACGTGCCCGGCCGGTTGGCGGCGAGTTTGCGGTAGGCCGACAGCGGCGTCTCACTGTCGGCCAGGACCTTGCGGGTCACCGGGACGACGCGGTGCGCCGCGGCCAGGTGGTGGAAGTCCTCCCGTGAGGTGGTGGCGGCGAGGTGGGCGTGCACTGAACCATCCTCGCAGATAGGCCGCTCATGCCCCGCGGCGTAGCCTGACGCCCATGAAACCTGGTGACACCGTGGCCGACTTCGAACTTCCCGATCAGACCGGAACGCCCCGCAGACTCAGCGACCTGCTGGCCGACGGCCCCGTTGTCCTGTTTTTCTACCCCGCCGCGATGACGCCCGGCTGCACCAAGGAGGCCTGCCACTTCCGCGACCTGGCCGCCGAATTCGCCGCCGTCGGGGCCAACCGGGTCGGCATCAGCGCCGACCCCGTGGAGAAGCAGGCCAAGTTCGCCGACCTGCGCAAGTTCGACTACCCGCTGCTCTCGGACACCGAGGGCACCGTCGCCGCCCAGTTCGGGGTCAAGCGTGGCCTGCTCAGAAAACTGATGCCGGTCAAGCGGACCACCTTCGTCATCGACACCGATCGCAAGGTGCTCGACGTGATCTCCAGCGAGTTCAACATGGACACCCACGCCGACAAAGCGCTGAAAACGCTGCGGGCACGGTCGTCCGCCTAGCCACTTTCCTCTGCTCGGCGCACACGTCACGGGACCATCGCCAGGAACACATACGCGGCGAGCAGCACCAGATGCACCTCCCCCTGCAGCCGGGTGGCCCGGCCGGGCACCACGGTCAGCGTGCTGACCGCGACGGTCACCGCGAGCAACACCAGCTGGGTCGGGCCGAGTCCGAGCACCAGCGGACCTTTCAGCCAGATGCTCGCCGCCGCGATGGCCGGGATGGTCAAACCGATGCTGGCCATCGCCGAGCCGTAGGCCAGGTTCAGGCTGGTCTGGATGCGGCCCCGCCGCGCCGCACGCACCGCCGCCAGCGTCTCGGGCAGCAGCACCAGCGTCGCGATGACCACCCCGACGAACGTCTGCGGGAAGCCGGCCGCCGTCACCAGGCGCTCGATGGCCGGGGATTCCTCCTCGGCCAGTCCCACCACCGCGATCAGGGCGACCAGCAGCAGCGCGAGGCTGATCAGCGCCGACCGGGCGGTGGGCGGGTCCGCGTGGCTTTGGTCGTCGTCGAACAGCCTCGGTTGGCCCTTCTGCGCGATCGGCAGGAAAAAGTCGCGATGCCGCACCGTCTGGGTGAAGGCGAACAGCAGGTACACCAACAACGAGGCGACGGCGGCGAAGATGAGCTGACCGGGCGAGAACTCCTTGCCCGGGTGGCTGGTGGTGAACGCGGGCAACACCAGGCTCAGCGTCGCCAGCGTGGTGACCGTGGCCAGCGCCGCCCCGCTGCCTTCGGCGTTGAACACGGTCACGCCGTAGCGCCGCGAACCCCACAGCAGCGACAAGCCGGCGATCCCGTTGGTGGTGATCATCAGCGCGGCGAAGGCGGTGTCCCGGGCCAGCGTGGCCGCCTCGTTGCCGCCGGAGGCCATCAGCTCGACGATGAGGGCCACCTCGATGACCGTCACCGCGCCCGCCAGCACCAGCGACCCGAAGGGCTCGCCGACGCGGTGCGCCACCACCTCCGCGTGGTTGACCGCCGCCAGCGCCGCACCGATCAAAAACGCCGCCTGGAGCGCGACCACCAACGCCCCGGACGGCTCGCCCCACGTCACCGCCAACAGGACGACGGCGAGCACCGGCACCACCAGGGTCCAGGACACGCGTTTCACCATCGCCCGCCAATTCCAATCGAAGGCCCATTTGAGAGCGGCCGGCGCCCGCTCTCGCGATTACGCCGTTGCCGCAGTGACAGCTCAGTAGCATGCTCACATGCCGGAAAGCGATGCGCGCGGCGGAGGCCTCGCAGAGAGCCTTCAAGAGGGCCAGGTGTTCGCCGGATACACGATCATCCGGCGCCTCGGGACCGGCGGCATGGGCCAGGTGTATCTGGCCCAGCATCCGCGGTTGCCGCGCCGCGACGCCCTCAAGATCCTACCCATCGAACTTACCGGCAACGACGAGTTCCGCCAGCGCTTCAACCGCGAGGCCGACCTGGCCGCCAGCCTCTATCACGAGCACATCGTCGGCATTCACGACCGCGGGGAATACGAAGGGCAACTGTGGATCTCGATGGACTACGTCGAGGGTACCGACGCGGCGCAATTGCTGCGCAGCCACTATCCGTCGGGGATGCCGAAAACCGATGTGGTGCAGATCATTTCCGCGGTCGCCGACGCGCTCGATTACGCCCATGCGCGCGGGCTACTGCACCGCGACGTCAAACCGGCCAACATCTTGCTCACCGACGCCAGCCCCCGGCGCCGGATCCTGCTCGCCGACTTCGGCATCGCCCGCGAGCTGGGTGAGATCAGCGGCCTGACCGCGACCAACATGCTGGTGGGCACCACCGCCTACTGCGCGCCCGAACAACTGCAGGGCGCCGACCTGGACGGGAGGGCCGACCAATACGCGCTGGGCTGCACCGCGTTTGACCTGCTGACCGGGTCCGCGCCGTTTCGCCACTCGAACCCGGCGGTGGTCATCACCCAGCATTTGTCGGCGCCGCCACCGCACATCAGCGAGCGGCGACCCGAACTGGCGGACCTCGACGGCCCCATCGCCAAGGCCCTCGCCAAAGCTCCCGACGACCGCTACCCGACGTGCGCCGCCTTCGCGGCGGCGCTCGGCAGCCAGCTCACTACGGCCGCGGCCGACGTGACCGCAGGCCCGACGGAGGTCATCGCGGCACCGACCGAGGTTGTGGCGAAGCCGGCGAGCGCGCCGGTGACCGAGCCCGAGAGTACGCCGGCCTCGGCGCCCGAGGCCGGCGGCGGAACGCGGCGCACGGCGATAGCGGTCGCGGCGGTCGTCGCGGCCGCTCTGGTCGGCCTCGCGGTGTTGGTCGTGGTGCGCCTGCAGGGCGAGAACCACAAGCACCCGCACGCCGGGCGCGCGCCGTCGTCGTTGGCGGCACCGCCGAGCAGCCCGGCCCCGCCGCCGGCGCCAGCCCCGGCACCGTCGGCGACGGCGATCAAACTCTCCAGCCAGATCACCGACCAATCGGGTGTGCTCGGGGCCCTGGAGTACGACGCGGTGAACCGGGCCGTCACCAAGCTCTACAACGGGCGCGGCACCCGGCTGTGGGTGGTGTACGTCCAGAACTTCGGCGGGCTCAAGCCGTTCAGGTGGGCCGAGGACACCATGCGTGCCAACAACTTCACCGACAGCGACGCCATCCTGGCCGTCGCCACCGACGAGCCGGCCTTCTCCTTCCGGGTGCCCAACGCGATCATCACCGGAAAGGCCATCGATCTCGAGATGATTCGCCGTGACCGCATCTCGCCGGCCGTCTTCCGCCACGAATGGGCCCGCGCGGCCATCGCCGCGGCCCAGGGATTGGACGTTGCGCCGAGCTAGCCTGGTGGCGGCAGCAGCACGTCGGCGTCGAAGCAGCTGTGGTCGCCGGTGTGGCAGGCGCCGCCGACCTGGTCGACCGTCAGCAGCACGGTGTCGCCGTCGCAGTCCAGCCGCACCGAGTGGACGTGCTGGGTGTGCCCGGACGTCGCGCCCTTGATCCACTGCTGGGCGCGGGAGCGCGAATAGTACGTGGCTTCACGGGTTTCCAGGGTGCGGGCGAGTGCCTCGTCGTCCATCCAGGCGACCATCAGCACGTCGCCACTGCCGCGCTCCTGCACGACGGCGGTGACGAGCCCGTCGGCGTTGCGCTTCAGCCGCTTGGCGATCTCGGGATCGAGCGTCATCGGACGGTGATCTTTTCTGCCGCCATAGCGGCCTTCACCTGCCCGATCGTCAGCTCGCGGAAGTGAAAGACGCTGGCCGCCAATACCGCATCGGCACCGGCGGCGACGGCGGGCGCAAAATGTTCCACCGCCCCGGCCCCGCCGCTGGCGATCACCGGCACCGAGACGGCCGCGCGGACCGCGCGCAGCATCGGCAGGTCGAACCCGGCCTTGGTGCCGTCGGCGTCCATCGAGTTGAGCAGGATCTCCCCGACCCCGAGCTCGGCGCCGCGCGCCGCCCACTCGACGGCGTCGATCCCGGTGCCGCGACGACCCCCGTGGGTGGTGACCTCCCAGCCCGACGGCGTCGGCTTAGGCCCCTCGGGCCCGACTGGCACCGCGCGGGCGTCGACGGACAACACGATGCACTGCGACCCGAATTGGGTTGCCATTTCTGCCAATAGATCGGGGCGGGCGATGGCGGCGGTGTTGACCGAGACCTTGTCGGCGCCCGCGCGCAGCAACGTGTCGACGTCGGCGACCGTGCGCACCCCGCCGCCGACCGTGAGCGGGATGAACACCTGCTCGGCGGTGCGGCGCACCACCTCGAGCATCGTGGCCCTGCCCGACGACGACGCGGTCACGTCGAGAAAGGTGAGCTCGTCGGCGCCCTCGGCGTCATAGGCCGCTGCCAGCTCCACCGGATCGCCGGCGTCCCTGAGGTTTTCGAAATTGACGCCCTTGACCACCCGCCCGGCGTCGACGTCCAGGCACGGGATCACGCGAACGGCAAGGCCGGTCCCGCAGTACATCTCAGTAGTCCTCCGGTTCGCCGACGCCGCGCAGGATTTCCAGGATCTCGCCGTGTGCGCCGGGCGCCGCGGCCAGCACCGAATCCGAGGCGGTGGTCCATGGTTTGCCGGCCAGGTCGGTGACGATGCCGCCGGCGGAGCGCACCTGCGCAACGCCTGCGGCGTGGTCCCACACGTGGCCGCCGAAAGTTATTGCTGCGCCGAGGATTCCGTCGGCGACGTAGACCAGGTCGATTCCGGTGGACCCGTGCATGCGCAACCGCGACGACACCCGGCTGAGGCTTTCCAGGAACGCCATCCGGAATCGTCCTGGGTACCGGCCGCGGGAGTCGGCGCTGAACGTTCCGACCGCGACCAGGCTGTCGGCCAGCTCGGTGGTATCCAGCGCCGGTTGCGGGACACCGTTTTTCATCAGCGGCCCCCCGGCGACGGCGGTGTAGCGCTCGTCGATGAACGGCAGCCAGGTCAGGCCGGCCACCGGGTCGCCGTCGTGCAGCAGGGCCAGCAGCATCGCGGCCATCGGCGATCCGGCGGCGTAGTTGAACGTCCCGTCGACGGGGTCCAGCACCCACACCCACGGCGAGTCCACGTCTGTGCCGCCGAACTCCTCGCCGTGCACGCCGATCCCGGTGGTGGCCTGCAGCGCGGAGACGACCTGTCGCTCGATCGCGAGATCGATCTCGGTGGCGAAGTCGTTGCCCTTCTTGGCAACCGCCGACTCGGCCCGATGGCCCTCCAGGAATCGGGGCACGGCGGCGTCGAGGATTGTCGATGCCACCGACACCAGGGCGTTCAGCTCCATCGCATCTACGCCCTCACCGCGGCCAGGGCCTGCGGCAGGGTGAACCGCCCGGCGTAGAGGGCCTTGCCGACGATGGCGCCCTCGACGCCCCGGTCGGTGAGGGTGGCTAGGTTTGCCAAGGCGCGCAGGTCGTCGAGGCTGGATACGCCGCCCGACGCGATCACCGGGGCCTCGGCGCGGTCGGCCACGGCCGCCAGCAGGTCGAGGTTGGGTCCGCCGAGTGTGCCGTCCTTGGTGACGTCGGTGACGACATATCGCGAACATCCTTGGCCGTCAAGGCGTTCCAGTACGTCCCATAGGTCGCCGCCGTCGGTTTCCCAGCCGCGGCCGCGCAGCCGGTGCTCGCCGTCGGTGATCTGGACGTCCAGTCCGACGGCGACCTTGTCGCCGTGCTCGGCGATCGCCCGCGCGCACCACTGCGGGTTTTCCAGCGCCGCCGTGCCGAGGTTGACCCGCGCGCAGCCGGTGGCCAGGGCCGCGGCCAGCGATTCGTCGTCGCGGATCCCGCCGGAGAGCTCCACCTGCACGTCGAGCTTGCCCACCACCTCGGCCAGCAGCTCGCGGTTGGAGCCGCGACCGAACGCGGCGTCCAGGTCGACCAGGTGGATCCACTCGGCCCCGTCGCGCTGCCAGCCGAGCGCGGCGTCCAGCGCCGAGCCGTACTCGGTTTCGCTGCCGGCCTTGCCCTGCACCAGGCGCACGGCGCGGCCGTCGACCACGTCGACGGCCGGTAACAGGATCAACGGCATCGCTACAGTCCCCCGACCCAGTTGCTCAACACGGCCGCACCGGCGTCTCCGCTCTTTTCGGGGTGAAACTGGGTGGCCGACAGCGGCCCGTCCTCGACCGCGGCCAAGAACGGCACCTGATGGGTCGCCCAGGTCAGCACCGCCCCGGGCGATCCCTCCCAGCGCTGCGCGGCGTAGGAGTGCACGAAGTAGAACCGGGCCGGGGGATCCAGGTCGTCCAGGCCCCTGAACAGCTCGCTGCCCGGCCCGGGTTTCACCACGTTCCAGCCCATGTGCGGGATGACCGGGGCGTCCAGCCGGGTGACGGCGCCGGGCCACTGTCCGCAGCCTTTGGTCTCCACCCCGAATTCCACGCCGCGGGCGAACAGGATCTGCATGCCCACGCACACGCCGAGCACCGGGCGCCCGGCCGCCACCCGCTCGGCGATGATGCGTTCCCCCGCGATCTTGCGCAGGCCCGTCATGCACGCCTCGAACGCGCCGACCCCGGGCACCACCAGCCCGGTGGCGGCCGCAGCGGCGTCGGCGTCGGCGGTCACCTCGACCGACGCGCCGACCCGCTGCAGCGCGCGCTGCGCCGATCGCAGGTTGCCCGATCCGTAGTCGAGGACAACCACCGATTTCGCTGTCATAGAACACCTTTGGTCGACGGCACGCCCGACACCCGGGGGTCGGGCTCGACCGCCTGACGCAGCGCGCGCGCCACGGCCTTGTACTGCGCTTCGGTGATGTGGTGCGGGTCGCGGCCGTACAGGACGCGCACGTGCAGGGCGATGCGGGCGTTGGAAGCCAGTGTTTCGAACACGTGCCGGTTGACCACGGTGTGGTAGGGCACCGAGCTACCGGTAATCGTGGTGTGCTGCAGGTGATCCGGCTCGCCGGTGTGCACGCAGTAGGGCCGGCCGGAGACGTCGACCGCGGCGTGGGCCAGCGCCTCGTCCATCGGGATGAAGGCGTCCCCGAACCGGCGGATGCCCTTCTTGTCGCCGAGGGCCTGCCCGAGCGCCTGACCCAGCGCGATCGCGGTGTCCTCGATGGTGTGGTGGCCTTCGATCTCGACATCGCCCTTGGTGCGCACGGTGAGGTCGAAGCTGGCGTGGCTGCCCAGCGCCGTCAGCATGTGGTCGTAGAACGGGACACCGGTGTCGACCCGGACCTGCCCGGTGCCGTCGAGGTTGAGCTCCACGATGATGTCGGATTCCTTGGTGCGGCGTTCAATACGCGCGCGGCGCGTCGCTTTCCCGGTATCGGTGGTGGTCACGGTGCTCCTACGGGGCTGGTGGTGGCTGATGCCAGGTCGGTGGCGGCGATCTGGGCGCTGGCCCGTAGAAACGCGTCATTCTCTTCGGCTAATCCCGTGGTGGCCCGCAGGTAGCCCGGGATGCCGACGTCGCGGATCAGGATGCCTGCGTCGAGGTAGCGCTGCCAGGTGGCCGGCGCGTCGGCGAACTCCCCGAACAGCACGAAGTTCGCGTCGCTCGGGATCACTCGAAAACCCATGCCACTCAGGGCCGTCGACATCCGTTCGCGTTCGGCGATCAGCGCCGCCACGCTGCTCAGCGTGTCGTCGGCGTGCCGCAGCGCGGCCCGGGCCGCGGCCTGGGTGATCGAGGACAGGTGATACGGCAACCGCACCAGCAGCATCGCGTCGATCAGCGCCGGCGTGGCGACCAGGTACCCGAGCCTGCCGCCGGCGAACGCGAACGCCTTGCTCATGGTGCGGGTGACGACGAGCTTGGCGGGATAGTCCTCGACCAGCGAGACGGCGCTGGGCTGCGAGGAGAACTCGCCGTAGGCCTCGTCGACGATCAGGATGCCCGGCACCACGTCGAGCAGCCGGCGCAGATCCGGCAGCGAAACGGATTGTCCCGACGGGTTGTTGGGGCTGGCGATAAAGACCACGTCGGGCCGGCGTTCGGAGATGGCGGCGACGGCGGCAGCGGCGTCGAGGCCGAAGTCGTCGGCGCGGGCGGTTTGCAGCCATTCGGTGCGGGTGCCGTCGGCGATGATCGGGTGCATCGAGTAGGACGGGACGAACCCGATCGCGGTGCGCCCCGGACCGCCGAACGCCTGCAGCAGCTGCTGCAGGATCTCGTTGGAACCGTTGGCGGCCCAAAGGTTTTCGACGCCGAGCGGGGTGCCCGTTTGCGCGCTGAGGTAGGCGGCCAGGTCGCGGCGCAGGGCCACCGCGTCGCGGTCGGGGTAGCGGTGCAGGTCCGCGGCCGCCTCGGCCACCGACCGCACCACGTCGTCGACCAGCGCCCTGGTGGGCGGGTGCGGGTTCTCGTTGGTATTCAGCCGCACCGGGACCGCCAATTGCGGTGCCCCGTAAGGGGATTTGCCGCGCAGGTCGTCGCGCAGCGGCAGGTCGTTCAGCGTCGGCTTTTCGGTCATCGCTCGAACCTCCGCCGTACCGCCTCGCCGTGGGCCGGCAGGTCTTCGGCCTTGGCCAGCGTGACCACGTGTCCGGACACGTCCTTGAGGGCCGCCTCGGTGTAGTCCACGACATGGATGCCGCGCAGGAAAGTCTGTACCGACAGGCCGCTGGAATGCCGGGCGCTGCCCGCCGTCGGCAGCACGTGGTTGGAGCCGGCGCAGTAATCGCCGAGGCTCACCGGCGACCACTGCCCGACGAAAATGGCTCCGGCCGAACGTATTCGGCCGGCAACGCGCGGCGCGTCGTCGGTCTGGATCTCCAGGTGTTCGGCGGCGTAGGCGTTGACGACCTTGACGCCGGAGTCCAGGTCGTCGACCAGGATGATCGCTGACTGGCGCCCGCCCAGCGCGGCCGTCACCCGCTCGCGGTGCACGGTGGTCTGCAGCTGGGTGGCCAGTTCGGCGTCGGTGGCGGCGGCCAGGTCCTCGCTCGGGGTCACCAGCACGCTGCCGGCCAGCTCGTCGTGTTCGGCCTGGCTGATGAGGTCGGCGGCCACATGCGCAGGATTGGCGGTGTGGTCGGCCAGGATGGCGATCTCCGTCGGCCCGGCCTCGGCGTCGATGCCCACCCGTGAGCGGCACAGCCGCTTGGCGGCGGTGACGTAGATGTTGCCGGGGCCGGTGATCATGTCGACGGGCTCGAGTTCCGAGCCGTCGGTGTCGGTGCCGCCGTAGGCCAGCAGCGCCACCGCCTGCGCGCCGCCCACGGCCCACACCTCGGCGACCCCCAGCAGCCGGGCCGCGGCCAGGATCGTCGGGTGCGGCAGCCCGTCAAAGCGGGCCTGCGGGGGGCTCGCCACCGCCAGCGAGCCGACACCGGCGACCTGCGCCGGCACCACGTTCATCACCACGCTGGACGGGTACACCGCGTTGCCGCCCGGCACGTACAGGCCCACCCGCTCGACGGGAACCCAGCGCTCGGTGACCGTCGCGCCCGCGCCCAGCGTCGTGGTGACGTCGGTGCGGCGCTGGTCGGCGTGCACGGCGCGGGCACGCTCGATCATCACCCGCAGGGCTTCGACGACCTCGCGGTCCAGGGCGGCCAGCGCCGCCTCCAGCGCGGCCTCGGGCACCCGCACCGTCGCGGGCCGCACCCCGTCGAACGACGACCCGAACTCCAACGCCGCCTCGGCCCCGCGCTCGGCGACGGCCTGCACGATCGGCCGCACCCTGGGCAGCACGGACTCCACGTCGGCGCCGCCGCGGGGCAGCGCGGCCCGCAGCCGCGCGGCCGTCAGCTCCGCGCCCCGCAGATCAATGCGGGCCATCGGCGACGTTTGTGTGGGGTTCACGCTGTCCATTGTCCCAGAGCAGCTCAACTGGATATCGGACCGGTAGTGTGGCCGTCATGTCCGCGAAGGATCACCCGAACAACGCACCGGGCGTCCCGATGGTATTCCCGGTCTGGTTTGAGCGCTTGCAGGTCAAGTACCTCAACCGGGCGATCAAGCCGATCACGCGCTTTATGCCCGGGACCGCGACCATCAAGCACCGCGGCCGCACGTCGGGCACGCCGTACGAGACCATCATCACGCCGTACCGCAAGGGAAACGTGTTGGCGATCGCACTGGGCCACGGCAAGACCAACTGGGTGAAGAACGTGCTGGCCGCCGGCGAAGCGGACGTGGCGCTCAGCCGCAACCGCGTGGTGCACATCACCAATCCGCGGATCCTGCCCGCCGGCTACGAGGGCCCGGACGCTCAAAGCCTGCCGTTCATGGCGCGATTTCAGCTGCGCCGGATCGGGGTTTTCGTCAGCGACATCGCCTGACTTTCGCTCTGCGATTGGGTGTGCGCTGACGGCTTTGCGGGTGAACCCACGGCGGGTGTCGGCGATTTTCCGCCCACGATTCCCACGCAAAGCCCCAGGCGCACAGTCAGCCGGCCGATGCCCTGGTGAAGACCGTCTTGCCGGTCATCGTCGGCCAGGCCGAAGGAGCGTCGTCCCATGCGACGACGCGGTCGACGGCCGGCGACAGATCGCAACCGCCGGCCAGCAGCGCGAGCACCTGCGGGATGGCGGCGCGCGCGTTCACCCGTCCGGTGATGAAGCGCACGCCGCGGGTGTAGAGGTGCAGCATCGGCAAATCCACTGTGGGCTGGTAGTAGATGCCGGTGTCGGTGCACACACCGTCCGGCCAGGTCGCGCGCAGGGTGGCGGTCAACAGCGAGGGGTCGCCCGAGGTGTGCGCCGTGACCGGATAGGGAGCCCAGGATTTGTCCGGCTTGTCCCGATCGTGGGCGACCGCGCCGAGCTTCTCCGCCGCCGCGAGCCGCCGCGGATCGGTGTCGACATAGTCGACGTGGGCACCGAGCGCGGCGGCCAGCGCCGCCGCGTAGAGCCCGATCGACAGCCGCCCGACCACCAGGACGCGGCGGTCGACCGGATCGAGCGCGGCCAACTCGGCCGCGTAGGGCCCGACGGCCCGCCAGCCGTCCGGGATGTTGTCGGACAGCGACGCGATCGAGATGGGTTCGACGCCGTCGGGAAACGGGATGAGCATCGCGTCGGCGTACGGCACCAGCACCAGGTCGGACATGAAGCCGCCGCCGTCCAGGCCGGCGAGCGGGCCCAGCCCGTACATCGCCATCAATGGCACCGAGCCGCATGAGCCCGTGGCCCCGCGCCGGCATTCGCGGCAGTCGCCGCAGCTGATCTGAAACGGCACCACCACCCGGTCGCCGGCCCGCACGGCGCTGACGCCATCCCCGACCGCTACGACCTCGGCCAGCCCCTCATGGCCAACCGCGTACCCGGGCGGAAGCGGCGCCCCGCCGTGGGCGACCGCGACGTCGAGGTCGCAACAGGCCACCGCGAGAGGCCTGACCAGCGCCTGTTCCGGCGCGGTGAGCTGCGGTTCGGGCGCCTCGCGCCACCCGTATCGCCCGGTCTCTTCGTATGTCAGCTGCCTCATCTCAGCATTCTTGAGCGATCACTCAAGTAAAGTCAATAGCGTGCCCAGACCGGATCGCAGCCGCGCGGCGCTGATCGACAGCGCCGCCACCCTGTTCCGGCGCCAGGGCTACGCGGCGACCGGGCTCAACCAGATCCTCGAGGAGGCCGGCGTCAGGCCCGGCTCGCTGTATCACCACTTCCCCCTGGGCAAGCAGCAGCTGGCCGCCGCGGTGGTGGACAGCGAGGGGGCCGGCATCGAGCAGCTGCTGCGCCGCTTCCTGGCGACCGGCCGGCCGGTGGCCGACATCATCGATCGTTGGGTCGACCTGCTGGCGGCGGGCCTGGCCGGCGACCGGCGCGACGGCTGCCCCATCGAGCCGATCGCCACCGAGTCGGTGCACGCCAGCCCGCTGGTGCGGGAGGCGTCGGCACGGGCCTTCAACGGTTGGTGCGCCGCGGTCGAGGACCGACTGCGCTCCGACGGCTGGCAAGACAACGACGCGAAAGCGGTTGCATTAGCGGTCATTTCGTTGATCGAGGGGGCGCTCATCCTGTCCAGGATCGCCGGTGCTGCCGGTGCGCTCGACGCCGCCAAGCCCGCGGCGCGCACGTTGTTGAGCCGCTAGAGGCTTTCGCCGTGCGCCTGCCCCGGGGGCCGTTGCGGCCGTGTGGGCGCTTTCGAGCGTCCGCCGGATGATCGGGGCGGCCTCCTCCATGGCGGTCAGCAATGGCCCGGCCAACTCGTCGGGCAGCACGTCGCGCGACCAGACGAACCGGCAGCGCCCCGGGCCATCGGGCACGATCTGCATCGCCGTGTTGTCGTGTTCGGGGCACACCGTGTCGCCGATCAGCGAGTAGACGATTCGGCGCGCGGTCTGGTCGCGGGCGATCAGCCGCTCGCGAGCGACGCTGCCCTTGGCGAACGTCACCACCCGGATGTCGCCGTCGGCGTGTGACGACACCACGTGGCCGTGGGCCATGCCGACCGGTCCGTCCGCCCAGTCCCCGATGACCTCCCAAACCCGGTCGGCGTCGGTCTGGATTTCGAACTCGGTGCGTATCGATGCCATGACCCCAGCTTGGCGACCGGCCGCCGCGCGGTCTTGGACATTCTTGCGGGCGGCTGTCACACCCCGGCGGTAGCCTGGCGCCGTGCTGTCGATGGCGACCCTCGCCGTCCGGCCGCAGTTCAGCCTGCAGGCGTGGACGTGCCGACCCGACCGGCCGGGCTGGTCGGCGGCCGAGCGCCCGGACGACGGACGGCTGGTGTTGGTGAGGTCTGGCCGCTTCCGGCGGCGAGCGGCGGACGGGCCGGTCGACCTCGACCCGACCGTCGGATACCTCGGCGCGCCGGGGGACGAAGACCAGTTCGCGCATCCGTGCGGCGGGGACGCCTGTACCGCGGTGCGCTTGAGCGCGACGTCGTGGCGGCAGCTCGTCGGCGAGACGGGTGGAATGCGTCACTCGACCTTCTACGTCGACGCCGCGTTGGAACTCGCGCACCGGCGCCTATTCGCCACCGCCGACATCGACTACCGGCTGGCCGAGAACCTGCTGGGGCTCACCGTCACGGCGTTGCGGCGGGCCACCGACCGGCGCATGCCGCTGGCCGACCCGCCGGTTCCCGCGGACGCCCGGCTGGTGCAGCAAGCCCGCGCCGCCATCCACGACGACCACCCGGCGGCGCGCGGCTTGTTCCCACTCGCCGAGTTCCTGGACGCGTCACCATACCGATTGAGCCGCGCTTTCCCGAAGGAGCTCGGCGTGACGCTGACGACCTATCGCAACAGAGTCAGGGTCGGCCGAGCGCTCGAGCGGCTGCAGGCCGGCACGTCGACGTTGGCCGACATCGCCGCGGCGCTCGGGTTCGCCGACCAATCGCACCTGACTCGCGTGGTGCGAGCACATCTCGGCCATACACCACGGGCGCTGCGGTGCGCGCTGCGGACCACCGACTACATGTCCAGGCCGATGTCGAGCACGCGCACGGAGTGGGTCAGCGCGCCGACGGCCAGGTAGTCAACGCCGGTCGCGGCGTATGTGGCCGCGTTGTCCAGGCTCAGCCCGCCGGACGATTCGAGCAGCACCGCGGGCGCGCGGGCGTCCCGGCGCTGCACGGCCATCTGCGTCTGCCACACCGGAAAGTTGTCCAGCAGAATCAGTTCGGGCTTTTCGGGCAGCACCGCGTCGAGCTGCTCGAGCGAATCGACTTCGACCTCGCACGGCAGCTCGGGTGCGGCGTCGCGCACCGCGCGCAGCGCGTCGACCACCGAGCCCGCGGCCGCGACGTGGTTGTCCTTGATCAGCGCCGCGTCACCAAGCCCCAGCCGGTGGTTGACACCCCCGCCGACCCGCACGGCGTATTTCTGCAGCAACCGCAGGCCGGGCAGCGTCTTGCGGGTGTCGCGGACTTTGGCCTTGGTGCCGTGCACCGCCTCGACCCACGCCGCGGTCGTGGTGGCGATCCCCGACAGGTGGCAGATCAGGTTCAGCATGGTCCGCTCCGCGGTCAACAGGCCGCGGGTCTGCGCCAGCACCGTCAGCACCGACTCGCCGGGCTGCGGCCGCGCACCGTCCTGGACGCGATCGAGCACCTCATACCCGCCGGCGCCGAGCACCTCGTCGAGCACCAGCAACGCGACGTCCACTCCGGCGATCACGCCGGGCTCGCGCGGCACCATCGACGCCGTGGCCACCGCGCCGTCGGGCACCGTGGCCAGCGTGGTGACGTCGGGCCCGTAGCGCAGGTCCTCGTGCAGGGCGCGGCCAATAGTGTCCCGCGCGGCGTCGAGCTCGCCGTCGGACAGCATCGTCAACCCACCGCCGCCAGCGCCTCCACCTGCACCGAGCCCTCGGCCAGCCGGAGCACGCTGCTGCGGGCCTGTTCGGGCGCGGCGTCGGCGTACTCCGCGCGGTGGTGGCAACCGCGGCTTTCGTTGCGCGCCAAGGCCGCCGCGGTCACCGCGCGCGCGATCAGCGTCAGCGCGACGTCCTCGAAGTCACGCCGGCCGGCGACGTGGCGGACCGGCGCGCCGGACAGCTTGTCCGACAAACGGTTCAGGCCGGCGGCATCGCGCACCACCGAGGCGTCACGGCTCATCGCGCGCTGCAGCTCGGCGCGCGGCGGTGCCGTGCAGGTCGTCATCGGCTCCGGCGCCTTGAACGGCACGGCACGCGGCCGGCCGGCCAACGCCGCGTGCGCGGCCGCCGCCTTTCCCGCGCGGCCCCCGACCACCAGACCCTCCAGCAAGCTGTTGGATGCCAGGCGGTTTGCGCCGTGCATTCCGGTGCGGGCCACCTCGCCCGCGGCGAACAGGCCGGGCAGCTCCGTCTGGCCGTACACGTCGGTGACCACGCCGCCGCAGCTGTAGTGCGCGCCGGGAACCACCGGGATGGGTTGGCTGACCGGGTCGATGCCGGCGGCCCGGCACGCGGCGGTGACGGTGGGGAACCGCCCTTCGAAGCCCTCGATGCCGCGGGCGTCGAGGAAGACGCACGGATCGCCGGTGGTCCGCAGGCGCGCGTCGATGGCCCCCGCGACGACGTCGCGCGGCGCCAGGTCGCCCATCGGGTGCACGCCCGCCGTCACCGAATTGCCTTGCCGGTCAAGCAGTATCGCGCCCTCGCCGCGGATGGCCTCGGTGACCAACGGCCGCCGGCCGCCGGCAGCGCCGCCAGAAGCGGCAAAAAGCATCGTCGGGTGGAACTGGATGAACTCGAGGTCGCTGACCGCCACGCCGGCCCACAGCGCCAGCGCGATCCCGTCGCCGGTGGAGCCCTCGGGGTTGGTGGTCGCGCCGTAAAGGTGCCCGATGCCGCCGGAGGCCAGGATCACCGAGGGCGCGCTGACGATCCCGTACCCGTCCGCGTTGCCGACCAACACACCGGTCACCCGTTCTTGGCCCAAGGCGCCGTCGTGCAGCACGCGCAGCGCGACGTGGCCGGTGCGGATATCCAGGGTGGCCGCGGCGTTGTCGAGCGCACGCTGCACCTCGGCGCCGGTGGCGTCGCCCCCGGCGTGCACGATGCGGCGGCGCGAGTGGCCGCCCTCGCGTGTCACGTCCCAGCGGCCGGGCGCGGCCTCGTCGAAACGCGCTCCCGCGCCGACCAATTCGGACACCGCGCGATAGCCGTCGGCGACGATCGAGCACACCGCCTCGGGATCGCACAGGCCCGCCCCCGCGGCCAGCGTGTCGGCGACGTGGGCGTCGACGGAATCGTCGTTGTCCGGCAGCACCACGGCGATGCCGCCTTGGGCGTAGTGCGTCGCGGTCGCCCCGCGCGCCTGGTCCGCCTTGGACAGGACGACGACGCTACGGCCGGCGCGATGGGCGGCCAGCGCGGCGGCCAAACCCGCAACGCCGGTGCCGATCACGACGACATCGGCCGCATCGGTCCAAACGGGACGGCCCATCATTCACCGCCGCCCGGCTGGCCGATCTCGATCATGCGCTGCACGCTGCGCCGGCCCGCGGCCGCGATGTCCGTGTCGACGTGCACCTCGTCGGCGCCCTCGACCAGGCAGCGTAACAGGGCGGCCGGGGTGATCATCTTCATGTACTTGCACGAAGCGCGGTCGTTGACCGCTTGGAAGTCGACTTGCGGTGCCGCCCGGCGCAATTGGTGCAGCATGCCCACCTCGGTGGCGACCAGCACCTTGCGGGCGCGCGTTTCGTGGGCCGCCTCGAGCATGCCGCCGGTGGACAGGATCTTGACCCGCTCGGCCGGAAAGGCGCCCTCGCCCGCGAGATACAAAGCCGAAGTGGCGCACCCGCATTCGGGGTGGACGTAGAGTTCGGCATCGGGATTCGCACGGGCCTGGTCGGACAGCTCGTCACCGTTGATGCCGGCGTGCACGTGGCATTCGCCGGCCCACACGTGCAGGTTCTCCCGGCCCGTCACCCGGCGCACGTGGGCGCCCAGGAATTGGTCCGGGCAGAACAGCACCTCGCGGTCGGGGTCGATGGACTCGACCACCTCGACGGCGTTCGACGAGGTGCAGCAGATGTCGGTGAGCGCCTTCACGGCGGCCGTGGTGTTGACGTAGGAGACGACGACGGCGCCGGGGTGCTCGTCCTTCCAGGCGCGCAGCTCGTCCGGGGTGATCGAATCGGCCAGCGAGCAGCCGGCCCGCTGATCCGGGATGAGCACCGTCTTGTCCGGGCTGAGGATCTTGGCGGTCTCGGCCATGAAGTGCACGCCGCAGAACACGATGGTGTCCTCGGGCGCCTCGGCGGCGATCCGCGACAGGGCCAGCGAATCGCCGACGTGGTCGGCGACGTCCTGGATCGCGGGCAGCTGGTAGTTGTGGGCGAGCACGGTGGCGCCGCGCAACGTGGCCAGCCGGCGGATCTCGGCCGCCCACTGCTCATCGCCGTCCACTCCGGCGTAACCGGTCGGCGTGTTCGCAATACGGGCGGCCATGTCGGCCCCGCTTTCGGCGAGCGAGTCCATGCGATCCAAAACCGTCATGGGGCGGGTCCTTTCGCGCGGGGAGGTTTTCGACTTACAATCGAAAACATGCGCCATACTAGCACTGAACACGAGGTGCTTGCCGTGGTGTTTCAGGTTCCCCAGGTAACGGCCGCCCCCCGAACGCAAAAACCGCAGCTGAACGTCCTGTTATGGCAACGCGCGCGCGATCCGCAGCGCGGCGCCTGGTCCCTGCCGGGCGGGCGGCTGCGCACCGACGAGGACCTGACCACGTCGGTGCGCCGCCAGCTGGCCGAAAAGGTCGACCTGAAGGAGCTGGCCCACCTGGAACAGCTGGCGGTGTTCTCGGACCCGCACCGGGTGCCCGGCGCCCGCGTGATCGCGTCGACGTTCCTGGGCCTGGTGCCCTCCCCCGCCACCCCCGAGCTGCCACCGGACACCCGCTGGCATCCGGTGAATTCGCTGCCGCCGATGGCGTTCGATCACGGTCCCATGGTGGACCACGCCCGGGCCCGGCTGGTGGCCAAGATGTCGTACACGAACATCGGATTCGCTTTGGCGCCAGGGGAATTCGCGCTTTCGACGCTTCGCGACATCTACGGTGCCGCGCTCGGCTACCAGGTCGACGCGACCAACCTGCAACGGGTCCTGGCCCGCCGCGGCGTCATCACCCAGACCGGCACCATGGCGCAATCCGGGCGTAGCGGGGGCAGGCCCGCGGCGCTGTACCAGTTCACCGACTCCCGGCTGCGGGTGACCGACGAATTCGCCGCGTTCCGGCCGCCCGGCCAGCTGTGAGCGGGCTTTGAATGCCGCCGGCTGGGTATAACCGGACACGCCGCCCGTGACACGCCGGTAGATTGGGCGTCAACACCGACGCCGGTGAGCTGCACAGATCAACGAGAACTGGCTCACAACGCGGCGCTTACGTTTTGGCTACCGCCCGTTCATACGCGACAATGCCGGATGGCCAAGAAGGGACCGACGAATGGTTGAACTCGGCAATCTGGCGGGGACGCGTGGCGCGCAGTGGATCGCGCGGCCGCCGCACGAGGAATTGCGGCGCAAGGTGCGCCCGCTGCTGCCCTCGGACGACCCGTTCTACCAGCCGCCGCCCGGCTATCAGCACGCCGAGCCGGGCACGGTGCTGCGCTCGCGGGAAGTCGAGCTGGCGTTCCTGGGCCTGATCCCGCAGCCGGTCACCGCGATTCAGTTGCTTTACCGCACGATGGACATGAACGGCGAGCCGGAAGCCACGGCGACGACCGTGATCGTTCCGGCCGGACGCGCGCCCGGGCAGAGCTGCCCGCTGCTGTCCTACCAGTGCGCGATCGACGCGATGGCGTCGCGCTGCTTCCCGTCCTACGCGCTGCGGCGCAGGGCCAAGGCGCTCGGCGCGCTGAGCCAGTTCGAGTTCTTGCTGATCAGCGCCGCCGTCGCCGAAGGCTGGGCCGTCTCGGTGCCCGACCACGAGGGCATCCAGGGTTCGTGGGGCGCGCCCTATGAGCCCGGCTACCGCGTCCTGGACGGGATCCGGGCGGCCCTGAGCTCCGAGCTGCTCGCCCTGAACCCGTCGGCGCCCATCGGGTTGTGGGGCTATTCCGGCGGTGGGCTGGCCAGCGCGTGGGCCGCCGAAATGTGCGGCGAATACGCGCCCGAACTCGACATCGTCGGGGCCGTGCTCGGCTCGCCCGTCGGCGACCTCGGGCACACCTTCCGCCGGCTCAACGGGACCTTCCTCGCCGGCCTCCCCGCGCTGGTGGTGGCCGCGCTCGCCCACATCTACCCCGACCTCGACCGGATGATCCGGAAGCACACCAACGAGGAGGGGCGCGCCCTGCTCGACTCGCTGGAGAACATGACGACCGTGCAAGCCGTCCTGAAGATGGCCGGCAAGAACATGGGCGACTATCTCGACGAGCCGCTCGAAGAGATCCTGTCCACGCCCGAGATCACGCACGTCTTCGACAGCATCAAGCTGGGCGCGGCGGTGCCCACGCCGCCGGTGCTGATCGTGCAGGCGGTACACGACTACCTGATCGACGTGCACGACATCGACCAGCTCGCGCACGCCTATTCGGCCGGCGGCGCCAGCGTCACCTACCACCGGGACGCGTTCAACGAACACATCTGCCTGCACCCGCTGTCGGCCCCGATGACGCTGCGCTGGCTCACCGACCGGTTCGCCCGCCGGCCCCTGACCGAGCACCTCATCAGGACGACGTGGCCGACGATGTTCAACCCGATGACCTACGCCGGCATGGCACGACTGGCCAAGATCGCCGCCAAGGTGATCACCGGCAGGAAGATCCCGCACCGCCCGCTATGACACCGCGGCTTCCGGCGCCTCCGGCTCCATCGGCGCCGCGGGCGAGGGCCGACCGGTCACCGGAAGCGCCCCGAGGTCGTCGCGGGCATCGGCGGCCGCCAGCACGGCATACACCAGCGCCGCGATGCCGGCGGGCCACATCAACGTCACCGCCACCTGCAGCGGCCCGTGGGAGAAGAACACCGGCGGCGCCTGGATGACGTAGGCCACCGACGGCTTTCCCAACAGCGGCACCGCATCGAAGTCGACGGCGCCGTAGCCGAGCCGCACCAACAGCGCCCCGGTCCCCGCGGCGGCCGGCGCCGCCACCACCATGCCGATCGACAGCCCGGCGACCATCGCGGGCCCCCGGTGCGCGCGCCACTGCCACACCAGCGCCGCCGCCACCACCGCCAGCACCGTCAACAGGCCCAGCATCAGGCAGGGCGCGTCGAAGAAGTGCTCGGATTCGGCGCCCAGGTAGTCGTGGACGCGTTCGCCCGCGCGGGTGATGGCCACCACCGCGCGGATCGGCGGGGCGATCCAGGCCCACATGCCGCCGAGCGCCGCGCCGGTCACGGCCACGCCCAGTGCCGCAATGACGATCGCGCGCATCCGCGACCTGTGCGGTACGGATGCCTCAGGCCTCTGGGTCACCGCTGCGCCTCCAGGTCGGCCGAGTCAACCCGCCCGTGCCGCGAGCACTGTGCCCGCCACCCGTCGGGACGCACCTGAACCACCATCCGGCGCCCGCATTCCGCGCAGAACCGGGGCGGCTCGAGGCCCAGCTGCGCCGCCGTCGGCACGGCAGTGCCCCCCAATTCCCCGGTGTAGACGTTGTAGATGCCCGCGCTCACCGGAGCGCCCAGATCCCCAACCACGGTTTCTCAGTTTCTAACAAGCTGGCTTACAAACTCGCATTGAGCGCCTTGAGCGGCATCTGCAGATCCTCGAGCAGTTCGAGATCGGCTTCGGCGGGGCGGCCGAGGGTGGTCAGATAGTTCCCGACGATGACGGCGTTGATGCCGCCCAGGATGCCCTTCTTGGCGCCCAGATCACCCAGGGTGATCTCGCGGCCGCCGGCGAAACGCAACATCGTGCGCGGCAGCGCCAGCCGGAACGCGGCCACCGACTTGAGCGCCTCGCTGGCCGGCAGCACCTCGAGGTCGCCGAACGGCGTGCCGGGACGCGGGTTGAGGAAGTTCAACGGCACCTCGTCGGGCCCGAGTTCGGCCAGGTCGGCGGCGAACTCCGCGCGCTGCTCCAGCGTCTCGCCCATGCCCAGGATGCCGCCGCAGCAGACCTCCATGCCGGCGTCGCGCACCATCGACAGCGTCTCCCAGCGCTCCTCCCAGGTGTGGGTGGTGACGACGTTGGGGAAAAACGAGCGGGCGGTCTCCAGGTTGTGGTTGTAGCGGTGCACGCCCATCGCCGACAGCCGCTCCACCTGCTCGGCCGTCAGCATCCCCAGCGAGCAGGCGATGTTGATCTCGACCTCGTTGCGGATCGCCTCGATGCCGGCGGCCACCTGGGTCATCAGCCGCTCGTCGGGTCCGCGCACCGCGGCCACGATGCAGAACTCGGTGGCGCCGGACTTGGCGGTCTGTTTGGCGGCCTCGACCAGGCTGGGGATGTCCAGCCGGGCGCTGCGCACCGGCGACGAGAAGAGCCCCGATTGGGAGCAGAAGTGGCAGTCCTCCGGGCAGCCGCCCGTCTTGAGGCTGATGATTCCCTCGACCTCGACCTCGGGGCCACACCAGCGCATCCGCACCTCGTGGGCCAGCGCCAGCAGCTCGTCGAGGCGGTCGTCGGGCAGCTGGAGCACCCGCAGCACCTGTTCCCGGCTCAAACCCTGCCCAACTTCGAGCACCTGCTGCCGCGCCACCTCCAGGATGTCGGCTTCGTAGTCGGCTTCGTGGTCGGCTTCGGCTGTCGGTCGAGTTGCCGCTTGAGTCACCAGGTGCTCCCCTGCATGTCTGTCCGCGGCCGCGCGGCCGCGCCTGCCACGTCGTCATGGCAGCCTGAATAAAACGGTGTTCAAAGTAGGGTAACGGCCGCACAACATGGGGCTACGGGGGTATCCCAGCACAATGACTGTTTCGGAGCCTGTTTCCCAGCTTGTTGCCCAGACGCGTCCGAACGTCGAGTACCTGGCCCACGTTGACTACGTCGCCCATCACATGCTGCTGCTGGCGATCCCCGCCTTCCTGCCCGCGATCGTCGTCGTCGCCGTGATCCTGTACGTCGCGCTCAAAGACCGCCGCAATGGCGGCAAGCCCGACGCTGCGCGCAAAGGCGGCGCCGCCGACGAAAAGCGTGATTGACGAGCGCCGAATGGGGGCATTACCAACTCGGTCGCCAACTTACCTTGAAGTAAGGAGCGATGGTCGGATGAAATGTCCCGGGACGACCCGGCGCGGTTGAGAGGGCATGACGATGAGTTCAACGCAAATGGTGTATCTGGCCGAGCCGGCGGCGCGCGGCGCCGGCCTCAACCAGGTGATCGGACTGTCGATCGCGGCGGTCGTGATAGCCGCGGTGATGCTGTGGGTCGGCCACGCCCATCGCACTCACCGGATCCGGTGGTTGACCCGGATCGCCGACAAGTTCGGCGAGAAATTCCACCGCCCCAATTGGGTGGCCCTGCCGGTCCTGGTCTTCACCACCTCCATCATCTGCGCGTTGTTCGGATTCATCTGGGATGTCAGCTGGCACATCGGCAACGGCCGCGACCCGGGCCCGTTGGCCAACCCGGCGCACTACTTCATCATCATCGGCCTGTTCGGGATCTTCGTGGCGGGCATGTTGGCGGTCGTGCTGCCGTTCGAGAAGCCGGGCCCGGCCGCGGTGCGCATCACGGGTGACTGGTACGCGCCGGTCGGCGGCGTGCTGATGGCGGGTTGCGGCCTGTACGCCATGATCGGTTTCCCACTCGACGACATCTGGCACCGGATCTTCGGACAGGACGTAACACTCTGGGGCCCAACGCATCTGATGATGATCGGCGGTGCCTGCTTTTCGCTCTTCTCGGTGCTGATGCTGGAACGCGAGGGCGAGGCGCAGGAGGCCGCGGCGGCCGGCGAGGTGTTCCACGGCGCGTTCATCACCTTCCTGCGCTACCTGTCCTTCGGCGGATTGTTCATCGGCTTGTCGGTCTACCAGATCGAATTCGACTTCGGCGTCCCACAATTCCGGCTGGTGTTCCAGCCGATGTTGATCGCCGCGGCGGCCGCGCTGGCGGCCGTCGCCGCCCGCATCACCATGGGCCGGGGCGCAGCGATTATCGCGGCCCTCTTCGCGATCGGCCTGCGCGGCGTGGTCGCGCTGGTGGTCGGGCCCATCCTGGGCGCCCCCATCAACTGGTTCCCGCTGTACCTGGGGCCCGCGCTCGTCGTCGAGCTGGTGGCGCTGACTCCGCTGATCAAGCGTCCGATAGCGTTCGGCGCCGTCTCGGGCCTCGCCGTCGCCACCGCCGGGCTCTGGCTCGAGTCGCTGTGGATCGGCGCGGTGTACCACTACCCGTGGCCGACGAGGATATGGGGCGAGGCGCTGGCAATGTCGGTGCCGGTGGCCGTGTTGACCGGCGTGTGTGGCGCGATGTTCGGCATGGTGCTCACCGCCCAACGCCTCCCCGGGCGCCGGCTGGGCATCGCGGCCGTGGTGCTGACCGTGCTGGTGATCGGCGGCGCGGTGGCCAACGGGCTGCATATCGTCGTGCCGCGACAGAACACCGCCACGGTCACTTTGACGGACCAGCCCAGCCCTCCGGGTCAGCGCATGGTGTCCGCGGATGTGCAGCTCACCCCGCCCGGCATGGTCAGCGACGATCCGGACTGGCTGACGACCCTGTCCTGGCAGGGACGGATGGAGAACCAGCGCGGCCTGGTCATCGACCGGCTCAGCAAGGTCGGCCCGGGCCATTACCGGTCCACCCAGCCGATCCCGGTCTGGGGATCGTGGAAGACGCTGCTGCGGGTCCAGGACGGTTACACGTTGACGGCCGTGCCGATTTACGAACCGGCCGACGACGCCATCCCCGCGCCCGAGGTTCCCGCGTTGGCGTCCAGCACCCGGCCGTTCGTCCTGGAGGTCACCATCCTGCAGCGCGAACGCGACCAGAACTCGCCGGCCTGGTTGTTCACCGCCGGCGGGATCGTGGTGCTCATCCTGACGCTGATGGTGATCTCGGCCCTCACCTGGGGTGCCGGGCGCCTGAACAACGCCGAGGGCGCGCCGGAGCCGGTTGAGGACAAACAGCCCCTGCCGGGCGCTCCTAAGGCGGCTTAAGGGATGAGGTTTCCTAGCACCCTCGCCATCGTGTGGGTGGTGGCACTCATGTGGGCCCTGATCGGGTGCGGCGGTGCGCACAACCAGACCCAGGGCCAGCCGCAAGGCCAGTCCCCCGCCGGGGGCCCGGTCGTCGACGTCACCATCGCCAAGGGACAGGTCACCCCCACCAACACCACGCTGCAGGCCAAGGTGGGCCAGCCGATCACCCTGCGGGTCACCAGCGACGCCGCCGACGAGCTGCACGTGCACTCCACCCCCGACCACAAGTTCCAGGTCGCGGCCGCACCCAACCAAACCTTCCAGTTCAGCGTCGACGTCCCCGGCAACGTCGAGGTGGAGCTGCACCATCTGGACCGCACGATCGCGACGATCCAAGTCCAACCGTGAGCGCCCGCGGCGCGACGGTGGTGCTCGCGCACGGTCTCGGCGGTTCCGGCGACCTTCCGGTGCCGTACATGTACGCGATGGTCGGGGCCGCCTGGGCGCTGACGTTCACGTTCGCGCTGGTGGCGTTCGCGTGGCGGCGACCGCGGTTTGACCCGCTCAAGCCGGGCCACCCGCTGCCCGGGTGGGTGACCGCGCTGGTCGACGCGCGCGCGACCCGCTGGATCGCCGCCGGGGTGGCGCTGGTTTTCGCGGTGTGGGTGGTGCTCGCCGGGGTGTGCGGTCCCCAGTCGGAGTCGAACGGCCTGCTCGGCGCGTTCTATGTGCTGCTGTGGGTCGGGCTGGTGGCGCTGTCGCTGGCGTTCGGCCCGGTGTGGCGGGTGATCTCGCCGATGCGCACGGTCTATCTGCTGCTGCGGCGCGGCACACCGCAGCGCCTCGGCCGGCCGAGGCTGCCCTATCCCGAGGGGTGGGGATACCGCCCGGCCGCGCTGGGCCTGTTCGCCTTCGTGTGGATGGAACTCGCCAGCCCCAACTCGGCATCGCTGCCCTGGGTGAAGACCTGGCTGCTCGTATACGCCGTGGCGATGCTGGTCGGGGCGTGGTTGTGCGGGCAGCGCTGGCTGGCACGGGCCGACCCGTTCGGTGCGTACAGCATGGCGGTGTCGCGGCTGTGCCCGTTTCGCCGCAACCCGGACACCGGGAAGATCGTGATCGGCAACCCGCTGGACCATCTGCCGTCGCTGCCGGTGCGGCCCGGCGTCGTGGTGATGCTGGCGGTCCTGCTCGGGTCGACCGCGTTCGACAGCTTCTCCGGCTCGCCGACGTGGCGCGGGTTCGCCGATCGGCTCACGCGTGGCTCGGGGCTGTCACCGACGCTGTCGTCGTCGGCGCTGCGGACCGTCGGGCTGATCGTGTTCATTTCGGTTGTGGCCGTGACCTTTTCGCTGGCCGCGCGCGCCACCGGCGGCGTCGACCGTGAGCAACGCCGCGCGCTGCCCGGCCAGATGGCGCATTCGTTGATCCCGATCGTGGTGGGCTACATCTTCGCGCACTACCTGACCTACCTCGTGGAGCGCGGACAGCAGGCCGTCTTCGCGCTGGCCGACCCGTTCGGCCGTGGCTGGAACCCGCTGGGGCTGGCACATCAGCACGTGGCGTATGTGCTCTCCATGCATCCGCCGGTGCTGGCCGGGATCAAGGTGGCGTGCGTGGTCACCGGGCACATCGTGGCGGTGGTCGCCGCGCACGACAAGGCGCTTCGGCTGCTGCCGGCGGGCCACCAGCTCACCGGGCAGCTCACCATGATGCTGGTCATGGTGGGCTACACGTTCACGGGCCTGTACCTGCTGTTCGGCGGTTAGAGCAGGTATTCGACCTTCTTGTTGCCGTCCCAGCGGCGCAGGCCGGCGAAGTGGCCGTCGATCTGCGAAGGCCGGCCCGCGATGCGCAACGCCCGGCCCAGGTGATGGCCGCCGACGCGGCGGGCCAGCGTGACGTGCGCGGTCCACTGACCGGGCAGGCTGTTGGCCATCGGCGCCGGCGCCAGGTGCGGCAGGCAGAGCCGGTGCACCTCGGCGTGCAGGACCAGCAGCTCGCCCGTGGGCACGATGAGCCGCGCGAAGACGACGCTGGCCCGGCCGAACAGCACCGGCGCGCCGACCGCGCAGCGCAGCGGCAAACGTCGGGCGACCGGTCTCAGCAGCTCGTCGACGTCCGGGTCGATGCGTTCGGCGACGACCAGGGTCACGTGCGGGCGGCTGGCCGGCGCCTGGCTCGGGATGCCGGCGCCGGCCAGGCCCTCCCAGATGTGGCGGATCGCCGCCTCGGTGTCGGGGTCGAAGACCAGCTCTATCGAATGCACCATCAGCGGGCCAACGAGGTCACCCAGTCGCGGTCGAACGCGGCGGCGCTCATGGCCGCGAAGCCGGCGGAGTCCAGCGCCGCGGCCCCGGCCGGCAGCGCGGCCCGCACCGGCGCGAGCCCGGCCAGCGCGGACCGGTTGGAGGCCTCCACCAACCCGGGCTCGTCGGGCCAGCTGCCGATCACCAGGCCCGCGCACGCAACACCTTGCGTCGCAAGCGCTTCCCGCGTGAGGGCGGTGTGGTTGAGGGTGCCCAGCTCCGCGGCGACCACGACCAGCGCGGCGGCGCGAAGCTCGACCGCGAGATCGCGCAGCGTGACGCCCCCGTCGGCGAGTTCCACCAGCAGCCCGCCGGCCCCCTCGACCAGGGTGAGCCGGCCCGGGCGGTCCAGCCCGCGGATGAGCCCCACCAGCTGGCCGGCGGTGGGCAGCGCCGCCCCGGCCTGCTCGGCGGCGGTCGCGGGCGCCAGCGGCCGCGGGTACCTGGCCAACGCGGCCAGCTCGGTCACCCCGGACAGCCGCGCCACCTCGGCGAGGTCGTCGTCGCCGACATCGGTGCCGGTCTGAACGGGTTTGCACACGGCCACGTCGATGCCGGCCTGGCGGGCGTGGCTGGCCAGCGCCGCAGTGACGACCGTCTTACCGACCCCGGTGCCGGTACCCGTGACGACCAGGACGGTCAACGGCGACCCTCAGAACGATCCGGCGAGCACATCCGTCAGCACCCGGCGCGCGGTCTCGAGTTCGGCGGCATCCAGCGACGCGCGCGCGGTGAGCCGCAGCCGCGACGTCCCGGCGGGCACGGTCGGCGGGCGGAAGCAGCCCACCTTCACGCCGGCGTCCAGGCAGGCCGTCGCGGCGGCCAGCGCCACCGCCGGGTCGCCGAGGATCACCGACACCACCGCCGACTGCGGCAGGTCGGGAACGTCGCAGACCTCGGCAAGGAAACGCGCGTGCCGCAGCACCGCCTCCGGCCGCCACGCCTCGTGGCGAAGCACGGCCAGGGCTGCGCGCGCGGCGCCCACCGCGGCCGGCGCCAGCCCGGTGTCGAAGATGAACGTCCGGGCCGCGTCGATCAGGTGGGCGCGCACCGCTGCGGGTCCGAGCACCGCGCCGCCCTGGCTGCCGAGCGCCTTGGACAGCGTCGTGGTCATCACGATGTCGGGCGCGCCCGCCAGCCCCGCCTCGTGCAGCAGCCCGCGCCCGCCGCCGCGCACGCCGAGGCCATGGGCCTCGTCGACGACGAACAGCGCCCGGTGGCGGCGGCACACCTCGTGCAGGTCCCGCACCGGGGCCAGCGCGCCGTCGGCGCTGAACACCGACTCGGTGATGACGACGGCGCGTTCCTCGTCGCGCGAGGCGAGGGCGGCGTCGACGGCGGCGACGTCGCGGTGCGGCGTCACCACCACCCGGGCCCGCGACAGCCGGCAGGCGTCCACCAGCGACGCATGGGACAGGGCGTCGGACACGAGCAGCGAACCCGGGCCCGACAGGCCGACGACGGCCCCCAGGTTCGCGGCGTATCCCGAGGAGAACAGCAATGCCGAGGCCGCGCCGGTGAACTCGGCGAGCTCGGACTCGAACTGCTGGTGCAGCTCGGTGTCGCCGGTGACCAGGCGCGACCCGGTGGCCCCGGCCCCCCACATGCGCAGCGCCGCAACGCCGCCCTCGATCACGTCGGGGTGCTGGGACAGCCCCAGGTAGTCGTTGGACGCCAGGTCCAGCTCGGTCGCCACGGCCGGGCGCGGCCGCAGCGAACGGCGCAGCCCGGCCTCGCGGCGTTGCCGCTCCACCGCGTCCAGCCAGGCCAGCGGTGACGCCTCGATCGGTGTCTTCATCGAGGCTCAGCCTAACGAGGCGTGCGACATCGACTATCGCGGAGGTGATAGGTCACAATCTGTTACCCGGTCTTTCAAAGTCGCTCAAGTTCGGGTTCTGGCCATCGGCCGACCGCGAACGACCGGCCGGAGCGGCGCTCTGGTTTGGCGGGGAACTGCGAGCCGTGGCCGCACATGTCTCGGTGGTAGTGGGTCGCGTCGAACTAGATGGCGATTTCATTGTGATGGCGCTTCCTCTCACAACCTGAGGCGGGCCGACGACCGTTCTCGTCGTCAACCCTTGCACTGGGGCAGGAAACCTGGCCCATAACCGCAGTCCAGCGGTCCCTGTTCCACCTGCCCGTGTGGCGCCTGCGGGTTATCGTGCCAGGAGAAGTGCCAGTCGTGGCAGGCGGTCATGTCCCAATCCCCTGCTACCTGACCGGGCAGAGGTTGCCCTGGGCACCAACACGCGTAGCTCGTGCAACCTGGGGGGAAGGCGTGGGCGGTGCCTGCTGCCAATGCGATTCCGGCCACCGCGGCGACGCACGACACCACCGAGCCAGCGATGGTCCGCTTCAGGGAGTAAGGGGTGTTCACGGTTTTCCGTTCGATTGTCGATTCAGATTTTGGAGCCATTAGTATGTCGCCGCCCGCTTGCAGAATTCTTGCGTTCCCCGGGCCCGCAGCACGTTTTACCCTGAGCAAGGGTTCAACCCGTGGGCTGACCGGTGAAATAGGCGCTGAACTGGGGTCAGACGCGACGCGCGACCTCGACCATCGCCGAGGTGATCTGCGCGATCTCGTCGGTCGAGCAGACGTAGGGCGGCATCGCGTAGACCAGGTTGCGAAACGGGCGCAGCCAGACGCCGCGGTCCAGCGCCGCCGGGGTGGCGACCGCCAGGTCGACCGGCCGGGCGCATTCGATGACGCCGATGGCACCGCACACCCGGACGTCGATCACGCCGGGCAGGGCCCGGGCGGCTTCCAGCCCGTCGGCCAGCCCGGCGCCGATCCCGGCGACCCGTGACCGCCAGTCCTGGCCGAGCAGCAGCTCGACGCTGGCCACCGACACCGCGCAGGCCAGCGGGTTGGCCATGAAGGTGGGCCCGTGCATCAGCGCGCCGGCCTCCCCCGAGCTGATGGTGTGCGCGATGCGAGCGGTGCACAAGGTCGCGGCGAGGGAGAGGTACCCGCCGGTCAGCGCCTTGCCGACGCACATGATGTCCGGGCGCACGCCGGCGTGGTCGGCGGCGAACAGCTCGCCGGTGCGGCCGAAGCCGGTGGCGATTTCGTCGAAGATCAGTAGCACGTCGTGCCGGTCGCAGGCGTCGCGCAGGTCGCGCAGGTAACGCGGGTCGTGGAAGCGCATCCCGCCCGCGCCTTGCACGACGGGTTCGACCACCACGGCCGCCAGCTCGTCGGCGTGCCGCGCCAGTTGCGCCTCGAACGCCGCGGAGTAGGCGGCGTCGTAGTCGCGGGGAACCTGCGGGGCGAACACCTGGCGGGCCAGGATGTCGGTCCACAGGGAGTGCATGCCGCCGTCGGGGTCGCAGACGCTCATCGGCGTGAAGGTGTCGCCGTGATAGCCGCCCCGCCAGGTCATCAACCGGTGCTTGCCAGGCCGGGCGAGGCTGCGCCAGTACTGCAGCGCCATCTTGACCGCGACCTCGACTGACACCGAGCCGGAGTCGCTGAAGAACACCGTCTCCAGACCCGCGGGCGTGATGTCCACCAGCAACTGCGCCAGCCGGGCCGCGGGCTCGTGGGTCAGCCCGCCGAACATGACGTGGTTCATGGTGGCGAGCTGGCTGGCCAGCGCCGCATCCAGATCGGGGTGGCCATGCCCATGGATCGCGGTCCACCAGGAGCTCATCGCGTCGAGCGCCTGGATGGGCGCGCCGTCGCGAATCAGCGTCAGCCAGGCGCCGCGCGCGGCGACCGCCACCACCGGCGGCACGGCTTCGCGGCCGATGGTGCTGTAGGGGTGCCACAGGTGCGCGGCGTCGATCGCGCTGATTTGCCCGGGCGTCAGCCCGGCCCTGGCCGGCGGCATAGAGATCGAGGGTAAAGCAGTCGGCTCGCACAAATCGCGGCCATCGGGAAGCATCGACGGCATGGCATCGCCGCACCGGCCCGACGATCCTCACCCGAGCAATCCGACGGTCTCCCCGCCGGCGCCCGCGCGCCTCCATCACTCCCAGCACCAGCCACCGCGGGTGCTTCGAGTGCGCATCGCCGCCTGGGACGTCGCCTCCACCGTCGTCCTGTTGGCGTTGCTGCTCTACCTGGCCACCGCGACGAACTGGCCGACGAGGATGTTCGGCTTCCTGGCGAACGTGTGCGAGGGAGATACCTGTGGACCGGTGCCCTTCGGGGTCGATTACTACATCCATCCCGTGGTGTGGGGCGGCATCGGCGCCGCGATCGCCGCGGCCGGCATCGGCCCCTTCGTTTCCCTCTTGAAGGGCTGGTACATGTCCTTCTGGCCGGTCTTGTCCCTCGCGGTGCTCATGGTCGCGTCGGTGGCCGGCTCCATCCTGACCGCGTTCAGCTCGCGGTACTGGCTCTGAGCGAGTGGAGGTCACGCTGACGCCGATCTTGGCGTAGTGACCGAAATCACACCTAGGGCACCGGATAGGGCCCGCCAGTCACCCTGCGGTCACGTTCCTGCAAAAAATCCTCTGCGCAGGCCAACAGCTATTCTCCGCCGGTCCCTTCTGTTGTAGAAGTTTCTGTAGTGACTGGTGTGAATTCAGACGGTTGACAGGCTGGTTTCACGCCACGCGTCATGCAGCGACGTTCGGCCCCGACGGGGAGGCCACGCGTCGCCCGCAATAGCGGCCGATGCGCGAAGTCACCGCGACTGACGCCCCAGGACCCCGAGGAGTGGGAATCCAATGAAACGCATCTACGCCTTCGCGGTCGGTGTCGCGATGCTGGTGGCCCCGTTGGCCACCGCCGGCATCGCGGCGGCCGACCCCATCACCAGGACGATGGACTACCAGCAGGCCACCGACATCGTCGTCATGCGCGGTCTGTCGCAGCGCGGCGTGCCGTTCTCCTGGGCCGGCGGCGGTGTCAACGGCCCTAGTCGCGGCAAGGGCACGGGCATCTACACCGTCGGGTTCGACGCCTCGGGCCTGATGCAGTACGCCTACGCCGGCGCCGGCATCAAGCTGCCGCGTTCCTCCGGCGAGATGTACCGGCTGGGCCAGAAGGTGATGCCGCAGCAGGCGCGCCGCGGCGACCTGATCTTCTACGGTCCGGAAGGCAGCCAAAGCGTCGCGATGTACCTCGGAAACAACCAGATGCTCGAGGTCGGCGACGTCGTGCAAGTGTCGCCGGTGCGCAGCAACGGCATGACCCCCTACCTGGTCCGGGTGCTCGGCGCCCAGCCGATGCCGGCGCAGCAGGCGCCACTGCAGCAGGCCCCGGTGCAGCAGGCGCCGGCCCAGCAGGCACCGCTGCAACAGGCACCCGCCCAGCAGGCACCGTTACAGCAGGCCCCGGCCCAGCAGGCACCGCTACAGCAAGCGCCGGCCCAGCAGGCACCGCTGCAACAGGCGCCGGCCCAGCAGGCACCGCTGCAGCAGATGCCGTTGCTGCAGCCGCCGACGCAGCAGGCACCCGTCCAGCAGGCTCCCGCCGTCATCTCGCGGTAACCTCCCCGGGCTCTGCCGCCCTAGCGAAGGCCTCCCCGCACAGGCCCCAACAGGCCCCAACACGCGCCACTCGCTCCCTCGTGCACGGCTGCGGGCGGCGGGTTTGGGTAAATTAGCGATCGACCATGCAGAGCCTCTCACCTCCTCGATCGCCGGTCGCCGCTGCGAAGCCGGCCGCTACGGGAGCGCGCTCGACAGGGTTCTATCGCTACGACCTCGACGGCCTGCGCGGCATCGCCATCGCGCTGGTCGCCGTGTTCCACGTCTGGTTCGGCCGGGTTTCCGGCGGCGTCGACGTGTTCCTGGCGCTGTCCGGGTTCTTCTTCGGCGGCAAGATCCTGCGCGCCGCGCTCGACCCGGCGGTGTCGCTGTCGCCCGTCGCCGAGGTGATCCGGCTGGCGCGCCGCCTGCTTCCCGCCCTGGTCGTGGTGCTGGCCGGCTGCGGGCTCCTGACCATCCTGGTGCAACCAGAGACCCGCTGGGAGACGTTCGCCGACCAGAGCCTGGCCAGCCTGGGCTATTACCAGAACTGGGAACTGGCCAATACCGCGTCCGACTACCTGCGGGCCGGCGAGGCCGTCACCCCGCTGCAACACATCTGGTCGATGTCGGTGCAGGGCCAGTTCTACATCGGCTTCCTGCTGCTGATCGCCGGCTGCGCCTACGCCTTCCGGCGAGCGCTGCGCGCTCACCTGCGGACCATGTTCGTGGTGCTGCTGAGCGCGCTGACGGTGGCGTCGTTCGTGTATGCGGTCGTCGCCCATCAGGACGACCAAGCCCTCGCCTACTACAACAGTTTCGCCCGGGCGTGGGAGTTGCTGCTGGGCGCGCTGGTCGGCGCGGTGGTGCCCTACGTTCGCTGGCCGACGTGGCTGCGCACGGCGCTGGCCACCGTCGCGCTGGCCACGATCGTGTCGTGCGGGGCCCTGATCGACGGCGTCAAGGAATTTCCCGGCCCGTGGGCCCTGGTGCCCGTCGGGGCCACCATGCTGATGATCCTGGCCGGAGCCAACCTGTGTCCTGGCGCCGCCGGTGAGCGGCTGCCGCTGCCGAATCGGCTGCTGGCGACCGGGCCGCTGGTGGCGCTGGGCGCCATTGCGTACTCGCTCTATCTCTGGCACTGGCCGCTGCTCATCTTCTGGCTGTCCTACAGCGGCCACCGGCACGCCAACTTCGTCGAAGGCGCGGCGGTGCTGCTGCTGTCGGGATTGCTGGCCCACCTGACCACCCGGCTGGTCGAGGACCCGCTGCGCTACCGGGCCCCGTTCCCGGCGCCGGCGCCGACGATGCCGTGGTGGGTGCGCCTGCGCCGGCCGACCATGGCGCTGGGATCGATGGTGGTGCTGCTCGGCGTGACGCTCACCGCGACCTCGTTCACCTGGCGCCAGCACGTCACGGTGTTGCGGTCGGCGGGCAAGGAGCTCAGCGTCCTCAACCCGCAGGACTACCCCGGCGCGCGCGCCCTCACCGAACGGGTGCGGGTGCCCACGCTGCCGATGCGGCCCACCGTCTTGGAGGTCAAGCACGACCTGCCGGACACGACCAGGGACGGCTGCATCAGTGACTTCGTCAACCCCGCGGTGGTCAACTGCACCTACGGCGACCTGCGCGCCACCCGCACCATCGCCCTGGCCGGCGGGTCGCACGCCGAACATTGGCTGCCCGCGCTGGAGCTGCTCGGCGCTGTGCACCACTTCAAGGTCGTGACGTACCTCAAGATGGGGTGCCCGCTGTCCACCGAGGAAGTGCCGCTGATCATGGGCAACAACGCCCCATATCCGCAGTGCCGCGAATGGGTGCGACGGACGCTGGACAAGCTGGTCGTCGATCGTCCCGACTACGTGTTCACGACGACGACCCGGCCCTGGAACATCAAGACCGGCGACGTCATGCCGGCGACCTACATCGGGATCTGGCAGACGTTGTCGGACAACAACATACCGATCCTGGGCATGCGGGATACGCCGTGGCTGGTCAAGAAGGACAAACCGTTCGACCCCGCCGACTGCCTGGCCAAGGGCGGCAGCGCGCAGTCGTGCGCGATCAAGCGCTCCGACGTGCTGTCGGATCGCAATCAGACCCTTGACTTCGTCGCGCAGTTCCCCCTGCTCAAGGTCCTCGACATGTCGGACGCGATATGCCGCACCGACGTCTGTCGCCCGGCCGAAGGGAACGTGCTGATCTATCACGGCGCCCATCACCTGTCCCCGACCTACGTGCGGACCATGGCGGACGAATTGGGCCGCCAGATCGCGGCGAACACCGGCTGGTGGTGACCCGGTAACCCGGCGGGCGTGACCCCGGCACGGATAAAGTGCAGTGATGCCGACCGACCATCCAGCCTCAGCAACAGGCTCCGAAAAAGGAAAGGCCGCACCGGATAACGGCAGGTCCCAGCCGCGACTTGCCACCATCTGGCCGGGCACTCCGTATCCGCTCGGGGCGACCTATGACGGTGCGGGCACTAACTTCTCGCTGTTTTCCGAGATCGCCGAGAAGGTCGAGCTATGCCTGATCGACGGCGGCGGGGGCGAGACAAGAATCACCCTCGAAGAGGTTGACGGCTACGTCTGGCACGCCTACCTACCCAACATCACCCCGGGGCAGCGCTACGGATTTCGCGTCCACGGGCCGTGGGACCCGTCGGCCGGCCACCGGTGCGACCCGAGCAAGCTGCTGTTGGATCCGTACGGCAAGGCCTTCCACGGCGATTTCGACTTCGGGCAGGCGCTGTACTCCTACGACCTGAAGGCCGTGAAGCCGGGCAGTGACGGTGCCGATCCCGGGACTCCCCCGATGCTGGACTCGCTCGGGCACACCATGACCAGCGTGGTGAGCAACCCGTTCTTCGACTGGGGGTCCGACCGCGCGCCGCTCACCCCGTACCACGAGACCGTCATCTACGAGGCCCACGTCAAGGGCATGACCCAGAACCATCCCGCCATCCCCGAAGAGCAGCGGGGCACCTACGCCGGGCTGGCCCACCCGGTGATCATCGAGCACCTCAAGTCGCTCAGCGTCACCGCCATCGAGCTCATGCCGGTTCACCAGTTCATGCACGACTCACGGCTGCTGGATCTGGGATTGCGAAACTACTGGGGCTACAACACCTTTGGCTTCTTCGCCCCGCACAACCAGTACGCCGCCAACCGCCGCTCGAGCGTCGCCGAGTTCAAATCCATGGTGCGCAGCTTCCATGAGGCCGGCATCGAGGTGATCCTCGACGTGGTCTACAACCACACCGCCGAAGGCAATCACCTCGGCCCGACGATCAACTTCCGCGGCATCGACAACGCCGCCTACTACCGGCTCGTCGACACGGACCTGCGGCTCTACAAGGACTACACGGGCACCGGCAACAGCCTCAACGCCCGGCACCCGCACGTGCTGCAGCTGATCATGGACTCGCTGCGGTACTGGGTCACCGAGATGCACGTCGACGGGTTCCGCTTCGACCTGGCCGCCACGCTCGCCCGCGAGCTGCACGACGTCGACCGACTGAGCGCGTTTTTCGACCTGGTGCAGCAGGATCCGGTGGTCAGCCAGGTCAAACTGATCGCCGAGCCGTGGGACGTCGGTGAGGGCGGCTATCAGGTCGGAAATTTCCCGGGTTTGTGGACGGAGTGGAACGGGAAGTATCGCGATACTGTGCGCGACTACTGGCGGGGCGAGCCCGCGACCCTGGGCGAGTTCGCTTCCCGGCTGACCGGGTCGTCGGACCTGTATGAGGCGACGGGTCGGCGCCCCAGCGCCAGCATCAACTTCGTCATCGCCCACGACGGTTTCACGCTCAACGACCTCGTCTCGTACAACGAAAAGCACAACCTGGCCAACGGTGAAGACAACCGGGACGGGGAAAGCCACAACCGATCCTGGAACTGCGGCGTCGAAGGACCCACCGACGACCCCGACATCATCGAGCTGCGCTGCCGCCAGATGCGCAACTTCTGGGCGACCTTGATGGTCAGCCAGGGCACGCCGATGATCGCCCACGGCGACGAGTTCGGGCGCACCCAAAACGGCAACAACAACGTCTACTGCCAGGACTCCGAATTGTCCTGGATGGACTGGTCTTTGGCGGACAAGAACGCCGACCTGCTGTCATTCGCCCGCAGGGTGAGCACCCTGCGCAAGAACCACCCGGTGTTTCGCCGCCGCCGCTTCTTCGAAGGCGAGCCGATCCGCAGCGGCGACGAGGTCCACGACCTCGTGTGGTTGACCCCGGGCGGGCAGGAGATGACCCACGACGATTGGGGCAAGAGCTTCCACAAGTGCGTGGCGGTGTTTCTCAACGGCGATGCGATCAGCGCGCCGAACGCCCGCGGCGAGCGGGTGGTCGACGACTCATTCCTGTTGTGCTTCAACGCCGATGACCAACCGGTCGAGTTCGTCATGCCGCCGGTCGATTACGCCCAGGAGTGGACGGTGGAGCTCGACACCAACCATCGTGCCGGCTTGAAAGAAGCAGGCGGCCAGCTGGTGAACGCCGAAGAGAAGGTCTCGCTGCCCTCGCGTTCGCTGCTGGTACTCCGTAAGACCATGTGACACATGGCCTTACCCGTCCTTTCCACCTACCGGCTGCAGCTGCGTGGTGAGTCCAGCGGCTTCGGGTTCACCCTCGACGACGCGAAGGGCCTGCTCGATTACCTCGACGACCTCGGCGTGACCCACGTCTACCTGTCCCCGATCATGACCGCGGCCCGCGGGTCCACCCACGGATACGACGTCACGGACCCGGCGACGATCTCGCCCGAGCTGGGCGGTCCCGACGGCCTGGCCCGGCTGTCGGCGGCGGCCCGCGCGCGCGGCATGGGCCTGGTCATCGACATCGTGCCCAACCACGTCGGCATCGACTCACCGCAGCAGAACCCGTGGTGGTGGGACGTGCTGCGGCAGGGCCGGGATTCGCCGTACGCGGCGTTCTTCGACATCGACTGGGACCTCGACGAGGACGGCCGAATCGTGCTGCCCATCTTGGGTTCCGACGACGACGTGGCCGATCTGTTGGTCGACGGTGACGTCCTGCGGCTGGGCGATCTGGCCCTGCCGATCGCACCCGGCACCGGCGAGGGAACCGGCCCGCAAGTCCATGACCGCCAGCACTACCGGTTGGTGGGCTGGCGCAACGGGATCTGCGGTTATCGCCGGTTCTTCTCGATCACGTCGCTGGCCGGGCTGCGGCAGGAGGACCCGGCGGTGTTCGACGCCAGCCACGCCGAGGTCGGCCGCTGGTTCAGCGAGCGCCTGGTGGACGGCGTCCGCATCGACCACCCCGACGGGTTGTCCGACCCCTGCGGGTATTTGGCCCGGCTGCGGGAGCTGACCGGCCCGGACGCGTGGATCGTCATCGAGAAGATCCTGGCCGTCGACGAGGCGCTCGAGCCCACGCTGCCGGTCGCCGGCACCACCGGCTACGACGTGCTGCGGCAGGTGGGCGGGGTGTTCATCGACCCGGGCGGCGAACCGGCGCTCACCGCGCTCGTCGGCTCGGCCGGCATCGGCTACCAGGCCATGCCGAAGCTGCTCGCGGAACTCAAGACCCGCACCGCGACCCAAACCTTGGCCAGCGAGCTGGCCCGGCTGCGGCGCGCCGTCGTGGCCGCGGCGGGCGCCGATCACCGGCTGCTGCCCGAGGCGGTCGCCACACTGCTCACCCACATCGGGGTCTACCGCTGCGACTACCCCGGCCTGGCCGCCATGCTGCCCACGGCCCTCGCCGAAACCCAGGCCGCCGCACCGCATCTGGGGCCTGCGCTGCAGGTGCTCGCGGCGGCGCTGGCCCGTGGCGGCGAGCCGGCCACCCGGCTGCAGCAGCTGTGCGGAGCGGTGACCGCCAAGGCCGTCGAGGACTGCTTGTTCTACCGCGACGCCCGGCTGGTGTCGCTCAACGAAGTGGGCGGCGAACCGCACCGCTTCGGCGTCGGCCTCGCGGAGTTTCATCAGAGCGCCGCCGACCGCGCCCGACTCTGGCCGCACACGATGACCACGCTGACCACCCACGACACCAAACGCGGGGAGGACGTGCGGGCCCGTATCGGCGTGCTCTCCCAGGTGCCGTCGCTGTGGACGGAATTCCTGGCCCGCTGGGAGATCAAGGCTCCTTCCCCCGATCCGGCGACCGGACAGTTCCTATGGCAGAACATCTTCGGCGTGTGGCCGGTGTCGGGTGAGGTCACCGGCGAACTGCGGGCGCGGCTGCACGCCTACGCCGAGAAGGCCATCCGGGAAGCGGCCTGGCACACCTCGTGGAACGACCCGGACGCCGCGTTCGAGGGCGCGGTGCACAACTGGCTCGATTCCGTCCTCGACGGGCGGGTGGCCGGTCAACTGACCGAGCTTGTCGCCCAACTCAATCCGCATGCCGCGAGCGACGCGCTGGGTCAGAAGCTGCTCGCGCTGACCGTGCCCGGGATTCCCGACGTCTATCAGGGCACCGAACTGTGGGACGACAGCCTGGTCGACCCGGACAACCGGCGCGCAGTGGACTACGCCGCCCGCCGGGCCGCGCTGAAAGAGTTGCAGCATCCCAAGATCCGCGTCGTCACCACGGCACTTAGGGTGCGGCGCTCCCATCCGGACACCTTCCTGCGCGGCGACTACGTCCCGGTGCTCGCCGACGGCGAGGCCAGCGACCACGTCGTGGCGTTCCGCCGCGGGGACGACATCCTGGTCGCGGTGACGCGCTGGACCGTCCGGCTGGCCGAAAAGGGTTGGGGCAATACCGTGTTGCCGCTGCCCGAGGGCACCTGGGTGGACGCGCTCAGCGGCGCGATCGCGGACGGGCCGACGTCGGCCGCTCAATTGTTCGCCGACCTGCCCGTCGTGCTGCTGGAGCGCCACAGTGACTGAATTCCGGGTGTGGGCGCCTAAACCCTCCCTGGTGCGGCTCGACGTCGACGGCCGGACGCACGAGATGACGCGCTCCGACGACGGCTGGTGGCATGCCGACGTCGAGGCGCCGCCGGGCGCCCGGTACGGATACCTGCTCGACGACGACCCGACCGTGCTGCCCGATCCCCGCTCACCGCGGCAACCCGACGGCGTGCACGCCCGCTCGCAGCTGTGGGACCCGGCCGCTGTCAAAGGATTCGCGTGGACCGACGCCGACTGGCCCGGCAAGTCCCTGGAGGGCGACGCGAGCGCGGTGATCTACGAGTTGCACGTCGGGACGTTCACACCCGCGGGCACCCTGGACGCCGCCATCGAAAGACTGGACTATCTGGTCGATCTCGGCACCGATTTCGTCGAGCTGATGCCGGTCAACTCCTTCGCCGGCACCCACGGCTGGGGATACGACGGCGTGTTGTGGTACAGCGTGCACGAGCCTTACGGCGGCCCCGACGCCCTGGTCCGGTTCGTCGACGCGTGCCACGCTCGCGGCCTGGGCGTGCTGATCGACGCGGTGTTCAACCATCTCGGCCCGTCCGGGAACTACCTGCCGCGTTTCGGGCCCTACCTGTCGTCGGCGAGCAACCCGTGGGGCGAAGGCATCAACATCGCCGACGCCGACTCCGACGAGGTGCGCCACTACATCATCGGCTGCGCGCTGCGCTGGATGCGCGACTTCCACGCCGACGGCCTGCGGCTGGACGCCGTGCACGCGCTGGTCGACACCACGGCCATCCACATTCTCGAAGAGCTCGCCACCGAAACCGACTGGCTGTCACGACAGGTGGGCCGCCCGCTGTCGCTGGTCGCCGAGAGCGACCTCAACGACCCGCGGTTGATCACCCCGCGCGAGCGCAGCGGGTACGGGCTGACGGCGCAGTGGGCCGACGACATCCATCACGCGATCCACACGGCGGTGTCCGGCGAGCGCCAGGGATACTATGCGGACTTCGGCGCCCCGTCTCGATCGATGGCCACGCTGGCGGAGACGCTGCGGCACGGCTACTTTCACGCCGGCACCTATTCGTCGTTCCGGCGCCGCCGCCACGGGCGACCGCTGGACACCACCGAGGGCACGGGGATCCCGGCCACCCGGCTGGTCGCCTACACCTGCACCCACGATCAGGTCGGCAATCGCGCCCTCGGGGACCGACCGTCGCATAACCTGACCGGCGGCCAGCTGGCGATCAAGGCCGCCCTGGCGCTCGGATCTCCTTACACCGCAATGCTTTTCATGGGAGAGGAATGGGCGGCGTCGACGCCGTTCCTCTTCTTCAGCTCACATCCCGAACCCGAGCTGGCCCGCGCCACCGCCGAGGGGCGCAAGGCCGAATTCGCCGACCACGGCTGGAGCGCCGACGAGATCCCCGACCCGCAGGACCCCCAGACCTTTGCGCGCTCCAAGCTGAACTGGGCCGAGGTCGACTCCGGCGAGCACGCCCGGCTGCGCCGCGTGTATCGGGATCTGATCGCCCTGCGGCACAACGACCCCGACATGGCCGACCCCTGGCTCGACCACCTCACCGTCGACTACGACGAAGACGAACGCTGGATCAGCGTGTGCCGCGGCAGGCTGCGCATCGTGTGCAACCTCGGCGCCGAGCCGGCGAAGGTGCCCGTCGCCGGCGAGGTCGTCCTCGCGTGGGACGAGCCGAACGTCGGCGCCGACAGCACAACGCTGCCCGCGCATTCGTTCGCCATCCTGTCAGTGCGCGAGCAGACGTTCGCGGCGGATGACCGATCCCGGACGGGCGTACAGTAGGCAGTATCACCTAGATGACCTAAGTAATGCGCGGCTGCGCGGAGAGGGGTGCGCGGATGGCCCGTACCGAGAATGACACCTGGGATCTGGCGTCCAGCGTCGGCACGACCGCGACGGCCGTCGCCGCGTCGCGCGCGATGGCGTCCCAGGGCCCGGATCCCCTACTGGACGATCCGTGGGCGGACCCGCTGGTGCGCGCGGTGGGCATCGACACCTTCATCAAGCTGATCGATGGCGAAAGCGGGCCCAGCGAGGACGATCCCCTGCTCAACCGTCGGGCCATGAACGAGCAGATCACCGTACGCACCCGCTTCTTCGACGACTTCTTCGTGCGGGCAACCGGTTCGGGCATCGGGCAGGCGGTGATCCTGGCGTCCGGCCTGGACACCCGCGCCTACCGCCTGCCGTGGCCGGCCGGGACGGCGGTCTACGAGATCGACCAGCCCGAGGTCATCGAGTTCAAGACGCGGACGCTGGCCGGCCTGGGCGCCGAGCCGACCGCCCAGCGCCGCACCGTTCCCATCGACCTGCGCGACGACTGGCCGTCGGCGTTGGCAGCCGCCGGGCTCGACCCCCGGCAGCCCACCGCGTGGAGCGCCGAGGGCCTCCTGGTCTACCTGCCGCCCGACGCCCAGGACCGCCTGTTCGACAACATCACGGCCCTGTCCGCGCCCGGCAGCCGGATCGCCACCGAGCACATGGACATGCGCAGCGCGCCGGCGGACTGGGCGCAACGGCTCACCGAGCGGTCCCGTCGCATCGGCTCCAACATCAACCTGGCCGAGTTGTTCTACACCGGCGAACGCAACACCGCCGCGGAATACCTCGCCGCGCACGGTTGGCGGGTAGACATCCGGACCACCGAGCAGGCTTACGCCGCAAACGGTTTCGCGTTGCCCAACGACGAGCTGGCCTCGTTCGGCGCCGGCTCGGGCTACCTGACGGCCACCTCGGGTTAAGGGCCGCCGCGCCAGTGTTCGATGCGGTGATGGTCGGGAGTGAACCCGTGGTTCACGCCCCACAGCACGGCCTGGGTGCGGCTGGTGACGCCGAGCTTACGGTAGATGTTGCGGATGTAGGACTTCACCGTGTTGGGGCTCAGGTAGGTCAGCCGCGCGACGTCGGCGTTGCTTTTGCCCTGGGTGATCAAGGCCAGGATTTCCGCCTCGCGGTCGGTGAGCCCCTCACCGCGCCCGGGCCAATCCAGGCCGGGCGCGCTGCGGGCGCGCGGGACCGCCTCACTGATGATCTCCTGGCCGGAGTGCACGGCCTCCAGCGCGGCGACCAGCTCGCGCGCGGGCAGGGTCTTGGATAGGTAGCCGTGCGCGCCCTGCCGCCGCGCGCTTTCGACGAGGTCGGGGTGAAAGTTCCAGGTGTAGACCACAACTCGCTGTGCCCGGGGATTGGCGACCAGGACAGCGATCTCTTCGTGGTCGGATTCGGGCTGGGCGAACGAGTCGTACAGGACAATGTCGACGGTGTCCGCGACGGGCATGGTCGAGTCGAGTTCCGCGATCACGACGCGGTCGCGGTAGGGGTCGAGCATGTTGGCCACGCCCTTCACGACGACGTCGTAGTCGTCGACCAGCGCGACCCTGATCGGTCCGCGAGAAGGCGACGGTGGCATGTTGGGAACATTACCTACCTAAGGGTGTATCGCTACCCCCCTTAAGGGTGGTCGACTTAGTACGTCAGCCATCACTGAACGGAGGGCTCGTCATGATCATTCTTGGCATCATCCTGCTGATCGCGGGGTTCCTGCTCAAGATCAACATCCTGTGGACCATCGGGATCATCCTGGTCGTCATCGGGGCGATCCTGTGGATCCTCGGTGCCAGCGGTCGCGCGGTCGGCGGTCGCCGGCACTGGTTCTGATCGCGCGGCATAAGGTCCGGTTCGGCCGCGACGAATTGAAACAGTTCAGCGGCAAGACCGTGCCGGACCTGATCTCGGGCCAAGTCCGGCTGCTGTTCGTCGGGATCAACCCGGGCTTGAGAACCGTTGCGGTGCAGGCTCATTTCGCTCCCCGCGGCAATCGGTTTTGGCCGGCGCTGTTCCGGGCCGGCATCACCGATCATCTGATCGACGCCTCGTCCGGGTTTACCGCCGCCGACCGGGAGTACCTGTTGAATCGCGGAATCGGCATCACGAGCCTCGTCGATCGGGCGACGGCGGGCGCGAACGAACTCACCAGCGGCGAGTTGGTCGAAGGCCGACGGAAACTGGACGCAGTGGTTCAGAAGTACGCGCCCCGGGTGGTCGCAGTCCTGGGAATCACCGCCTACCGTGACGCCTTCAACGACCGCCAAGCCAAGCCGGGCAAGCAGGCGTCGCCCTATCCCGCAGCCGAGTTGTGGGTAGTTCCCAACCCGAGCGGGCGCAACGCCCGCGCGTCACTAGAGGGCCTCGCGGCCGCCTACGGCGAAGTCGCCCGAGCCGCCGGCATCTAGCAGCAGGTATCGCGCACGAATCCTCGATGCCTCAATCCTTTTGGGCTCTTGTCATCGACTCAGTTGCTTGTCGGTGGTGGCTGCGGCTGGAACGGTTCGTACCACCACCAGTCGGCGCGCTCGCCGGTGGGACCGGGGCACGGGGGAACAGCCGGCGGGGGATGGTTGGGAGGACGCGCGAGCGATCCCGCGCGCAGCCGTCGACCGGCGCCGTCGGTGACGATGAGTTCCTCGGCGCATCCGGCGATGGTGATGACGCCGCGGTGGTGCAACCGATGGTGATACGGACACACCAAAACCAGGTTGAACAACTCCGTGGGGCCGCCGTCTTCCCAATGCCGAATGTGGTGGGCGTGCAGACCGCGGGTGGCCCCACAGCCCGGCACCGCGCACGTGCGATGGCGATGCTCCAGCGCGCGGCGCAACCGCCGGCTGATCACCCGGGTCGCCCGCCCGGCACCAATCGGCTCGCCCTGCCGTTCGAACCACACTTCACAGGTGGCATCACAGCTCAGGTAGCGGCGGTCCGCATCGGATAGCAGCGGACCCACATGCAGCCCCGCGGCGCGCTGCTCAACATCGACATGCACCACCACCGTGGTGTGAGCCCCGTGTGGCCGCCGAGCCGCCTCGGCGTCCCAGCCCGCCTCCACCAGGCGCATAAACGCCGCCACGGTGCTAGGCAACGGGGGGCCATTCTCCGAGGTGCGCTCGCCATTGCCGTGATCCTGCTTCCACTCGGCGAACAGCGCCTCACGATGAGACGCCAAGGCGGCGTCGAACGTCGCCGCGTCGTCGTGAGGAAGTTTGATCCGCCAACAGCTGAACTCCTCGTCGGAGGTCTTGGTGATCGATGCCTCGGGCTCGGGCCCACGTTCGGATTGCGGTCGCGGCTCCAGCTTGACCGCGGTGCGCAGCTGAGTGACCGTGGCAACCCGCGCCAACTGCGCGTAATGCTCATCCGATCCCCTACCGCCCCCCGCCGCAATCACGCCGACCTGATCCAGCGACAGCCGGCCCTCGCGCATGCCCGCCGCACAGCGCGGGAACTCCGCCAGCCGGCCCGCGATCGTGGCGATCGTGTGCGCGTTGGCCGGCGAACACCCCGTCTTCCAGGCCACCAACGCCGGCACCGACCGCGCCCCGGTGATCCCGCCCAGCTGGTCGCGATCAATCTCAGCGACGATCTCCACGATGCGCCCATCAATCGCATTGCGCTGACCACACAACTCCGCCAACTCCTCAAACAACACCTCAAGACGCTCGCGAGGACTCACCCCCACAGCGCCAACAGATGCGGTCAAAGACATAACCTCATCATCGCAGCCGGCTACGACAAGTTTCGGCCGTCACCATGCGCCAAGCGGCACAGCCTGATTGGCCACCAAACGCGTGCTCGCGCCGGAGCCGGCCTGATATCAACGGCACCGTTGTGCCGCTGACGCTCAACGAAATGACCAGGGCCGCTGGTCGAGAGACACCAACATGCACCTCGCGGGCAGCTACACGCTGGGACGCCCGATAGCCCGCACCGCCTGGGCGACAGCGTCGGCGAGCGGGTCGATCTCGTCGTCGCTCAAATCGGCTATGGTGACGCGCATTCCGGGTGACGTGCGAATCCGGAAACGCGTTCCCGGCGCCGCGGCCCAACCCGCGCCGAGCAGCCGGGTGATGGCGACGGTCTCGTCGGGCACCGGAATCCACACGTTGAGCCCGGACCGGCCGCGGGCGGCCACGCTTCGCTCGGCCAACGCGGCGCACAACCGGGTCCGGTTGCCGGCGTATCGCGCCTCCGCCTCGCCGACAAGCCGTGACGCCGCCGCGTCCGACCACAGGCCGACCGCGATGTCCTGCAACAGGTGGCTCACCCAGCCCGGGCCCAACCGCAGGCGCCCGTGCACGCGCTCGACGGTGCGACGGTCCCCGACCAGCACCGCGACGCGCAGGTCGGGCCCGTAGGCCTTGGACGCCGAGCGCACGAAGGCCCAGCGGCGGGTCGATCCGGCCAGCGACTGCAGCGGCGCGCCGGCGATGCCCGCGCAGTGATCGTCCTCGACCAGCAGCACATCGTCGGCGTGACCGGCCAACAAGCCGCGCAAGGCCTCCGCGCGAGCCGCGGAGAGCGCCGCGCCGGACGGGTTTTGCGCGCGATTCGTGATGAGCACCCCGCGCACCCCCCGACCGAGCGCCCGGTCCATGTCGGCGACCAGCGGCCCGTCGTCGTCGACGCGCACCGGCTCGGCCGAAAGACCAAGCGCGGCAAGTAGATCCAGCAGGTTGGCCCAACCCGGGTCCTCGACGGCCACCCGGTCCCCCGGGCGCAGGTGCGCGGCCAGGGCCCGCTCGATGCCGTCCAGCGCTCCGCTGGTCACCGCGAGGTGATCGGCCGGGATGCCGTCGTCGCGGAGCGCCCGACGGGTGAACTCGGCCAGCTCCGGCGACACGGCCGGCTCCCCGTACAGCACCGGCCTGGGCCGCGGGATCCGGGCGAAGCCGATCGGCAACAGCGCCGGGTCCGGGTTGCCGGTCGACAGGTCGCGCACGCCGGGCGGGACGTCAAGCCCGAGCAGCGAGCGGGGGGTGGTCGCCGGGCGGTGCCGGACCCGGGTGCCGCGCCGCCCGGCGGTTTCGATCGCCCCGCGATCGCGCAGCAGGCGGTACGCCGCGGCCACGGTGTTGGCGTTCACCCCGAGTTGGCCGGCCAGTTCGCGGATCGGCGGCAAGGCATCGCCGGGTGCCAGGGCGCCGCGGGAGATGGCCTCCTCGACGTTGGCGGCTATGGATTCCGCGCCGGTCCCCGTATATTGTACTGGCATGAGGATAATTATGTACTAGGACAATATTTAAGGCAATCGCTTGGAATCCGCATACCGCCCCACTGCCCGCACCACGCCCACCCGCTACCGGGAGCGCGCCAGCTACGACCGCGAAACCGTGCACCAGATCCTCGACGAAGCGCTGGTCTGTCACCTGGGCTACCTGAAATCCGGCAGGCCGGTCGTGTTGCCGACGACGCACGTCCGCCTCGGCGAGACGCTCTACCTGCACGGTTCCACCGGCGGCGGCCCGCTGCTTGCGGCCAAGGCGGCCGAAGAGTCGGGCCGGGGTCTGCCCGTCTGCGTCACCGCCACCCTCCTCGACGGGCTGGTGCTGGCCCGCGCGGCCGTGCACCATTCGGTGAACTTCCGCTCGGTGGTCGTGGTGGGCGAAGCCCGGGTCGTCGATGATCCGGCCGAGAAGCTGCGGGCCCTGCGCGGCCTGCTCGATCACATCCGGCCCGGGCGCGCCGCCGACTGCCGGGCCCCGAACGAGCGCGAGCTCGCCGCGACCGGGGTGCTCGCGCTGGACCTCGTCGAGGTCTCGGCCAAGGTGCGCGCAGGCGGCCCGGTCGACGATCCGGAGGACGGCGCGCTGCCGCACTGGGCCGGCGTGGTGCCGCTGAGCCTGACGGCCGCAGCGCCGGTGCCGGCCGACGACCTGGACGCCGCTACCCCACTTCCGTCCTACCTGGCGCCGCGCCGCCGGCCCTAGCGCGCGCTCGACGGGTGTTGTCCCACCACGATCCGACCAGCATCACGATCCCGGCCCAGGCCATGCCCAGCAGCCAGCCGGCCACGACGTCGCTGACGTAGTGCACCCCCAGATAGACCCGCGAGAACCCGATCACGGCGGCCAGGCCGATCAACACGGTCCAGGCGATCACTCGCCCGGTCCACGAGGCGATCAGCCAGCGGGTCAGCATCCATGCCGAGAACAACGCGATCGCGGTGGCGCCGGCTGCGTGTCCGGAGGGAAACGAATATCCGTCCTCGGCCAGCACGGCGAAAGAAATGTGGGGACGGTTCCGTATCACCAGTGCTTTGGCGATGACGATCACCAGCGCGATCCCGCTGACCCCGACCAGAGCGAGCACCACGGGTAGCCACGTTCTGCACCGCCAGACGACCGCGGCGCAGGTCAGGGCGGCGAGGGCGGCCAGGGGTACGGGGCCCCCCGCCTCGGTGGCCCCCCGCAGCGCCGAGGTCAACCACAGGTCCCGATGGGTGGCGACCCACGCGGCCGCCGGTTGGTCGATACCGGCGATGCCGTCGCCCTCGAGCACGTCCTCGAGGACGGCGGTGAAGCCGGCCGCCAGCGCCACCACGACGGCTGACCCGGCGAGCAGGGCGATGCCGGCGACCTCGTACGCGGGCAATCGGTGCGCCCATCCCCTGGCGCTGACCCGCTCGCGTGCCCACGCCACCACCCGGCCGAAAAGCGCGACTTCGCACAGCCTCGCCCACAGTCGGCTTGCCAGACCCTCATGCCGAGCGACCCAGATCGCACCCGCGGCAAGCAGCACGACGAACGCCAGGCTGCCGGCGCTGAGCGCGCCGAAACCCGGTGTACCGATTCCGTCCGGCTGGCCCATGTTTGAAATCCAACGGCGAAAGGTCAACGCCTACAGCAGGTAACGGTATGCCGGCGAGCCGGGCTCGAGGGCCTCGACATGGAGTTCCGTCCCCCGCATCCGGGCGAGCAGGCCATCGAAATCGGCGGCCGACCCCAGCTCGATGCCGACCAGCGCCTCACCGGTCTCCCGGTTGTTGCGCTTGACGTACTCGAACAAGGTGATGTCGTCGTTGGGCCCGAGCACGTCGTCGAGGAACCGGCGCAACGCACCCGGTTCCTGCGGGAAGTCCACCAGGAAGTAGTGCTTGAGGCCGAGGTGCACGAGCGAGCGCTCCAGCACCTCGCCGTAGCGGGACACGTCGTTGTTGCCGCCGGAGATGAGGCAGACCACGGTCGAGCCGGGCTCGATGTCGGCCTCGAGCAGGCCCGCCACCGACAACGCGCCTGCGGGCTCGGCGATGATGCCCTCGTGTTGGTACAGGTCGAGCATCGCGGTGCACACCGCCCCCTCGTCGACCGCGGTGATCGACACCATGTCCCCGGCGGCGGCCAGCGCGCCATAGGTCAGCGTTCCCGCCCGTTTCACCGCGGCACCGTCGACGAACTGGTCGACGTGGTCCAGCGTCACCGGCTCGCCGGCGGCCAGCGCGGCCATCATCGCCGCGGCGCCGGCCGGTTCCACGCCCAGCACCGAGGTGTTCGTCGTGCGCTCGGCCAGGTAGGTGGTGATGCCGGCGACGCAGCCGCCCCCGCCCACCGGGACCACCACCACGTCGGGCTCGGCATCGAGCTGGTCCAGCAGCTCGACCGCGATGGTGCCCTGGCCGGCCATGGTGCGCAGGTCGTCGTATGGCGGCACCAGGGTGGCGCCGGTGCGCTCGACGTCGGCCAACGCCGCCTCGGCGGCCAGGTCATAGGTCGATCCGCCCACGATCAGCTCGATGAACTCCCCGCCGTGGTAGCGGATCCGGTCACGCTTTTGCTTCGGCGTCTTGGCCGGCACGTAGACGCGGCCGTGCACGCCCAGCGTGCGGCACGCGTACGCGAAACCCTGCGCGTGGTTTCCCGCCGACGAGCACACGACCCCGGCGGCCAGCTCCTCGCCGGACAGCTGCACCAGCAGGTTGTAGGCGCCGCGCAGCTTGTAGGAGCGCACCACCTGCAGGTCTTCACGCTTGAGGTAGACCTGCGCGCCGGTGATCGCCGACAGTCGGTCGCTCAACTGCAACGGCGTGGGCGTGACCACCGAAGCGATCCGCTGGGCCGCCGCGTCGATGTCGGCCGCGCACAACGGCGACCTATTCGGGCTCTGGCTCAGTTCAGCGGACACCGATCAATGGTGCCATGCCGGCCAACTGGGAATTAGCTGACCGGGGTCAGCACGAACACCGGAATCTGGCGGTCGGTCTTTTTCTGGTATTCGGCGTAATCAGGCCAGGCCTCGACGGCACGCTCCCACCAGGCGGCCTTCTCGTCGCCGAACACCTCGCGGGCATCGTAATCGCGGGTGACGCCGCCGTCCTGCAGCTCGACCCGCGGGTTCTTCTTGACGTTGTAGTACCAGACGGGATTCTGCGGGGCCCCGCCGAGCGAGGCGACGATCGCGTACTCGCCGTTGTGCTCGACGCGCATGAGCGGGGTTTTGCGGATCTTGCCGGTCTTGGCTCCGACCGTGGTCAGCAGGATGATGGGCTTCCCCTTCATGTCCGCTGCCTCGGTACCTCCGGATTCGGCGTACTTGTCGGCCTGTTCGCGGGACCAATCCCAGGGGCTGGGTGCGTATTCACCTGTAAGCGGCATAGCCACCACTCTACGACCGGAGTTCGCCGGCGACCCCACGAGTGCGGACAACTTCGGGCGCGCGGCACGTTCGGGTCAATCGCGGTCTCGGGCAGGCGGTCTCGCACAAAGCCCGGCCCAGATTGCGGAATGACGCCGGGCGCAGCCTGGAATTTGAGTACCGTCTACCCGTGTCCCTTCGGCGGGAAAAGCCCAAGTCTGACGCCCTCGATTCCGCGCCGCCCCCGGGCCGGGTGCCATGAAGCCTGAGCTGAAGGTCGCCCGACGGGCCGAGGAGCTGGCGCTGGCCGATTTCCTGGCCTCGGCGCCCGGCGCGACGTCCGCGCTGGTGATCGAGGGCGATCCGGGGATCGGTAAGACGACACTGTGGCTCGACGCGGTGGGCCGGGCACGCGAGCGCGGCTTCCGAGTGCTTACCAGCCGGGCGGCCGCCGCCGAATCGGTGCTGGCCTACAACGTATTGGCCGACCTGCTCAGCTCCGTCGAGGACTCGATATGGGAAGACCTACCGCCGCCGCAGCAACAGGGCCTCGATGCCGCTCTGTTGCGCCGCCGCAGCGAAGCGCAGAACACAGACGCACGCGCGGTAGCGGCGGCCTTCTTAGCCGTGATCACCCGCCTCGCCGCCCAGCGCCCGGTGCTGATCGCCATCGACGATCTTCAGTGGCTGGACACCTCCAGCGCCAACGCGGTGTCCTTCGTGGCGCGAAGGCTTCCCCGGAATGCGGTCTTGCTGTGCACCACACGCACCGAGGACGGGGTGGCGCGGCTGCAGCTTCCGAGTCCCGATGCTGTGCACCGAATCCGAGTGCAGCCGTTGACGGTTGGCGAATTGCACCAGGTTCTCACGCTTCGACTCGGTGAGGGGGTTCCTCGACCTACTTTGCTGCGCATTCACGAGGTCGCCGGCGGAAACCCCTTCTTCGCATTGGAACTGGCCCGCGAAATCCGCACCAAACGCACCGCCGAGTTGACCTTGCCCGGGAGCCTCAGCGACCTGGTGAATGCCAGGATCAGCCGGCTCGGCGTCGGCGCCGAAGACGCATTGCTCGCGATCGCCAGCTTGCCCGATCCGACCGTACAGCTGGTGGCCCACGCCACCCGCACGACACCCGATCGTCTGATCGAGTCGCTCGTCGACGCCGAAACGCAGGCGGTGCTGGAGATCGACGGAAACCGAATCCAGTTCACCCACCCGATCCTGGCGCGCGGTGTCTACACCAGCGCCTCGCCGCGGCGCCGCCGCGACATGCACCGGCGGCTGGCCGAATTGGTCGACGAACCAGAACTACGGGCCCGCCACCTCGCCCTCTCCGACACCACCGGCGAACCACACACCATCGAAGCCCTCGACACCGCAGCCGAAATCGCCCGCAGTCGCGGGGCCCCCGCGGCCGCGGCCGAGCTGTTGGAGCTGGCCAAAGGCCTGGGTGCTGACGACCCGTCTCGCCGGATCCGCTGTGCCACACACTATTTCGATGCGGGCGATCCAGGGAATGCACGCATGATCCTGGAAGCCGTAGTCGAAGAACTCCGGGCGGGGCCACTCCGCGCCCAGGCATTGCATCAGCTCGGATTGGTTCGCCTCTACGACGACAGTTTCATCGAGGCGGCCGAGCTGCTGGAACGGGGGCTGGGCGAGACCGGCACCGATGCCGGCCTGGCGACACGAATCCTGGTCAGCTTGTCGTTCGCTCTGATCAACGCCGGAAAACCCGAGCGAGGCTACGACTATGTCCAACGTGCGGTGGCCGAGGCCGAGCGCTTGGGCGCCGCCGGCCCACTCAGCGCCGCGCTGGGGATGCGAGCCATGTTGGATTTCATGAGTGGGCGCGGATTCGACAAGCCTGCCATGCGGCGCGCCGTCGAGTTGGAGGAACCCGACCCGCGTATTCCGGTGGCGTTTCGCCCCAGTGTGCAGCTGACCCTGCTGCGCGCTTGGACGGGTGAGCTCGACGCTGCGCGCGAGGCGATGGCGGCCGTCGGCCACCGCTGCATCACCGTCGGTGAGGAAGGCGAGCTGATTTTCGTCGCCTTCCATCTGGCCCTCATCGACATCTGGCGCGGTGACCTGAAGAGCGCGGCAATCACCGCCGACGACACGATAGAGCGCGCGTCGCAGCTCGGCGGCGACTTTCCGCTATTCATTGCCTTGACAATCCGGGCGACGGTCGCCGCCTACGTCGGCCGCATCGACGACGCGCGCCGCGACCTCGTCGACGCGATGGCGGCCGCTCGACGGTGCGGATCCATGCGCCTGGCCGAATGGCCCAGCACCATCGGCGGATTCGTAGAGGTGTCCCGTGGTGACTACCAGGCCGCCGTCACCGCGCTCGAACCGCTGCTGCCAGTCGCGCAACGATGGCCCGACGCCACTGAGATCATCTCGGCCTCCTTCCTTCCCGAGGCCGCGGAGGCGCTGATCGGGCTTGACCGCCTCGACGACGCCGAGCCGCTGATCGCCGGCCTGGAGCGCAACGGTCGTCGCCTCGACCGCGCGTGGATGCTCGCCGTGGGCGCGCGCTGCCGCGCGATGCTGCTCGCCGGACGCGGCGACGTCGACGCGGCGACCGCAGCAGCCGAGTCGGCAATGGCTCAACATGACCGTCTGCCAATGCCATTCGAGCGCGCCCGGACCCAATTGCTGCTCGGCCAACTCCAACGCCGCCAACGCCGGCGCGAGGCCGCCGCGACGACCCTCAAGGATGCGCTGGAGACCTTTGAGCGACTCGGCGCGACACTGTGGGCCGAGCGCGCCAAGGCCGAGCTGGCACGGGGCATGCCGGGCAAGCGGCACCCCGCGGGCCTGACCCCTTCCGAACAGCGCGTGGCGGAGCTCGCCGTGTCGGGGATGAGCAACCGTGAGATCGCCGCGGCACTGTTCGTCAGCCCGAAGACGGTCGAGGTCAACCTCAGCCGCATCTACCGCAAACTCAACATCCGCTCACGGATGGAGCTGCACCGAGCGTTCGAATCACTGGACCAGGCGCAACCCTTTGCCGACGACTCGACGCTACGGCCGGTCGAGTCGCGGAAAAATAAGTGATTCCCCTACGAATTCGCTTGCCCGTGCAGATGCGGCACGCCGCGCTGGACGGCCTTCACCCGCTGGGGATCACCGCGTCCTGGCCAGCTCCGCAATCGCGTTGACCCGCCGGATGGCCGTGGCGATCTCGTCGGCGAACTCGCGTCGCCGCCGGGCGATGTCCGGGTCCTCGCAGCCGTCGACCAGTTCACGGTGGCGGGCCAGCCGCAGCGCTGTCTTGAACAGTTCCATCGACCTCGACTCGGCGCTGGCGATCCGGCGCTGCAGCTCCCACTGCTTGCCCACCTCGAGGCATTCGGTGAGAAAGGCGTCCTCGTCGAATGATTCGTCCTCCAGCTCGGCCAGCCGGTCGGCGACGATGTGGTAGGCGTCCAGGAACGGCCGCAACACCAGATGGGCCAGCAGCAGATCGGCGCGTTCCAGCAACCGCCGCACATCGGCCGAGCTGGCGGCCTTCCTGGTGTCGCGCACCGGCCCGATCAACCGCACCTCGTCGGTGAGGTCCTTTTCGAACTGCGCGCGTGCGGAGAACAAGAACTCGAACTTCAGCAACTCGCGCAGGCGTAACGCCTCGTCGCGGACCATCGTCGGCAAAACCGAACCGTCGGCAGACATTTCAGCGGTTTCGGCGGCAGCCAGCAACGCCGTCTCGGCGACGGCCCGATCGACCAGGATGTGGATCGCGGTGTTGCGGTAGAACGCCGCGACCAGGTGCTGATCCAGCCCGATGCCCCAAACCGGTTCGGTGCCAGCGTCGTAGACGCTGACCACGCCGGAGGCGACCAGCTGATGCAGCGTCCAGCGGATCGTCGAGCGATTCGTCACGTCCGCGGCGCCGGCCACCGTCCAGTTCCGCGCCGCGATGTAGCTCGCCAACGGCCGCACCGTCGCCAGGACCTCGCTGAGGGACAACGAGCGGTCGGCGCCCAGCAGCGCCAGGCTGACCACCGCGGTCGGGGTGACCGGGGTGGCACGGTTGATCCGGTGTTCGACGTCCAACGCGATGCGTTCGATCTCCGTTCCCGCGCCCGACTCCCCGGCGCGCAACTCCTCGAGACGCTTGCGCAGCGGCAGCGGTTCGCCGAAGTCGAGATAGGCGCGGCCGAGCCGCTCGCCCTGCTGTCGCGCCAGCCGGATCAGGAAGCGGAAGTCCTCGGGCCGCTTGGTGGCGCCGTAGGCCTCGGTGGTCATGGCCTCCACCTCGTGCAGTTGGTCGTAGACGATGGACGTCGGCACCAAATAGACCTCGGGCCCCTCGATTTCGTCGACAGAGTCGCTGATGTAGCGCAGGATCCCGAACACCGGGGGGCGCAGCTTGCCCGTCCTGGTCCGGCCGCCTTCGATCGACCAGGCTAGGTTGGCGCGGTTTTGCACGAGCTGCGCGGCGTAGGCCCGCAGCGCGAACCGGTAGACGGGAATGTCTTTGGTCTGGCGCCGGATGAAAATCGTGCCGGTGCGCTTGGCCCAGGCGCCCATCGGGAAAAAGTTGAGGTTGGCGCCGCCGAAGGTGAGAGCGGGCGAAAGCCGGTTGGCCTGAATGACTTCCGGCAGCAGCATGCCGTCCAGATAGGAGCGGTGCGAAAAGGCAAACGCCAGTGTGGCTTTGCGATCCAGCCTGCGCAGCTGCGCGACCTGATCCTCGTCGACCAGAATGTCGTACGCCCGCATCAGCCAACAGGAAAAGCTGCGCCAGGCCCGCACGGCCCGCTCGTCCAGCGACGGCGCCATCTCGCGCAGGTAGCCCGCGGCCTCGGCGCGCACGCTATCGGGGTCGCGCCCGAGTTCGGCCGCCAGCTTCATCAGCCGCTCGTCATACCACGGCGCCGCCAACAGCTGGACCACCTCGGGCCGGTCGGTGGGCAGCGGCCCGGTCGATTCGTCAACGATCCCCGTGCGCTGCAGCAGCTTTCGCACCCCGACGCGACCGATTTCACGCGCGGTCACCGTCAATCCCCCGCTCACGCCGGCTGCACCGTCGCCGCTTCGGACGGCTCGTGAACTTCCGGGGGCAGCTCACCGGAATAGAGTTCCTCGATCTCGTTCGCGTACTTCGCCATGATCGGTTTGCGCTCGAGCTTCATCGTCAGGGTGATTGCGACGGCGTCCGGGTCGATCGATGCGGTGCGCTGGAACGCCTCGCACATGGTGGCCGGACAATCAGCTGTCGTCATTTCCGCTCTCCTTGGCGCCGGGTCAGCATTGCCCTTGGTGAGCGTACGTCCGCGATCAGGGCCGCGGAACACATCGCCCGATTGTCGATCGGGTCAGGCGTCAGGACGCCAGAGCTGCACCGTGCTAGATGCCCCCGCGGGCAGCTCCAGCAGTTCGATGGGGGTGCCGTCGGGGTCGTAGACGAAAAACATCCGCACCCCGCCGATGTCGACGGGCGGCTCGGCCCGGACGCCGGGGTGGTCGCGCCGAACGGCGTCATACGCGGCGTCGAGATCGTCGACCCGGAACGACATGTTGGTGTAGCCCAGGTGCGGCCCTCTCGGGCACTCGGGCACCGCGCCCAGCGACAGCAACTCGACCATCGCGGCGCCGATCAGCCCGCCCACCATGCGACCCTGTTGCGCCGCCCCGCCGGTCACCGCGTCCAGCCCGGTCCCGCCGAGTTCGACGTCGAACACGACATCCATGCCCAACACCGCGGTGTAGAACGCGAGGGACGCCTCGATGTCGGAGACGCCGACGCAGATGTGGGAGAAGTTCTGCACGGCGATGGGCGGCGGTTCGGTCATTGCCGCTCCTATGCGATCTCGGCGGGGCGCGGGTGAATGCCGCAGGTGCAGGCGTCAATTGAGGGACACGTGCAGCGCATCCCCCACTCGATGACCGCCCGCGCGCGGGCTAGCGACTCCATCTGCGCGTCGATCTCGGCGAGCTTGGCCTTGGCCAGCACCCGGCTGGCCGGCCGCCCCGGCGCGTCATCGGCGAACAGCAGCTGGATCTCCTCGAGCGCGAACCCGGCGGACTTGCACAGGCCGATCACCTCGAGCCGGGCCAGCACCGAATCGTCGTAGCGGCGCTGGCCGCCCAGCCGCGCCGGTGCCGCGATCAGACCGATCTGCTCGTAGTAGCGCAACGCCGTGGCCGCGACGCCGCTCCGCCGCGATACCTCTCCGATCGTCAGGCTTGCTGCCAACGGGCCTCCCGAAACATTCGACGCTTGACTTAGAGCCAACTCTAAGTCGTTGACTGTCGGCATGCGCAACCAACTACTCGACGAACTGGAAAGTGCTCGCTACGCCCTGCTGCGGTCGTTCCGCCGCGACGGCACGCCGGTGGACACCCCGATCTGGTTCGGCCTCGACGGCAACGCGCTGCTGTTCCGCACCAAGATCGGGCCGAAAACCCGGCGGCTGGCCGGGCGTCCCGACGTCGAACTCACCCCGTGCGACTACCGCGGCCGGGTTCAGCCGGGCGCCGCGACGACGACCGGGCGCGCCACGATCCTGTCGGGCGCCGACGCCGAGCGGGCCAACCGCCTGCTGCGCCGGCGTTACGGCTGGCAGTGGAACACCGTGCCGCTGATCAAGGTCCCCGGGGTGACCAACGTCCACCAGGAGCTGTGCGCCCGCGAGAAGCTTCGGCGCGCCCGCGACCGCGGCCTGTGGCCCGACAGCGCCATCGTGCGGGTGGACCTGCCATGACCCAGACGACGGACGCGCGGCCCGACCCGGTCCGGTCCCCCACCGTTTTCCAATGCTGTTCGGCGGCAGCGGGATTGGTCCTGGGCCTGGTACGCCCCAGGCGGCCCGACGAGCGGTTCCTCCGCAGCATCGTCGACGCGGGCCTGCCGGATGCCCGCCACACCGTGACGGTGAGCGCGCTACCCCAAGTGCCGCGCGCGGTGCCGACCGCCGCCGTCGCCGAGGGCACGTTCGCACCCGCCCGCGTCGAGAACTCGCTGACCTCGTTCGTCGTCACGCATCCCGGGGCAACGTTCATCATCGATCCCGCGGTGTGCACGAACGTCGAGCAACGGGCGATCGCCCAGCTTCCCGCGGTGCTGCGGGTCGCGGTCCGCCCGCCCGCCGCCACCATCCCCACCATCACGGCGCTGAACCGGCTGCCCGACACGCCGCCACTGGATTTCGCGTTGCCCACCCATGCGCACTGGGATCACGTGTCCGGCCTGCTGGACATGCCCGGCCTTCCGGTGCATCTGCACCGCCGCGAACGGGGGTGGGTCGGCTCCGGGCCCGTCGCCCCCGTCGGCGGTGTCCGCGACTCACTGCGCGACCGGCCCATCACCGAATACGACCTGGACGGACCGCCGGTGCTGACTTTCACCAGCAGCCGCGATCTGTTTGGCGACGGGTCCATCATCCTGGTGGACCTGGGAGGCCACACCCCCGGCAGCGTCGGCGTGCTCGCCCACACCGGCCGGGGCTGGATCCTGATCGCCGGCGACGCGGCCTGGCACACGCTGCAAATCGACAAGGTCCGCCAAAAGTCAAGCTATCCAGGCGCTTTGGTGGATGAGGATCGCGACGAAGCCTTCCGGACGCTGCACCGGTTGCACCTGGCGCGGCATGCGGTGTCGATCATCCCGACGCACGACCATCAGGCGGCGCTGACGTTGCCCGCCTAGGCCCTTCTAGGCCCTTCTAGGCCCTTCTAGGCCCGCCCGTCGCCTCCCCCGGCGACCGTGCGTTGCTCCTATGTCAAGGGGCGGGTTTAAGCAGCCGGTTGCATTGTTTGTTTGGGATGGTGGTCGGCTTGCA
>NZ_LZIR01000047.1 GCF_001667035.1 Mycobacterium sp. 852002-51057_SCH5723018
AACCCGCCTCGGCGGCGGGGGGGGCTGTCTGGTTCCGCGCCGCCTCGTCGGGGCGGGGGTTCTTTTTGTCCTCGCCCCCCCCCCCCGCGCGGGGGGGGGGGGGGGCGGCCCGCGCCGCCTACATCGCCGGCTTCGCCGCCACCTCCAATCTGGAGGCCCAGCGCCGATACGGCATACCCGCCGAGGGCACCTCGGCACACGCGTTCACGATGCTGCACACCCAGCCGGACGGCCCGAACGAGCTGGCGGCGTTTCGCGCCCAGGTCGACGCCCTGGGCGTCGACACCACACTGCTGGTGGACACCTACGACGTGACCAACGGCGTGGCCAACGCCGTGGCCGCCGCCGGCGACAAGCTCGGTGCGGTGCGCATCGACTCCGGCGAACTCGGGGTGCTGGCCCGCCAGGTGCGCAAGCAGCTTGACGGGCTGGGCGCCACGCAAACCCGCATCGTGGTGTCCGGCGATCTCGACGAGTTCAGCATCGCCGCCCTGCGCGCCGAGCCGGTCGATAACTACGGCGTCGGCACGTCGCTGGTGACCGGTTCGGGCGCACCGACCGCGAGCATGGTCTACAAGCTGGTCGAGGTGGACGGCATGCCGGTGCAAAAGCGCAGCAGCCACAAGGAATCCACCGGCGGCCGCAAGGAAGCGCTGCGGCTGTCGCGCCCGACCGGGACCATCACCGAAGAGGTGATACACCCCGCCGGCCAGCCGCCCGATACCACCGATCCGTGCCGAGTGCTGACGACGCCGCTGGTCCGTGGCGGAGAGGTGGTATCCCGCCCGGACCTTCAGGCGGCGCGCGAGCTGGTGGCTTCCGGCCTGCGCAGCCTGCCGTGGGAGGGGTTGAACCTCTCGCACGGCGACCCGGCGATCCCGACGACGCAGATTCGGCGCGTACCGAGTTAGCCCGGCCAGACGTGAGCATGTCCGTGCCCGAATTGCTCGCCATCGCCGTGGCCGCGCTGGGCGGCACCGAGCGCCCCGGTCAAGTGGAGATGGCCCTGGCGGTCGAGCGGGCCTTCGAAACCGGCGAGCACCTCGTCGTGCAAGCGGGGACCGGCACCGGCAAGTCGCTGGCCTACTTGGTGCCCGCGATCGCCCGCGCCGTCAGCGACGACGCGCCGGTCGTGGTGTCGACGGCGACGATCGCGCTGCAGCGCCAGCTCGTCGATCGCGACCTGCCCCGGCTGGCCGATTCGCTCGCCGATGCGCTACCCCGCCCCCCGCGGTTCGCGCTACTGAAAGGGCGGCGAAACTATCTGTGCCTGAACAAAATTCACGGTGATATTGCTGGCGGAGCCGACGAGACGGACGCGGAAGGCGAACGCCCGCAGGAAGAGCTGTTCGACGCCATGGCCGCCACCGCGCTGGGCCGCGACGTGCAACGGCTCACCGCCTGGGCATCGACGACGGGCACCGGGGACCGCGACGACCTGAAGCCCGGGGTACCCGACCGGTCCTGGTCTCAGGTGAGCGTTTCGGCGCGGGAATGCCTCGGGCTGGCCCGCTGCCCGTTCGGCTCCGAGTGCTTCTCCGAGCGGGCCAGAGGTGAGGCCGGCCGTGCCGATGTTGTCGTCACCAACCACGCGTTGCTGGCCATCGACGCCGTCGCCGATTCGGCGGTGCTGCCAGAACATGCGCTGCTGGTGGTCGACGAGGCGCACGAGTTGGTCGACCGGGTGACGTCGGTGGCCACCGCGGAGCTGACGCCGTCCGCCCTCGGCGTCGTGTCCCGGCGGATCACCCGGCTGGTGGATCCGGAGCTGACCCAGCGGCTGGAGGCCACGACGGCCAACCTGGCCGCCGCGCTCCACGACGCCAAGCCCGGCCGGATCGATCGCCTGGACGAGGAGATGGCGACATACCTGACCGCGCTGCGCGACGTGGCCACCGCGGCGCGATCGGCGATCGACACCACCAGTGACGCGAAGGCGGCGTCGGCCCGCGCCGAAGCCGTTGCGGCACTGAGCGAAATCTCCGATACCGCGTCGCGGATCCTGACGTCGTTCGGCCCCGCCATCCCGGATCGCACCGACGTGGCCTGGCTCGACCACGAGGACAACCGGGGCTCCCCGCGGGCCGTGCTGCGGGTGGCGCCCCTGTCGGTCGCCGGCTTGCTGCGCAACGAGGTGTTCTCGCGGTCGACCGTGGTGCTGACGTCGGCAACGCTGGCGCTCGGCGGGTCCTTCGACGCGATGGCCGCCGCGTGGGGCCTCAGCGGTGGGGACGCCGACGACCACCCGAAGTGGCGGGGCCTGGACGTCGGATCGCCGTTCGAGCACGCCAAGTCCGCAATCCTGTATGTGGCCGCCCATCTGCCCCCGCCGGGCCGCGACGGCACCGGCTCGGCCGAGCAGCTGAGCGAGATCGCCGAACTCATCACCGCCGCCGGAGGCCGCACCCTGGGGCTGTTCTCGTCGATGCGGGCCGCCCGGGCTGCCGCCGAGGCCATGCGCGAACGGCTGTCGACGCCGGTGCTGTGTCAAGGCGACGACAGCACTTCTGCGCTGGTCGAGCAGTTCAGCGCCGACCCCGAGACCTCGCTGTTCGGCACCCTGTCGCTGTGGCAGGGCGTCGACGTGCCCGGGCCGTCGCTGTCGCTCGTGCTGATCGATCGCATCCCGTTCCCGCGGCCCGACGACCCGCTGCTGGGCGCCAGGCAGCGGGCGGTGGTCGCGCGCGGGGGCAACGGTTTCATGGCCGTCGCCGCCACCCACGCCGCCCTGCTGCTGGCGCAAGGCTCGGGCCGGCTGCTGCGCCGCGTCAGCGACCGCGGCGTGGTCGCGGTGCTGGACTCCCGGATGGTGACCGCGAGGTACGGCGGTTACCTGCGCGCCTCGCTGCCGCCGTTCTGGCAGACCACCAACCCCGCACAGGTCCGCGCGGCGCTGGAGCGGCTGCGCGCCTAACGGGCCTGCTATCGAGCCAACGTGACCAGGCCGAGTTCGTTGCTGGCTGCCAGCATGGGATGGTGTGGCAGCACGCGCACCGTGTAGCCGACCGCGCCGGCCAGCGGCAGCGGCGTCGTGGTGGAGAAGACCTGGTTGCCCGCTTCCGCTGTGCCGGTGTACGCCATATCGACGGTCACCGGATCCAGCAGCGCATCGCTGGCGTCGACCCGGCCCACCACCGCCTGCACCGTGACCTCGTCGGGCCTCAGGCCGGCCAGGTGCACGGTCGCGGTCAAGGTCAGCTTCGAGCCGAGCACCGGGATGTCCGGCAGGCCGGTGCTGTCGACGTCGGTGATGGTGATCTTGGGCCACGCCTCCCCGGCGCGTGCGCGGTAGCCCGCCAGCTCCCGTGCCGCCCCGAACTCTGCGTCATGTTCGTCGCCCGGCGCGACGGTCTTGCGCAGCGACTGCGCCGCCGGCGTGTAGTACTGCTCGACGTAGTCGCGCACCATGCGGGAGGCCAGGACCTTCGGGCCCAGGGTCTGCAGGGTGTGGCGCACCATTTCAATCCACCGGGGCGGCAACCCCTGCTCGTCACGCTCGTAGAACTTCGGTGCCACGGCCTGTTCCAAGAGGTTGTAGAGCCCGCTGGACTCCAGGTCGTCGCGACGGGACTCGTCGGCCACGCCGTCGGCAGACGGTATCTCCCAACCGTTTTCGCCGTCGTACCATTCGTCCCACCAACCATCGCGGATGGACAGGTTCAACCCGCCGTTGAGCGCGCTCTTCATCCCCGAGGTGCCACAGGCTTCCAGGGGCCGCAGCGGGTTGTTCAGCCACACGTCGCAGCCCCAATACAGCAGTCGGGCCATCGACATGTCGTAGTCGGGCAGGAAGGCGATGCGGTGGCGCACCTCCGGGCGGTCGGCGAAACGCACCACCTGCTGGATCAGCGCCTTGCCGCCGTCGTCGGCCGGGTGCGACTTCCCGGCGACGATCAGCTGCATCGGCGTCTCCTCGTTGAGCAGCAGCCGTTCCAACCGCTCGGGGTCACGCAGCATCAGCGTCAGCCGCTTGTAGGTCGGCACCCGTCGAGCGAACCCGATGGTAAGCACGTTCGGGTCGAAAGCCGTTGCTATCCAACCTAATTCGGCGTCCGACGCGCCCCGCTCCAACCATGAGCTGCGCAACCGCCGCCGGACATCCTCCACCAGCAGCGACCGCAGCTGCGAGCGGATCCACCACAGGTGGCCCGCGTCGACCTGCTGCAGTCGCAGCCACACTCCCGGGTCGCTGAACGAATCCGAACCAGCCAGCTCGCGCCCCAGCTCCAACCATTGCGGCGCCGCCCAGGTGCGCGCGTGCACGCCGTTGGTGATCGACCCGATCGGCACCTCGCTCGGGTCGAACCCCGGCCACAGCTCGTTGAACATGGCCCGGCTCACCCGGCCGTGCAGCAGCGAGACGCCGTTGGCCCGCTGCGCCAGCCGCAGCCCCATGTGAGCCATGTTGAACTTGGTCGGATCGTCGTCGGCGCCCAGCGCGATGATCCGCGCGGTCGGCACGCCGGGCAGCAACGCGGGCGCATCCTTGGCGTCTGCCTTGCCCGCGAGATGGTCGTCGAAGTAGAGCCGCACCATGTCGACGGGGAACCGGTCGATGCCGGCGGGCACCGGGGTGTGCGTGGTGAACACCGTGCTGGACCGCACCACGGTCAGCGCCGTGTCGAAGTCCAATCCCGAATCGGTCACCAGCTCGCGTATGCGTTCCGCACCGAGGAAACCGGCGTGCCCCTCGTTCATGTGGAACACCTCCGGCGCCGGCAGCCCCTCGATGGCGGTGAACGCGCGGATCGCCCGCACCCCGCCGATGCCGGCCAGGATTTCTTGTCGCATCCGGTGTTCCTGGTCGCCGCCGTAAAGACGGTCGGTAACGCTGCGCAGCTCGTGCTCGTTCTCCGGGACGTCGGAGTCCAGCAGCAGCAGCGGGACGCGACCGACCTGCGCGACCCAGATCCGCGCCCGGAGCTGCGCGGAATCGGGAAGCGTCAGCTCCACCAGCGCCGGAACGCCCGTTGCGTCGGTCAGCAGCCGCAACGGCAGCCCCTGCGGGTCGAGCGACGGGTAGGTCTCGTTTTGCCAGCCGTCGGCGGTCAGCGACTGCCGGAAGTATCCGGAGCGGTAGTAGAGGCCCACCGCGATCAGCGGGACCCCCAGATCGGACGCCGACTTCAGGTGGTCACCGGCCAGAATTCCCAAGCCGCCCGAGTAGTTGGGCAACACCTCGGCGACGCCGAACTCCATCGAGAAGTAGGCGATGGCGGCCGGCATCGGGACGCCCTCGTGCTGTCGTTGCTGATACCACAGCGGGCGGCTCAGGTAATCGTTCAGGTCGGCCGCCAGCTCGTCGAGCCTGCCCAGAAATCCTTCGTCGAGCGCCAACTCGTCGAGCCGCGCGGGGTTCACCGCGCCGAGCAGGGCCACCGGATCGGAGCCGCACCGCGCCCACAGCGTGGGGTCGATGGTCGCGAACAGGTCGTGCGTCGGCTTGTCCCACGACCACCTCAGGTTGGTCGAGAGCTGATCCAGCGCGGCCAGACGCTCGGGCAAATGAGCACGGACGGTAAAGCGGCGAAGGGCTTTCACACGTCACTACCTTACTGAGGATTCCGAAGCTCGCAGGACGACCGATGGCCGTTCGCCTTCGGGTGTGTGACCGGACACTAGGGTGGGTATCGGGTAGTTGTTGGGGCGGCAACGATGCTTCCCCATCACACGAAGTCCCCCACGACAGGAAGTTTCTAGACGCGAGGCATTCCGCGACGCAGCACACCGCGGTTTGGCCGCACACAATCGGAACATCCCCGGTGACCATCACGGACCGCGCGGCGTTCCGAAGAGGAACCGGAGATATCGAACCGGAGAAATCGAACCCGACGGTGACGATTCGGCGCGCGTAGCGGGCCGAGGAGGAACCGGAGAAATCGAACGGAGTGGTTGTGCCCGGTCGTGTCGAGATCGACAACGTCGCGCCCGTCGTTTCCTGCGGCGCATACCCCGCCAAGGCCGTGGTCGGTGAGATCGTCCCGGTCAGCGCCGCGGTATGGCGTGAGGGCCACGAGGCTGTCGCGGCGACCCTGGTCGTGCGCTACCTCGGGCCGCGCTATCCGCAGGTGGCGGAAACCCGGCGGATCAAGGCGGTTCAAGCGCCCGAGCGTACCGTGGCCGCGCTGGACGGCAAGGTCGCCGAGCAACGGGTCAAGCCGTTGCTGGTTCCCATGACGGAGGGCTTGGAGCCCTACGTTTTCCACGGTCAGTTCACCCCGGATCGCGTCGGGCTCTGGACCTTCCGGGTCGACGGGTGGGGCGACCCCATCCACTCCTGGCGGCACGGGCTGGTCGCCAAGCTGGACGCCGGCCAGGGTGAGAAGGAACTGTCCAACGACCTGCTGATCGGGGCCGCGCTGTTCGAGCGCGCCGCAACCGGGGTGCCGCGCGCCCGGCGCGATCCGCTGCTGGCGGCCGCCAAGACGTTGCGCACCCCCGGGGATCCGGTGACGCGCACCGCGCTGGCCCTGTCACCCGAGATCGAAGAAATCTTGGCGACGTATCCGTTGCGCGATCTGGTCACCCGCGGCGAACAGTACGGGGTGTGGGTGGACCGGCCGCTGGCCCGGTTCGGCTCGTGGTACGAGATGTTCCCGCGCTCCACCGGCGGGTGGGACGCCGACGGCAGGCCCGTGCACGGCACGTTCGCCACCGCGGCCGCGCAGCTTCCGCGGATTGCGGACATGGGGTTCGACGTCGTCTACCTGCCGCCCATCCACCCGATCGGCAAGGTGCACCGCAAGGGCCGCAACAACTCCCCCACCGCCGCGCCCGGAGATGTGGGGTCGCCGTGGGCGATCGGCAGCGACGAGGGCGGCCACGACGCCGTTCACCCGAAGCTCGGCACCATCGACGACTTCGATGACTTCGTCGCCGCCGCCCGCGATCTCGGCATGGAGGTGGCCCTGGACCTGGCACTGCAATGCGCACCGGATCACCCGTGGGCCCGCGAACACCGGCGATGGTTCACCGAATTGCCGGACGGCAGCATCGCCTACGCGGAGAACCCGCCGAAGAAATATCAGGACATCTATCCGCTCAACTTCGACAACGACCCCGCGGGCCTCTACGACGAGGTGCTGCGCGTGGTCCGGCACTGGGTGGACCACGGCGTCAAGTTCTTTCGGGTCGACAACCCGCACACCAAGCCGCCCGACTTCTGGGCCTGGCTGATCGCTCAGGTCAAAGACCAAGACCCCGACGTGCTCTTCCTGTCCGAGGCGTTCACGCCGCCGGCCCGCCAGTACGGCCTGGCCAAGCTCGGCTTCACGCAGTCCTACAGCTACTTCACCTGGCGCACGGCCAAGTGGGAACTCACCGAATTCGGCAACGACATCGCCGCCCTCGCCGATTTCCGCCGGCCCAACCTGTTCGTCAACACCCCCGACATCCTGCACGCGGCGCTGCAGCACCACGGCCCGGGCATGTTCGCCATCCGCGCGGTGCTGGCGGCGACCATGAGCCCCGCCTGGGGTGTGTACTCGGGCTACGAGCTCTTCGAGCACCGCGCGGTGCGGGAGGGCAGCGAGGAGTACCTGGACTCCGAAAAGTACGAATTGCGTCCCCGCGACTTCGAGGGCGCGCTCGCCGAGGGCAGATCACTCGAGCCGTTCATCAAGAAACTCAACGCGATTCGCCGCGTGCATCCCGCGCTGCAGCAGTTGCGCACCATCCATTTCCACGACGTGGACAACGATGCGCTGCTGGCTTACAGCAAGTTCGACCCGGCCACCGGCGACTGCGTGCTGGTGGTAGTGACACTGAACGCGTTCGGGCCGGAGGAGGCCACGCTGTGGTTAGACACGGCGGCATTGGGTATGGAGCCCTATGAGCGGTTCTGGGTGCGTGATGAGATAACCGGCCAGGAGTACCAATGGGGGGCGACGAATTACATTCGCCTGGACCCTGCGCAGGCGGTCGCCCACATCATCAACATGCCACTCATACCGCACGAAACCCGAAACACGTTGTTGCGCAGGAGGTGACAGGGCCCGAAAGGGGAAGAATATGAGCCGAACCGAACAACTCGCCAGCAAGCACCTGGCCCCCGACCCTTCCGACCTGGCGCGCCTGGTGGCCGGTGCGCATTACAACCCGCACGGCATCCTGGGCGCCCATGAGTACGACGACCACACCGTCATCCGGGCGTACCGGCCACACGCCCGCGAAGTCGTCGCCCTGGTCGGTGACGACCGATTCCCGTTGCAGCACATCGAGGCCGGCCTATTCGCGGTGGCGCTGCCGTTCGTGAACCTGATCGACTATCGACTGGAGATCACGTACGAGGGTTCCGACCCGTACGTTGTCGCCGACGCCTACCGCTTCCTGCCCACCCTGGGCGAGGTCGACCTCCACCTGTTCAATGAGGGCCGCCACGAGCGGCTCTGGGAAGTCCTTGGGGCCCATCCCCGCTCGTTCAACACGGCCGACGGCGTCGTCAACGGGGTGTCGTTCGCGGTGTGGGCGCCCAACGCCAAGGGCGTCAGCCTGATCGGCGAATTCAACGGCTGGACCGGAAACGACGCTCCCATGCGGGTGCTGGGTTCGTCGGGCGTGTGGGAGTTGTTCTGGCCCGACTTCCCGCTGGGCGGTCTCTACAAGTTTCGCGTGCACGGCGCCGACGGTGCCGTCACAGAGCGGGCCGACCCGTTCGCCTTCGCCACCGAAGTGCCGCCGCACACCGCCTCGCGGGTATCCCTCAGCGAGTACACGTGGCAGGACGCCGAGTGGCTGGCGCAGCGCGCGCAACGCAACCCCGTGTTCGAGCCGATGAGCACCTACGAGGTCCATCTGGGCTCGTGGCGTCCCGGACTGAGCTACCGCCAGCTCGCCCAGGAGCTGACGGAATACGTTGTGGAACAGGGATTTACCCATGTCGAGCTGCTGCCGGTCGCCGAGCACCCGTTCGCCGGGTCGTGGGGATACCAGGTCACGTCCTACTACGCGCCCACGTCGCGATTCGGCAGCCCGGACGAATTCCGGGCCCTGGTGGACGCGCTGCACCAGGCCGGCATCGGCGTCATCGTCGACTGGGTGCCCGCCCACTTCCCGAAGGACGCGTGGGCGCTGGGGCGGTTCGACGGCACCCCGCTTTACGAGCACTCCGATCCCAAGAGGGGCGAACAACTCGACTGGGGCACTTACGTCTTCGACTTCGGCCGTCCGGAGGTGCGCAACTTCCTGGTGGCCAACGCGTTGTACTGGCTCGAGGAGTACCACGTCGACGGCCTGCGGGTGGACGCCGTCGCGTCGATGCTCTACCTGGACTACTCGCGCCCCGAGGGCGGCTGGACGCCGAACATCTACGGCGGGCGGGAGAACCTGGAGGCGGTGCAATTCCTGCAGGAGATGAACGCCACCGCGCACAAGGCCGCGCCGGGCATCGTCACCGTGGCCGAGGAGTCGACATCGTGGCCCGGAGTGACGCGGCCGACAAACCTTGGCGGCCTGGGCTTTTCGATGAAGTGGAACATGGGCTGGATGCACGACACGCTCGACTACATCGGCCGCGACCCGATCTACCGCAGCTACCACCACCACGAGATGACCTTCTCGATGCTTTACGCGTTCAGCGAGAACTACGTGCTGCCGATCAGCCACGACGAGGTGGTGCACGGCAAGGGCACGCTGTGGGGACGGATGCCGGGCAACAACCACGTCAAGGCCGCCGGGCTGCGCAGCCTGCTCGCCTACCAGTGGGCACACCCCGGTAAGCAGCTGTTGTTCATGGGCCAAGAATTCGGCCAACGCGCCGAGTGGTCCGAGCAAAACGGGCTGGACTGGTGGCAGCTTGACGAGCAAGGTTTTTCCAACGGAATTTTGCGCTTCGTACGCGACATCAACGAGATCTACCGCAGCCATCCGGCGCTGTGGAGCCAAGACACCATTCCCGACGGTTATTCCTGGATTGACGCTAACGACTCCGCCAACAATGTGCTGAGTTTTCTGCGGTATGGAAGTGACGGCTCGGTGATGGCCTGCGTATTCAATTTCGCGGGTGCCGAGCACGGCGGGTACCGGCTGGGCCTGCCGTCGGCCGGCCGCTGGCGCGAGGTGCTCAACACCGACGCGACGGTCTACAACGGCTCGGGAATCGGCAACATGGGCGGCGTCGACGCCACGGAAGACCCGTGGCACGGACGCCCGGCTTCCGCGGTGCTGGTCCTGCCGCCGTCGTCGGCGCTGTGGCTGGAACCCGAATAGGGGCGACTTCACCCCTGGCGAGCGCTAGTAGAGCGCGTTGGCCAGGTTGCGCCGCCCGGCGATGACCTCGGGATCGGCGGGGTCGAAGAGCTCGAACAGCTCGATCAGACGCGTACGCACGCGGGTACGGTCATCGCCGGATGTGTTGCGCACCAAGGCGATCAGGCGGTCGAACGCCGCGCCGACATCCTGGTTGAGAATTTGCACGTCCGCGGCGGCGAGGGCTGCGTCGATGTCGTCGGGCGCGGCATCGGCGGCGGCGACGACGTCGGGGCGTTGCGTGGTTGCGCGCGCGAGGAAGTCGATCTGGCGTATCGCGCCCTTCGCCTCCACGCTGGCCGGATTGGCATCTAGGATCGCCTGATACGACTGCTTGGCGGCGGCGAAGTCGCCGGCCTCGAGCTGTCGGCGGGCTCGGTCCAGCTCCGGGTCCACTTCCCCGGCTTCCCCGGGATCTCCTGGGCCCCTTAGCTTCCCGGCGGTCGCCGAAACCAGCGAGTCCACCCAGCGGCGCAATTGATCGGGCGGCTGCAGGCCCTGGAAGCTCGACAGCGGCTGCCCGGCGGCCAGGGCCACCACGGTCGGGACCGCGTCCACACCGAATATCTGCGCCACCCGGGGCGCCACGTCGACGTTGACCGTCGCCAGCGACCACTTGCCGTTGTCTTCGGCGGCCAGGGCGGACAGCGTGTCCGCCAGCTCGACGCACGCGTCGCTGCGGGGCGACCACAACAAGACCACGACGGGCACTTCGTCGGACCGGATCAGCACTTCCTGCTCGAAATTGGCCTCGGTGACCTCCGTGGCGCCCGGCGGTGCCGGCGCCGAACCCCCGGCGGGGCCAGTCGAAGAAGCGTTCTGCTGGGCTCGCTGCTTGAGACCGGAGAGATCGACCGCGCCAGCCAGCGCGGGCCCGATCGAGGATCGCGGACGCGTCACGCCGTTAAGTTTGTCATGCCCGTCGGTGACCGAGCCACCCGGTCGCGGCGGCGCTGAGCGGCGGATATGACGAAGATCACAACTGGCCGACACAGCTAACCGCCAGCAACTCAGACGGGGGCGGTCGAAGCGCCCCAGCGTGGCTAGCCGGCGCGCAGTATCAAAGCGTCACCCTGGCCGCCCGCCCCACACAGCGCGGCGACGCCGTACCCCGAGCCGCGGCGGGACAACTCCAGCGCAACATGCAGCGCGATTCTGGCCCCGGACATGCCGATTGGGTGCCCGACGGCAATCGCGCCGCCGTTGACGTTGACGATCTCGGGATCGACGCCAAGTTCCCGGGTCGAGGCCAGCGCCACCGCCGCGAACGCCTCGTTGATCTCCACGACGTCCAGCTGGTCGACGGAGATTCCCTCGCGGGCGAGCGCCTTTTTGATCGCGTTGGCCGGCTGCGACTGCAACGTCGAATCCGGTCCGGCCACAACGCCGTGCGCGCCGATCTCGGCCAGCCACGAAAGCCCCAGCTCCTGCGCCTTCGCCTTGTTCATCACCACGACCGCCGCCGCGCCGTCGGAGATTTGCGACGCCGAACCGGCGGTGATGGTGCCGTCGCGGCGAAACGCCGGTTTCAGGCCGGCCAGGGACTCGGCGGTGGTGTTGGCGCGGATGCCCTCATCCTCGGTGAACTGCAGCGGATCGCCCTTGCGCTGCGGGATGTTCACCGGCACGACCTCGTCGGTGAAGACGCCGTCCTTCCACGCCGCGGCCGCCTTCTGGTGCGACCGGGCAGCGAACTCGTCCTGTTCGGCGCGGGTGAACTTGTCGACGTCGTTGCGCTGCTCGGTGAGCGCGCCCATCGGCTGGTCGGTGAACACGTCGTGCAGGCCGTCGTAGGCCATGTGGTCCAGGACCGTGACGTCGCCGTACTTGTAGCCCGCGCGGCTGTCCATCAGCAGGTGCGGCGCCCTTGTCATGGACTCCTGGCCGCCGGCGACCACCACGTCGAACTCTCCGGCCCGAATCAGCTGGTCAGCGAGCGCGATGGCGTCGATTCCGGACAGGCACATCTTGTTGATGGTCAGCGCCGGAACGTCCCAGCCGATGCCGGCCGCCACCGCCGCCTGCCGGGCCGGCATCTGGCCGGCCCCGGCCGTCAGCACCTGGCCCATGATCACGTACTCGACGGCGGAGGCGGGTACGTTCGCCTTTTCCAGCGCGCCCGTGATCGCGATGGCGCCCAGATCGCTCGCCGAAAAGTCCTTCAGCGAACCCATCAACTTGCCGATGGGCGTCCGTGCCCCAGCAACTATCACCGACGTCGTCATGAGCTCCTCCTGGGCGTGCGCAAACGGCCGATTCCGCAACCTGGAGAAGCGGAATCTTTGCTGCCACGTTACCGTGGTGTGATGACGACCGATCAAGTTGACGCCCGTCAGCTGCTGGCCACCTCATTGGTGACGGCGATCGATCACGTCGGCATCGCAGTCGCCGACCTCGACGCTGCTATCGCCTGGTACCACGACCACCTCGGCATGATCCTGGTGCACGAGGAAGTCAACGAGGACCAAGGAATCCGCGAGGCCATGCTGGCGGTGCGCGGCGCCCAGAAGGGCACCGCACAGATCCAGCTGATGGCCCCGATCGACGACTCCTCGACGATCGCGAAGTTCCTCGACAAGCGCGGCCCGGGCATTCAGCAGATGGCCGTTCGGGTCAGCGATCTGGACAGCCTCTCCGAGCAGCTCCGCTCCCAGGATGTCCGCCTGGTATACGAGGCGCCCAGGCGAGGCACAGCTAACTCGCGGATCAACTTCATCCATCCCAAGGATGCGGGTGGCGTGTTGATCGAGCTGGTCGAGCCGGCCTCGGAAACCGCCCGAAACTAAGACCACTTCCTGGTCGGGCCGCGATTGGCGCGGTTCGCCCAGCACGGGCTGTGCCAATGCCGCCGCTCTTGAACCCCTGGCGAGGCGCCCAACAGCGGTGAGTCGGCCGGCCACACCACCACGTGCGCCGTGCCGGAACGGATTTCGTGATCGCAGCCGGGGCACCGGTAGGTCTTGAGCGCGCGGGCCGCGGCGACGGGGTGCACTTCGTAGTCGTGGCCATCGGGTCCCGTCTCCACCCGGCGTAAGGCCGGCGACAGCGACGCCGGCCGCTGCCGACGTGGCGGGGTGCGGCGCCGAGCCATGTCGCAAGTCTAATCGGGCAGGTCAGAACAGCCGGTATTCGTCGCTGTCCATGCCGCGCATCTTGTCGTAATCCAATGTGAGGCAACGAATCCCGCGGTCGGTGGCCAAAGTGCGCGCTTGCGGTTTGATCTGCTGGGCTGCGAAAATCCCTCGGACCGGCGCCAGCACGCTGTCGCGATTGAGCAACTCGAGATAGCGGGTGAGCTGCTCGACCCCGTCGATCTCGCCACGCCGCTTGATTTCCACCGCGACCGAGCCGCCCCGTTCGTCGCGACACAGCAGATCGACGGGCCCGATCGCGGTCATGTACTCGCGGCGGACCAACGTGTATCCCTCACCCAGCAGTTGGACGTGTTCGGCGAGCAGGGCCTGAAGGTGGGCCTCCACGCCGTCCTTGACCAAGCCCGGGTCCACGCCCAGGTCGTGGCTGGAGTCGTGCTCGATCTCCTCGACGGTGATCCGCAGCTGTTCGCCCGCCTTGTTCTCGACCACCCACACCGGCACCTCGCCGCCGGCGTCTTCGGTCACCCAGCACGGCGGGCTCATCCAGTTCAGCGGCTTGTAGGCGCGGTCGTCGGCGTGCACACTGACCGACCCGTCGGCTTTGAACAGCAGCAGCCGGCGCGCCGATGGTAGGTGTGCGGTGAGCCGGCCGACGTAATCGACGGTGCACTGGGCGATCACTAGGCGCACCCGACTCACCTTAGAGCGTGGCCCACAAATTAGGCTGACGCCACGATGTTGGCCAACCAGAGCGTGGCCCAGCGCCTGGGCCGGGTGCTCGAAAAGGTGACCCGTCAAAGCGGCCACCTGCCAGAAACGCCTGCCTACGGCTCCCTGCTGCTGGGGCGGGTGTCGGAAAGCCAACGGCGCCGCCGGATACGCATCCAGGTCATCATGACCGTGCTGGTGCTGGGCGCGAACCTGCTCGGCATCGGCGTCGCGCTGCTGTTGGTCATAGTCGCCATTCCCCAGCCGAGCATCTTCTCCGACGCGCCGGCTTGGATCACGTTCGGCGTCTCACCGGCCTACATCGCGCTGGCCCTGGCGGTGGGCACCTATTGGATCACCCGCCGCACCGTGCTCTCGTTGCGCTGGGCGATCGAGGAGCGCTCGCCGACTGCCGAAGACGAGCGCAACACCTTCCAGGCCCCGTGGCGCCTGGCAATGTATGACCTCATCCTGTGGGGTATCGGGACGGTGGTCTACACGACGCTGTACGGCCTGGCCAACACCTTGTTCATCCCGCGGTTCCTCGTCGTGGTGAGCTTCTGCGGCGTTCTGGTGGCCACCGGTAGCTACCTGCTCGCCGAGTTCGCGCTGCGCCCCGTCGCCGCCCAGGCGCTCGAGGCGGGACCGCCGCCACGACGGTTGTCGGCCGGCATCATGGGCCGAACCATGGTGGTGTGGTTCCTGGGTTCCGGCGTGCCCGTCATCGGCATCGCCCTCCTGGCGATATTCCAGATCGTGATGCGAAACCTGACCGAGACCGAGTTCGCGGTGGGCGTGCTGATCGTGGCGCTCGCCACCCTGGTCTTCGGATGCGTGCTGATGTGGATCCTGGCCTGGCTCACCGCGACACCGGTGCGGGTGGTGCGCGCGGCGCTCAGGCGCGTCGAGCGGGGCGACCTGCGGGGCGACCTGGTGGTATTCGACGGAACCGAGCTGGGCGAGCTGCAGCGCGGGTTCAACGCGATGGTCGATGGCCTGCGGGAACGCGAACGCGTGCGCGACCTGTTCGGCCGGCACGTCGGGCGCGAGGTTGCCCTGGCCGCCGAACGGGAGCGGCCGAAACTCGGCGGCGAAGAACGCCACGTGGCCGTCGTCTTCATCGATATCATCGGCTCCACGCAGCTGGTCACCCGCCGGCCCCCGGCCGAAGTCGTCGCGCTGCTCAACCGATTCTTCGCGATCGTCGTCGAAGAGGTGGACCGTAACTGTGGCCTGGTCAACAAGTTCGAGGGCGACGCGGCGCTGGCCATCTTCGGGGCTCCCAACCGCCTGGAGTCTCCCGAAGGCGCGGCCCTGGCGGCGGCCCGCTGCATGGCCGACCGGCTCTGCGATGAAATCCCCGAATGCCAGGCGGGTATCGGCGTGGCGGCCGGTCAGGTCGTCGCCGGAAACGTCGGCGCCAAAGAACGATTCGAATACACCGTGATCGGCGAACCGGTCAACGAGGCCGCGCGACTGTGCGAGCTGGCGAAGTCACATCCGGGCGGTCTGCTGGCGACGGCCGACGCGCTCGAGCGTGCTAGCGACAGCGAAAGCGCTCATTGGTCCCTGGGCGAGACCGTGACACTCCGTGGCCACGACCGGCCCACCCGGCTGGCGTCGCTCGTGGACACCGCCGGCTCCGATCGGCAATCGTGATGACAACGCCAGTGGTCAACGTCAAGGCGCTCGAACGATAGAAAACCGTTATCGCACAATAGAAAAAGTGTTTTGACCCCGCGGGTGCACCACACCGATAGTGACGGCGGGCCGGAGCTCCGGCCCCTCGACCTTCGGAAGGGTGTACGTGGCAACCGTCGGCTTGCTGGACCGTTCGAGAATCGTCGCAGCACCCGGATGGAGCCGCTGGCTCGTTCCCCCTGCCGCGCTGTCCATTCATCTCGCCATCGGCTCGGCCTACGCCTGGAGCGTCTTCAAGATCCCGCTGGAGAAGTCGCTACATGTCTCGGGCACGGCGAGCGCCATGCCGTTCACCATCGGCATTGTGATGCTGGGCCTTTCGGCCGCGGTGTTCGGCACGCGCGTCGACCACTCCGGGCCCCGCTGGGCGATGTTCGTCGCCACCGTCTGCTTCTGCAGCGGGCTGCTGATCGCGGGGTTCGGGGTTTCCGTCCGCCAGTACTGGCTCGTGGTTTTCGGCTACGGCGTCGTCGGCGGCATTGGCCTTGGCGTCGGCTACATCTCGCCGGTGTCCACGCTGATGAAGTGGTTTCCGGACCGCCCCGGCATGGCGACCGGCCTGGCGATCATGGGCTTCGGCGGCGGCGCGCTGATCGCCTCACCGTGGTCGAACAGCCTGCTCAACGAGTTCGGTCGCACCAGCACCGCGGGCATCGCCAAGACCTTCGTGGTGATGGGCTGCACGTACGCGGTGTTCATGTCGATGGGATGGCTGTTGATCCGGGTGCCCGCGCCGGGGTGGCGGCCGGACGGCTGGGAACCCAAGCCGCACAAGGCCGGATCGGTGGTCGCCACGGCCGGTGTGTCGGCGGCCAACGCGATCAAGACCCCGCAATTCTGGCTGCTGTGGGTGGTGCTCTGCTTCAACGTGACCGCCGGGATCGGCATCCTGGAGAAGGCCTCACCGATCTACCAGGACTTCTTCCCCACCGCCCCCCGCGCCGCCGTGCTGGCCTCCGCGGCCGCCGGTTACGTCGCTCTGCTGTCGCTGGCCAACATGGCCGGCCGGATCGGCTGGTCAACCCTCTCGGATGCGCTGGGGCGCAAGAACATGTACCGGTTCTACCTCGGCGGCGGCGCTCTGTTGTACTTGACGCTGGCGTTGACGACCAACTCCAACAAGCTGACCTTCCTGCTGTGCACCGTGCTGATCCTGTCGTTCTACGGTGCGGGCTTCTCCACGATTCCGGCTTACCTGCGGGACCTGTTCGGCACCTACGAGGTTGGCGCCATCCACGGCAGGCTGCTGACCGCTTGGTCGGTCGCGGGCGTGCTGGGGCCGCTGATCGTCAACGCCATCGCCGACTCACAGAAGGCGGTCGGAAAGCACGGGCCGGATCTGTACATCGTCTCGTTCCAGGTGATGATCGCTCTGCTGGTGGTCGGGATGGTCTGCAACGAGCTGATCAGGCCGGTGCGCCCCACACATCACCAGAGCGCACCGTCCGACGACGCCTCATTGGCGTCCGAGACGGTTTCCTACCAGCCGGAGGCGCAACCATGACCAACCCGAGCCCGGCAACACCGGCCGTCCGGTCCGTGAGCCCAGGCCTCATCGCGCTGGCCTGGCTGTGGGCCGCCCTGCCGTTCGCCTACGGCGTCTGGCAGCTCTTGTCGAAGGTCACCCAATTGTTCAGCGCCTGACCGGATCAGACACCGTCGCGAGCCGCTCAGCGCCGGCCGGCGGGGTCCCAGGTTTGCATCACCGCGTCGAATTGCTCGTCGCCGAGCGCGTCGACGACGCATGCCGTCGAGGAGGATGGCCACATAGCGACGCCACAGCTCGCCGTCGACATGGCCGGCGAACTCGCTCACCGTACCGGCAAGCAATCCAACGATAGGCATATCCGTGGGCGCCAATTCCGGGCGCAGATAACCGTCATTTTGCACGCGCTCAACCAGTTTCGAAAGCGTCGGCACTAATCGGACGCGGGCGGCCTCGATGCGATCCCCGCCATATGCCTTGCTGAAGGCGATCTCTCGCATCCCGCGGTCGGTCGCGGTTATTTCACACATTCGTTCGACGAACCACACGAAACCATCCCACGAGCTGTTGTAGCGCAACGCCGTGCGCCCGGGGTCTGATCAGCAAGCGTCGCCTCGCTTGCCGACTTCGGCCACCGCGATTGCGTACCGGAAGTCTTGTGGCGCCTCGGTTATAGCTTGCCTGTCCTCAAATCTGCACTGCCCTTGAGGATTGCGGATTCGAGGCTCCAATTCTCCGGCTGAACCCGCTCCCACAGACTGCCCTTGCCGAGGTCTCTGCCCGCCTGATCCTCTCGTCTGAACCATTCCTCTGCTGTTTTGATCCTGTTGGGGTGGATCTCGTCGAGCAGGGCATAATCGCGGGTGATGATCCCGTGCTTCCACAAGTTCCAAAAGCCGGTGAAGTTATCGCGAAAGCTCATGGTGCTCTTGTCGTTTGGGTCTGCGTTGTAGCCGGCCGGCAGGTCCGCGACGCCACCGAGTGGCCCGTTCTTCCAATAGTCCTCGAGATCAGTGTCGATGTATTGGGCGCGATGCCCGGTCACCTTCTCAAATGCCGACGCGATTTCGGTGTAGGTCAGGTGGGCGATCGCCACTTCGAGGTTCATGCCGTTCGCGAGGCGGGGATGGTCGAAAAGCCAGCGAACGTAGAAGCCGCAGTCGTCCAACGCAACGTGCGGGACGGCTCCCTGGCCGAGGGGGACTCGCCAGATAACAACCCCATCTTCGACGGTGGGGGTCATGGGCGTCAGTGGCGAGATGGCCATCTCGATGTAGGGGCCCGAGGTGAAGATCGCCGCACCCATTCTGTCCCCGTTTGATTGGTTCTGGGACAGGATCCATTCGGCAATGCGCCCTTTGCCGTCATAGTGGCCGGTGCGGAAGGTGGAGTCATAGCCCGATTTCTTGAGCGCGTAGTCGAGGTTTCCGTAGACGAAGAACTTGATGCCCTCCTCGATGGCAATCTCGTAGCTGCGGATGGCCCAGTACGTTTCGGTCTTCTCGCCGGTGTTGAACCCGTCGATATTGACGAACGCACCGTCGCATCCGCGGAACCCTTCCCGCAGGACGTTGTCATCGGCGAATGAACCCTCAACGATGGAGACGTTGCCGAGCGCGAGCAGGGCTTGGGCCCGCGGTGAGGCTGCGTCACGGGTGAGGACTCGAACGGAGTACTTCCCGTCGGCGACGAGGTCTCGCACGATGGGCGTTCCTTGAGCGCCGGTACCGCCGATAACGAAGACGGTGGGGGCGGTGTGGGTGGACATGGCGGTTGACTCCATAGGGTGGTTGCGCAGGCGATGCAGGCCGTGGCCTGCGTTTGCGAGTGCCAGCCGGCTCGCCAACGGTTATTGAACCGATCGGTCCCAAAAATCAATACTGGATCAATCGGTTCAATAAGTCAAGTCGTCGGTAGCATTACCCGGGTGGGCCGGCAGAAGCAGTTCGACGACACGACGGTGGTGCGTGCCGCTCGCGACCTGTTTTGGCAGCGTGGGTATGCCTCGACCTCGTTGGCCGACCTGGAGGCGGTGACCGGACTGAACCGATCCAGCCTGTACTTGAGCTATGGCAGCAAGAGAGGCCTGTTCGATCGCGCGCTTCGCAACTACCTGGACGAGCTGATCTGGCCGCTCCTTGCGCCTATGGAGGCCACCGGAGCCGGTCGCGAGGAGATCGTTGGCTACTTTTTGGCACAGGCAGCCAATCTGCAGAGTTCACCGCATTCGCTGCTGGCCCGCGGGTGCCTGATCGCCAACACGTCGACGGAGCTGAATATCCTCGACGCCGAGGCCGCCCAAGTCGTGCTGGAGTACCGTAATCGCGTGCGGGCCGCCATCTTCCACGCACTCGGCGGGATGTCCGAAAGCGTCCACGACCGCGAGGCCAAAGCCGATATTCTCGCGGCGACACAAATCGGCGTCATGATCACCGCCCGGGTGGACCCGATCGCCGCAGCGAAGCTGGCCGAGACGATCGCGACCGACGTCAAAACCTGGTGAGATCCCGCAACCCCTGTGGCCCGGTGGCGCGACGGGACGCGTCAGGCAGCGCTGGCCGGGTGGCGAAGGCGGTGATGTGCCATGCGCCCACCACGATGTCGGTTTTCCGCCAGTGTTGTCGGTGGGCGGGTGTAACTGTGGAGGCGTGCACGAAGACTTCGAACGCTGTTACCGCGCGGTCCAGTCCAAGGACGCCCGGTTCGACGGCTGGTTCGTCACCGCGGTGCTGACCACCCGGATCTATTGCCGGCCCAGCTGCCCGGTGCGGCCGCCGTTCGCCCGCAACGTCCGCTTCTATCCGACCGCGGCGGCCGCGCAACGGGCGGGGTTCCGCGCTTGCAAGCGGTGCCGACCCGACGCGTCTCCGGGGTCTCCGGAATGGAACGTGCGCGGTGACGTCGTCGCGCGCACGATGCGCCTGATCGCCGACGGGACGGTGGACCGCGAGGGCGTCGGCGGCCTTGCGGCCCACCTTGGTTACACCACCCGTCAGCTGGAGCGGCTGCTGCAGGCTGAGGTCGGTGCCGGCCCCCTCGCGCTCGCCCGCGCGCAACGCGCGCAGACCGCCCGGGTGCTCATCGAGACCACGGACCTGCCGTTCGGCGACGTCGCGTTCGCCGCGGGGTTCTCCAGCATCCGCCAGTTCAACGACACCGTGCGCCTGGTGTTCGAGACCACCCCGACGGCGCTGCGCAAGCGCGCCGCGGCCCGGTCCGCGCCCCACTCGAATTCCCCTGGCGCGCTGAGCCTTCGGCTTCCGGTGCGCACACCGTTCGCCTACGAGGGCGTCTTCGGGCATCTGGCCGCCGGCACCGTGCCGGGTTGCGAGGAGATCCACAACGGTGCCTACCGACGGAGCCTGCGGCTGCCCCGCGGGAGCGCGGTGGCCAGCCTGACCCCGGCCGTCGATCACGTCCGCTGCCAATTGATGCTCGACGACTTCCGCGACCTCACCACGGCGATCGCGCGCTGCCGGCGCCTGCTGGACCTCGACGCCGATCCAGAGGCGGTCATCGACGCGCTCAGCGGTGACCCGGCCCTTGGCGCGGTAGTCAAAAAGGCGCCCGGGCAACGGATTCCGCGCACCGTCGACGAAGCCGAGCTCGCCGTGCGGGCGGTGCTGGGCCAGCAGGTCTCGACCAAGGCGGCGAGCACCCACGCCAGCAGGCTGGTCGCAGCATATGGGCAGCGGGTCGACGATCCCGAGGGCGGATTGACCCACACCTTCCCCGCGGTCGAGCAGCTCGCGGAGATCGATCCGATCCATTTGGCGGTGCCCAAGGCGCGGCAGCGGACGCTGAGCGCCCTGGTTGCCGGGCTCGCCGACGGCAGCGTCGTCCTGGACGCCGGTTGTGATTGGGCAAGCGCCCGCAGCCAATTGCTGGCACTGCCCGGCGTCGGCCCCTGGACCGCCGAGGTCATCGCGATGCGCGGCCTTGGCGACCCGGACGCCTTTCCCGCCAGCGACCTCGGCCTTCGGCTGGCCGCCGAGCGGCTCGGCTTACCGATGCACCAGCCGACGCTCATCGAGCACAGCGCCCGTTGGCGGCCCTGGCGCTCCTACGCCGTCCAACATCTGTGGACCACGCTCGAACATCCCGTAAACCGTTGGCCGCCACAGGAGGTCGCATGATCCGCTACCGCACCATCGACAGCCCGATCGGGCCGCTGACGCTGGCCGGGCGCGGCTCTGTTCTGACAAACCTGCGGATGGTCGACCAGACCCATGAGCCGAGCCGAGCGGGCTGGTCACCCGATCCGGGCGCATTCACTGACGCCGTCGACCAGCTTGGCGCCTATTTCGCCGGCGAGCTCACCGATTTCGACATCGAGCTCGACCTTCGCGGCACCGAATTCCAGCGCCGGGTGTGGAAGGCGCTGCTGACGATCCCGTACGGCGAAACCAGGTCTTACGGACGGATCGCCGAACAGATCGGCGCCCCCGGTTCGGCCCGAGCGGTGGGCTGGGCGAACGGTCACAATCCCATCGCGATCGTCGTTCCCTGCCATCGCGTGATTGGCGCCGGCGGAAGCCTGACCGGCTACGGCGGCGGGCTCGACCGGAAGCGCACCCTGTTGGAATTGGAGAAAAAGCGCGCCGCGGTGAATTTGACTTTATTCGATTAAATTCGGCCGGCTCAGCGCAAATGCAAAAACACCCCCGTCGCCGGGGGTGTTTTTGTATATGTTCGGCGGTGTCCTACTTTTCCACCCGGATGGGCAGTATCATCGGCGCTGACAGGCTTAGCTTCCGGGTTCGGGATGGGACCGGGCGTTTCCCTGTCGCTGTGGCCGCCGTAACTCTATTTAAATGTATTGATGGGGGGTGTGGTGCGCCACGACATTGCTGTTAGGCGCTGGATTGTGGTTGCGATTTGTGTTGGTAAGTTTTCGGCCGGTTAGTGCCAGTTCCCTGCACTCATTGCTGAGCTTCTAGGTCTGGCCTATCGAACCCATGTTCTGTGGGGGGCCTTATCCCTCTAAAAGGGTGAGAAACCTGATCTTGGAGAAGGTTTCCCGCTTAGATGCTTTCAGCGGTTATCCTGTCCGAACGTGGCTATCCAGCGGTGCCCCTGGTGGGACAACTGGTGGACCAGAGGTTCGTCCGTCCCGGTCCTCTCGTACTAGGGACAGGTTTCCTCAAGTTTCTGACGCGCGCGGCGGATAGAGACCGAACTGTCTCACGACGTTCTAAACCCAGCTCGCGTGCCGCTTTAATGGGCGAACAGCCCAACCCTTGGGACCTGCTCCAGCCCCAGGATGCGACGAGCCGACATCGAGGTGCCAAACCATCCCGTCGATATGGACTCTTGGGGAAGATCAGCCTGTTATCCCCGGGGTACCTTTTATCCGTTGAGCGACACCCCTTCCACTCGGGGGTGCCGGATCACTAATCCCGACTTTCGTCCCTGCTTGACTTGTAAGTCTCGCAGTCAAGCTCCCTTGTGCATTTACACTCAACACCTGATTGCCGTCCAGGTTGAGGGAACCTTTGGGCGCCTCCGTTACATTTTAGGAGGCAACCGCCCCAGTTAAACTACCCGCCAGGCACTGTCCGTGAACCGGATATACGGTTCGACGTTAGGTATCCAATACGATCAGAGTGGTATTTCAACAACGACTCCGCCCCAACTGGCGTTGAGGTTTCACAGTCTCCCACCTATCCTACACAAACCGTACCGAACACCAATACCAAGTTGTAGTGAAGGTCCCGGGGTCTTTTCGTCCTGCCGCGCGTAACGAGCATCTTTACTCGTAGTGCAATTTCGCCGAGTCTATGGTTGAGACAGTCGAGAAGTCGTTACGCCATTCGTGCAGGTCGGAACTTACCCGACAAGGAATTTCGCTACCTTAGGATGGTTATAGTTACCACCGCCGTTTACTGGGGCTTAAATTCTCCGCTTCACCTTGCGGTTAACGGGTCCTCTTAACCTTCCAGCACCGGGCAGGCGTCAGTCCGTATACATCGTCTTGCGACTTCGCACGGACCTGTGTTTTTAGTAAACAGTCGCTTCTCGCTGGTTTCTGCGACCGGATCCCGCTCCCAGCGCAAGGCTGTTCACGGTGTGCCGGTCCCCCTTCTCCCGAAGTTACGGGGGCATTTTGCCGAGTTCCTTAACCATAGTTATCTCGTACGCCTCGGTATGCTCTACCTGACCACCTGTGTCGGTTTGGGGTACGGGCCGTGTGTGTGCTCGCTAGAGGCTTTTCTTGGCAGCAGAGGATCACCGAATTCACCTCAATCGGCTATGCATCACCTCTCAGGAATATGAGCGACGGATTTACCTATCGCTCTCCCTACAGGTTTGCCCCAGTATTACCACTGACTGGTACGGCTACCTTCCTGCGTCACCCCATCGCTTGACTACTACCAACGAAGGTTCCACGCAGCCCCGAACCTCCATGCCCCCGAAGGGGCATGATCGATCCGGTTTTGGGTGGTTAGTACCGCTGATTCATCACGGGCGCCCACACACGGGTACGGGAATATCAACCCGTTGTCCATCGACTACGCCTGTCGGCCTCGCCTTAGGTCCCGACTCACCCTGGGCGGACTGGCCTGGCCCAGGAACCCTTGGTCTTACGGCGGGCAAGGTTCTCACTTGCCTTATCGCTACTCATGCCTGCATTCTCACTCCCCCACCCTCCACCACCGGTCACCCGGTGGCTTCGCTGAATGAGGGACGCTCCCCTACCCAACCTTGCGGTTGTCGCGGCTTCGGCGGTGTGCTTGAGCCCCGCTACATTATCGGCGCACAATCACTTGACCAGTGAGCTATTACGCACTCTTTCAAGGGTGGCTGCTTCTAAGCCAACCTCCTGGTTGTCTTTGCGACTGCACATCCTTTTCCACTTAGCACACGCTTTGGGGCCTTAGCCGGCGATCTGGGCTGTTTCCCTTTCGACGTACGGAGCTTATCCCCCGCCGTCTCACTGCCACGCTATACACCACGGCATTCGGAGTTTGGCTGACGTCAGTAACCTAGTAGGGCCCATCGGCCATCCAGTAGCTCTACCTCCGTGGTGAAACACGCAACGCTGCACCTAAATGCATTTCGGGGAGAACCAGCTATCACGGAGTTTGATTGGCCTTTCACCCCTACCCACAACTCATCCCCTCAGTCTTCAACCTAAGTGGGTTCGGGCCTCCACGCGGTCTTACCCGCGCTTCACCCTGGCCATGGGTAGATCACTCCGCTTCGGGTCCAGAACACGCCACTCAGACGCCCTATTCAGACTCGCTTTCGCTGCGGCTACCCCACACGGGTTAACCTTGCGACGTGTCCCTGACTCGCAGGCTCATTCTTCAAAAGGCACGCCATCACCCCATAAAGAGGCTCTGACGGATTGTAGGCGCACGGTTTCAGGTACTCTTTCACTCCCCTCCCGGGGTACTTTTCACCATTCCCTCACGGTACTAATCCGCTATCGGTCATCGAGAAGTATTTAGGCTTACCGGGTGGTCCCGGCAGATTCACAGCAGATTCCACGGGCCCGCTGCTACTCGGGAGTTGATACAAGGTAGGTGCCGGGTTTTCGCGTACCGGGCTCTCACCGTCTGCGGCGGACCATCCCAGGCCACTTCCGCTAACCACGACACTTTCTGACTACCCCTCAGCCAGGTAGAGCTGAGACATATCAATCCCACAACCCCGCACACACAACCCCTACCCGGTTACACATGCGTGCGGTTTAGCCATGTTCCGCGTTCGCTCGCCACTACTGACGGAATCACAATTGTTTTCTTCTCCTACGGGTACTGAGATGTTTCACTTCCCCGCGTTCCCCCCCGCACCCTATATATTCAGATGCGGGTAACACGACATCACTCGTGCTGGGTTTCCCCATTCGGAAATCCTCGGATCAACGCTCGGTTGACAGCTCCCCGAGGCATATCGCAGCCTCCCACGTCCTTCATCGGCTCTCGATGCCAAGGCATCCACCATGCGCCCTTAAGCACTTACTAACACAAAAACCAAAGAAAAATTACACATTTAATGGATTCGCCACCGCACCGATATTCGGAGGGCAGCGCATCCATTTAGATGCTCGCAACCACTATCCAGTTCTCAAACACCACACCCCACCACCAAGATGGGGGGACACCACTCCGAAAACGATCCGAGTGTTGCCTCAGGGCCCAATAGTGTGTCTGGCTTCGTTTGTTGTTGCGCACCCGGCCTCGCCCACTACAGGCGAAGACCCCTCACGGCTCGCACCCCACCAATTGGGATGCTTTTCGTGGTGCTCCTTAGAAAGGAGGTGATCCAGCCGCACCTTCCGGTACGGCTACCTTGTTACGACTTCGTCCCAATCGCCGATCCCACCTTCGACAGCTCCCTCCCAAAGGGTTAGGCCACTGGCTTCGGGTGTTACCGACTTTCATGACGTGACGGGCGGTGTGTACAAGGCCCGGGAACGTATTCACCGCAGCGTTGCTGATCTGCGATTACTAGCGACTCCGACTTCACGGGGTCGAGTTGCAGACCCCGATCCGAACTGAGACCGGCTTTAAAAGGATTCGCTTAACCTTGCGGCATCGCAGCCCTTTGTACCGGCCATTGTAGCATGTGTGAAGCCCTGGACATAAGGGGCATGATGACTTGACGTCATCCCCACCTTCCTCCGAGTTGACCCCGGCAGTCTCTCACGAGTCCCCGGCATTACCCGCTGGCAACATGAGACAAGGGTTGCGCTCGTTGCGGGACTTAACCCAACATCTCACGACACGAGCTGACGACAGCCATGCACCACCTGCACACAGGCCACAAGGGAACGCCTATCTCTAGACGCGTCCTGTGCATGTCAAACCCAGGTAAGGTTCTTCGCGTTGCATCGAATTAATCCACATGCTCCGCCGCTTGTGCGGGCCCCCGTCAATTCCTTTGAGTTTTAGCCTTGCGGCCGTACTCCCCAGGCGGGGTACTTAATGCGTTAGCTACGGCACGGATCCCAAGGAAGGAAACCCACACCTAGTACCCACCGTTTACGGCGTGGACTACCAGGGTATCTAATCCTGTTCGCTCCCCACGCTTTCGCTCCTCAGCGTCAGTTACTGCCCAGAGACCCGCCTTCGCCACCGGTGTTCCTCCTGATATCTGCGCATTCCACCGCTACACCAGGAATTCCAGTCTCCCCTGCAGTACTCCAGTCTGCCCGTATCGCCCGCACGCCGAGGGTTAAGCCCCCGGTTTTCACGAACAACGCGACAAACCACCTACGAGCTCTTTACGCCCAGTAATTCCGGACAACGCTCGCACCCTACGTATTACCGCGGCTGCTGGCACGTAGTTGGCCGGTGCTTCTTCTGCAGGTACCGTCACTTGCGCTTCGTCCCTGCTGAAAGAGGTTTACAACCCGAAGGCCGTCATCCCCCACGCGGCGTCGCTGCATCAGGCTTGCGCCCATTGTGCAATATTCCCCACTGCTGCCTCCCGTAGGAGTCTGGGCCGTATCTCAGTCCCAGTGTGGCCGGACACCCTCTCAGGCCGGCTACCCGTCGTCGCCTTGGTAGGCCGTCACCCCACCAACAAGCTGATAGGCCGCGGGCCCATCCCACACCGCAAAAGCTTTCCACCAGAAGGCATGCGCCTTGAGGTCCTATCCGGTATTAGACCCAGTTTCCCAGGCTTATCCCGAAGTGCAGGGCAGATTACCCACGTGTTACTCACCCGTTCGCCACTCGAGTATCTCCGAAGAGACCTTTCCGTTCGACTTGCATGTGTTAAGCACGCCGCCAGCGTTCGTCCTGAGCCAGGATCAAACTCTCCAAACAAAATCTCCTCGCTAACGAGGTGAATTCACAATCAGAGAAAATCTGACCTAACAAAAAGACACCAAATTTACTGGCATCAAAAAAACGACCATACCCACACACGGGGAGTGCAGAGTATGGCCAAAAAAACAACAACAAAATAAAGACCAAACACACTATTGAGTTCTCAAACAACACTCTTACTTGTTTTTTCGCCCGCTTCCGGGCAACCCTGCCAGCTTAATACCATTCCGGCGGAGGCGTCAAGCCCCAGTTTTGGTCATCTTGTGCGGTGACCGCTGCGGGGGCAGCCGTGCCAGGTTAGTACCCTCCAGCGAGGGAGTCAAGGCCCCGGGATGGGCCACCTTTGAGTGGTGACCGCCCTTGTGGGGCACTGACTTTGACTACTCTACCCGCTCGATCTCGGCTCCCAAAATCGCCAGGTTTTCCACGAACAACGGGTAGCCCCGATCGATGTGAAAGACGTCGTGGACCTCGGTGTCGCCGTCGGCGACCAGCCCGGCGAGCACCAGGCCGGCGCCGGCCCGGATGTCCGAACACCACACCGGAGCGCTCGAAAGTTGCGGGAGACCACGGACGACGGCGTGGTGCCCGTCGGTGCGGGCATCGGCGCCGAGCCGGATCATCTCCTCGACGAACCGGAACCGCGCCTCGAACACGTTCTCCGTGATCATCGACGTGCCGTCGGCGATCGAGGCCAGCGCGATGGCCATCGGCTGCAGATCGGTCGGAAAACCGGGGAACGGCAAGGTCGCGACGTTGACGGCCTTCGGGCGCTCATACTGGGCCACCCGGAAGCTGTCGTCCGTTTGGGTGACCGTGGCGCCCGCGTCGTGCAGTTTGTGCAGCACCACCTGGAGGTGCGCGGGGTCGGCGCCGGTCACCTTTATGTCTCCGCGGGTCATCGCCGCGGCGATGCCCCAGGTGGCGGCGACGATGCGGTCTCCGATCACCCGGTGCTCAGTCGGGTGCAGCCGCGGTACGCCGGTGATGGTCATGGTCGGGGAACCCGCTCCCTCGATCTGGGCGCCCATCTGGTTGAGCATCGTGCACAGGTCGACGACGTCGGGTTCGCGCGCCGCGTTGTGAATCGTGGTGACCCCCTCGGCCACCACGGCCGCCATCAGGATGTTCTCGGTGGCTCCCACGGATGGGAACTCCAGCTGAATCTCCGCCCCGCGCAAGGCGTCTGCCTGAGCGACCACACATCCATGCTCAATGTTGCACTGCGCACCCAGCTGCCGCAGGCCCGCCTGATGCATGTCCAGGGGACGCGACCCGATCGCGTCACCGCCAGGCAGCGCTACGCGGGCCCGCTTGCACCGGCCGACCAGCGGCCCCAGCACACACACCGAGGCCCGGAACTGCCGCACCGCCGCGAAGTCGGCGTCGTACTTCGGCTCGTCGGGCGAGGTGATCCGGGCGACGTCGCCGTCGAGTTCGACGGTGGCGCCCAAACCGCGCAGTACCTCCGCCATCAGGGGCACATCGAGGATGTCGGGACAGTTGGTGATGGTGCTGGTGCCCTCGGCCAGCAGCGTCGCGGCCATCAGCTTGAGCACGCTGTTCTTGGCTCCCCCGACAGCGACTTCGCCTGACAACCGGTTGCCTCCGGTCACCACGAATCGCTCAGCCACCCGCGTCAGTCTAGTGAAGCGCTTTCGGCTTGTCAGTCAGCCGAGTCGGCCAGCCGGGTACCGTTTTCTCATGGCGATACACCTGACCCGCATATATACGCGAACCGGCGACGACGGGACGACGGGATTGAGCGATTTCTCACGGGTCTCGAAGAACGACCCCCGGTTGGTGGCGTACGCGGATTGCGACGAGGCCAACTCGGCGATCGGCGTCGCGGTCGCCCTGGGTCAGCCTGACGAGGAAATCGGCGCTGTGCTGCGGCAGATCCAGAACGACCTGTTCGACGCAGGCGCCGACCTGTCCACGCCGGTAGTGGAAAGCCCTGAATATCCGCCACTGCGGGTTACGCAGGCCTACGTCGACCGGCTGGAAGGGTGGTGCGACAAGTACAACGAACCCTTGCCGGCGCTGAGTTCCTTTGTGCTGCCGGGTGGTTCGCCGCTATCTGCGCTGTTACACGTGGCGCGCACCGTGGTGCGCCGCGCCGAGCGGTCGGCGTGGGCCGCGGTCGAGTCCCAGCCGGACGGGGTGAACGTGCTACCCGCGAAATATCTGAACCGGCTGTCGGATCTGCTGTTCATCCTCGCGCGGGCGGCCAACCCCGGCGGGGACGTACTTTGGAAACCCGGGGGGCGGCAGGGCGGCGGCGCGCCGAGCGCCGGCTAGGGAAAGCGCAAGCGCCGCAATGAAACACAATCGGTCCATCCCCCCGGCAACGGTAATCCCGGTGCTTGTCTATCCCGACGTGCGAGCGGCGGTGGACTGGCTTACGGCGGCATTCGGCTTCGTCGAGCGAACCCGGATTGGGGAAAGTCATCGAGCGCAAATGAGCATCGGCGCCGACGGCGCAATGATCGTCGCGGATGTGGCGAGTGAGCGGCAACCCCCGCAGACCAACGTCGTCACGCACGAGATCAAGGTGCGGGTGGACGACGTAGACGCCCAGTTCGAACGCGCCCGGGCGGCCGGGGCGAAGGTGCTGGAGCCGCCCGTCGACCGCGAGTACGGCGAACGCGAGTGCACCGTCGAGGATTTGGCCGGCCACCGCTGGCAATTCAGCGAGACGCTGCGCGACGTCGCCCCCGAAGAATACGGCTGCCAGACCGTCGCCCCCTGGCAGAGCCCTTCTGCCACCTGACGTTTGCGTTCACACGCTGCGCCGGCGCGCCCTCGGTGAAGGACGCGACTCCAGCCAGGACAGGAACGCGGTCAATGCGCCCTTGTCGAGCGCGATCTCGTAACCGGACCTGCGATCCTGCGTCGTGTCGCGCAGCTCCAACACGACGATCTCGTCGGTCATGATGTCGAATTCGTCCCCGCGCGGCGCGCGTCGCGCCACGATCTCCACGCCACGGCGGCTGAGCCGGCGATCGGGCCACAAGCGCAGGCTGGACAGCCGGTAGAAGGCGGCCTCGCCGCCGCGGTAGCGGATCACGCCGTGCCTCCAGCCGTGGCCCCCCACCGCCGGAATGTCTCGCATGATCCCCGCCGTTCCGCCCTGGCGCAGCTTCAACAACCGATAACTCAGGGCCACCACTGCCGCCGCTAGCAGGACGACGAGCACGACCATGCCAACCATGGGCGCGCTCATCAGCGGTTAGTCGATCGCGCCGACGGCGCGCAGTCTGGCGCGTCCCCTAGCGGCGATGCGGGGATCGTCGGACTCCGAATCTTCCTTGGCGGAGGCCTCATCGATCTCCGAGTCGAACTCGGCCGATTCGGCGAGAACGGTGACGGTCTCCTCGGTTACCGACAGGAACCCGCCGTCAACGGCGATCCGCAGATCGTCCTCACCGTCCCGCTCGAGGCGGACCATGGCGTCGTCCACCAGCTGGGCCACCAGCGGGATGTGGCGGGGCAGGATGCCGATCTCACCGACGGTGGTGCGGGTGAATAGGAACGTTGCCTCGCCCGACCAGATCTCACGGTCGACCGCGACTATCTCAACATTCAATTCCGCCATGCCACAGTACCTTTCAGCCCCTCTTCACAGCCTTCTAACTGCGTCGTCAGGAATCAAGCTTGGCGCCGAAGCTTTCGGCTTTCTTGGCCAAGTCGTCGAGGCCACCGATCAGGAAGAAGGCCTGTTCGGGTATGTGGTCGAACTCGCCCTTGGTCAGGCGGTCGAACGCCTCGATCGTCTCCTTGAGCGGCACCGTCGAACCCGGCTGGCCGGTGAACTGTTCGGCCGCCATCATGTTCTGCGAAAGGAACCGCTCGATGCGCCGGGCGCGCTGGACGAGCTGCTTGTCCTCCTCCGACAACTCGTCGATGCCGAGGATCGCGATGATGTCCTGAAGGTCCTTGTATCGCTGCAGGATCCGGATGACCTCCTGCGCCACGCGGTAGTGCTCGTCACCGACGACACTCGGGTCGAGGATCGTCGAGCTCGACGCCAACGGGTCCACCGCGGGGAAGATGCCCTTGGAGAACACGTTACGGGAGAGCTCGGTGGTGGCGTCCAGGTGCGCGAACGTGGTTGCCGGCGCAGGGTCGGTGTAGTCGTCGGCGGGCACGTAGACCGCCTGCATCGACGTGATCGAGCGGCCCCGCGTCGAGGTGATGCGCTCCTGCAGCTCACCCATCTCGTCGGCCAGGGTGGGCTGGTAACCCACCGCGGACGGCATACGGCCGAGCAGCGTGGACACCTCGGATCCGGCCTGGGTGAACCGGAAGATGTTGTCGATGAAAAGCAACACGTCCTGGCCGGCCTCGTCGCGGAACCACTCCGCCATCGTCAGGGCGGACAGTGCCACCCGCATACGGGTGCCGGGCGGCTCGTCCATCTGGCCGAACACCAGGGCGGTGTCCTTGAGCACGTCGGCTTCCTTGAGCTCGACCCAGAGGTCGTTGCCCTCGCGGGTGCGCTCCCCCACACCGGCGAAAACGGAAGTACCGCCGAAGTTTCGGGCGATACGGTTGATCATCTCCTGAATCAGCACCGTCTTGCCCACGCCGGCACCGCCGAAGAGCGCGATCTTGCCGCCACGCACATACGGAGTGAGGAGATCCACGACTTTCAGGCCGGTCTCGAGCATCTCGGTGCGGGGCTCGAGCTCTTCGAACGCCGGCGGCTTGCGGTGGATCGACCAGTGGTCGAAGTCTTCCCCGTACCCCGGCTCGTCCAGGCAGTCGCCCAGGGCGTTGAACACGTGGCCCTTGACGTCCTCACCGACGGGCACCTCGATCGAGTGGCCGGTGTTGATGACCTCGACGCCGCGCACCAAGCCGTCGGTGGGCTGCAACGAAATGGTACGAACCAGGCTGTCGCCGAGGTGCTGCGCGACCTCCAGCGTCAGGGTCTTCTTGAGCTCCTCGAAGGTGATTTCGGCGTGGAGGGCGTTGAACAGCTCGGGGACGGAACCGCGTGGGAACTCCACGTCGACGACTGGGCCGGTGACCCGTACCACGCGGCCGCTGGTGTCGGATTCCCCGGACTTGCCGTTCTTTTCGGCCTTTTCGGCCTTTTCGGTCTTTTCGGTCGTTTCAGTAGTAGCAGCCATAATTTCTCTTCTTCCTCGTGCGCTACTTCGCATCGGCGAGCGCGTTTGCGCCGCCGACGATTTCGCTTATCTCCTGGGTAATTTGAGCCTGCCGCTCGCGGTTCGCCATCAGCGTCAGCTCTTTGATCAGGTCGTCCGCGTTGTCGGTTGCCGACTTCATCGCTCGTTGTCGCGATGCCAGCTCCGATGCCGCCGATTCAAGCAACGCCGCGTAGACGCGAGTCGTTACGTAACGCGGCAACAACGATTCGAAAAGCGTTGTCGCGTCCGGCTCGAACGAGTACAGCGTGTGGAGTTCGTCGGAATCCTCGACATACTCCACCACCAGCGGAGCAATACGGTGCGCCGCCGCCGCTTGCGACATCATCGACTTGAACTCCGAGTAGACGATGTGCAGTTCGTCGACACCCTGGCCATCCTCTGACTGCCGGTCCTCCTCGTCCCCCTCGCCCTTCATGAAAGCCTCGACCAGGGTCGAGGCGATCTCCGCGGCGTTTTCGTACTTGGGTTGCTCGGAGAACCCCGTCCACGATTCGGTGACGTCCCAGTTGCGGAACTTGTAGTAGTTCAGCGCCTTTCGCCCCACCGTGTACAGAACCGGCGTCTTTCCTTCCTCCCTCAGCAGGGCGAACAGCTCCTCGGAGCGCCGGAAGATGCTGGAGTTGTACGCGCCGCACAGACCGCGGTCCGACGACACCACCAGGACGCCGGCCCGCTTCGGTTCTTCTCGCTCGACCAGCAAAGGATGGTCGAGAGCCGCTTCGGCGGACAGGGTGGTCAGCATCGAGGTTATCTGGAACGCGTACGGCCTTGCGGCCACTAGGCGGGCCTGTGCCCTACCGATGCGCGAGGTCGCGATCATCTCCTGGGCCTTGGTGATCTTTTTGATCGACCCTGCCGAGCGAATCCGGCCGCGTAGTTCCCGAAGTGTGGCAGCCATTGTGTGCTACTTCTTTTTCTTCTCGGAGCCGCCCTTGTTCTCCGAGCCGCCCTTGCTCTCGGAGCCGCCCTTGCCCTCCGAGCCACCCTTCTGGTCGGAGCCCTCCTTGCCGTCGCCGGACTGCTTCTGCTTCTTGACCTTGACGGATTCCTTTTCTTCGTCTTCCAGTGGCTCCGCATGCTCATCGGGCACGACCGATCCACCGTCGCTGGCCGCGAAGCCCTTCTTGAAGTTATTGATGATCTCGGTGAGCTGGTTCTCGCCCTCTTCGGAGAGCTTCCCGCTGTCGCGGACGCCGGCCAGGAACTTCTCCTCCGAAGCCCGCATGTGGTCCAGCAACTCGGTTTCGAACCGCCTGACGTCCTCGACGGGCACCGAGTCCAGGTGGCCGCCGGTACCCAGGAATATCGAGACCACCTGCTCCTCAACCGGCATGGGTTGGTACTGCGGTTGCTTGAGCAACTCCACCAGCCGTTCACCGCGCGACAGTTGCGCCTTGGAGGTGGCGTCAAGATCGGAAGCGAAGGCCGCGAAGGATTCCAGTTCGCGGTACTGCGACAGGTCCAACCGCAACGAGCCGGCCACCTCTTTCATCGCCTTGATCTGCGCCGCACCACCCACTCGGGATACCGAGACACCGACGTTGATGGCCGGCCGGACGCCCTGGTTGAACAGGTCGGACTCCAGGAAGCACTGGCCGTCGGTGATCGAGATGACGTTGGTGGGGATGTAGGCCGAGATGTCGTTGGCCTTGGTCTCGATGATGGGAAGTCCGGTCAGCGAGCCGCCACCGAGGTCGTCGGAAAGCTTGGCGCAGCGCTCCAACAGCCGCGAGTGCAGGTAGAACACGTCGCCCGGGTAGGCCTCGCGGCCGGGCGGCCGGCGCAGCAGCAGCGAGATCGCGCGGTACGCCTCGGCCTGCTTGCTCAGGTCATCGAAGACGATCAGCACGTGCTTGCCTTCGTACATCCAGTGCTGCGCGATCGCCGAACCCGTGTACGGCGCAAGCCATTTGAAGCCGGCAGAGTCCGAAGCGGGCGCAGCGACGATGGTGGTGTAGTCCATCGCACCGCCCTCTTCGAGCGCCCTGCGGACGGCGGCGATCGTGGTGCCCTTCTGGCCGATGGCGACGTAGACGCAGCGCACCTGCTTGCGCTCGTCGTCCGACTCCCAGTTCTGGCGCTGGTTGATGATGGTGTCCACGCAGACGGCGGTCTTGCCGGTCTTGCGGTCGCCGATGATCAGCTGGCGCTGGCCGCGGCCGATCGGGGTCATCGCATCGATTGCCTTGATCCCAGTCTGCAGCGGCTCCTTCACGCCTTGGCGCTGCACCACCGACGGCGCCTGGATCTCCAGTGCGCGGCGGGTGTCGGTCTCGATGTCGCCCTGGCCGTCTATCGCCTGGGCCAGTGGGTTGACCACCCGGCCCAAGAAGGCGTCGCCTACCGGCACCGACAGGACCTCGCCGGTGCGCTTGACCTGTTGGCCCTCTTCGATTTTCTCGAAATCACCCAAGATCACGGCGCCGACGGTGTGTTCGTCGAGGTTGAGTGCGACGCCGAGGACCCCGCCCGGGAACTCGAGCAGCTCCTGGGTCATGACGGACGGCAACCCTTCGACGTGCGCGATGCCGTCCCCCGCGTCGACGACGGTCCCGACCTCCTCACGGGAGGTGTCGGCGGTGAAGGAGTCTACGTACTCCTCGATGGCACTCTGGATGTCGTCAGCGGAGATTGTCAACTCTGCCATGGCTTTTCGTCTTCCTACTTGATCTTCGTTCGCGTCTGGTTGTGATGGTTGGTTGTCGCTCAGTCGGGCAACTGAGCCTCGGCCGCTGCCAACCGAGAGGAGAGCGTCCCGTCGATCACCTCGTCGGCCACGGCGATCAACAGCCCGCCCAGCAGGTCGGGGTCGATGTCCACCTGCACAGTCACCGGGTGGCCGTAGATCCGGCTGAGAACCTCGGTGACACGGGTGCGCTGGGCGTTGCTGAGTTCGGCTGCGGCGCTGACCTGCGCGACGATTTCGCCGCGCCGCGCCACCGCGACATCCGCCAAGAACTTCATGGCTTCCTCGGCCGGCTCGCCTCGGAGCAGCTCGACAGTCTGGGTGAGAAGTGTCCTCGCGACCGGGTTTACCCTGCCGCTGGCGTTGTCAAGCACCTTGCGCAGCAAGCCCACCCGACCTTCGGCCGGGGTGCCGTAGTCACCCAACAGGATGGCAAGTCGCGGCTGCAGCTCGAGGGCGCGAGAGAACCTGAACAGCTGGTCTTCGACCTCGTCCACGCGGTCCTCACGTTCGGCGACTTCCAGCAGCGCTTGCCGTGACACGTGTTCGATGGCATCGACCAGATCGGAGTTGGCCGACCAACGCTCCGAGACTGCTGCCCGAAGAACGTCGAGCGTGGCGTCGCCGACTTTGCCGGAGACCAGTCGTTCGACCAACCGGACGCGCGGGCCCGCGTCTTCGGCGGGCACGGTGAGATAGCGGGTGACGACGATTTCGCGGTCCAGCATCTGGCCCACCGAGACCAGCTCGCTGGAGACGGTGGAAAGTCCTTTGTTGTCAAGGTTTTTGGCGATCGTGTTGAACCGGTCTGACAAGTTTTCAAGTGCTTGGCGACTGGCCGAGCGCATCCTCTTCATCAGGGGGTACTCGACGTTGGCGGATGCCGGCGCCATCGCGTCAAGTTCGTCCAGGAACCGGTCCACGGTGGCCGACTGTTGCGCCGCGTCGCCGACGTAGTTGCGCACCAAGTCTCTGGCCCGTCGCACGGATTCGTGGCCCAGCTCGAGCCGGAGCTGACGGGTCAGCTGCGACCGAAGCAGCTCGGCCTGGCGCCCACCCTGCACCTTGATGCGTTCCGCCTCGACCTCGGCCTGGGTCCGGAATTGTTCGGCGATCCGTTGCGAGTCTTCCTGGGCCTCTTCGACAACCCGTTCCGCCTCCGACTTGGCGGCTTCCACCGCCTTGCTGTGGGCGGTGGTCGACTCGGTGAGCCGCTCGGCGGCCGCGGCCGAATCGGCCAACTGCTGGCGCACCGCGTCCTGCCGGGCGTTCATCAAGTTCCGCACTGGCGGCACGACATACCGCACCACGATCAACACGATGATCGCGAACCCGAACAGCTGTCCGAAAAAAGTCGACATTGGTGATTACCGCCCGGATGACCCAGTTGCGGAGGTTGCCGCGGCGGTGGGCGCGACCTCGACGCCCAGGATGCGGCTTGCCAGGGTCGCCGACATGTTTCCGACGTTGGCCCGCAGATCCAGTTCCACGGTGTCCCTCTCCCGCTTCAATTGCTCGGCGGCCAGCTGCAACGTCGACATCACCTCTTGCTCGGCACGGGCGCGCGCGTCTTCGACGACCTTACGACCTTCTGCCCGGGCATTGTCCCGGAAGGACGACGCCTGCACGCGGCCTTCCTTCATGGCTTCTTCGTAGTCGGCCTGGGCGGCCTCGAACTGCTCGGCCGACTTCTTGTTGTCGGCGGCGGTCTTGGCGACCATGGCGTCGCGTTCGCGCACCACCCTCATGATCGACGGCACCACGAACGTGCCGATGATGGCGAGCACGATCAGGAAGATGGCCAGCACGAAGAAGAAGGTGCCATTGGGAACGAGGAAGTTGCTGCCGCCCCCCTTGCCCCCTTCGGCCTGGCTGGACGCCAGCACAATCAGGTTCGAGTCACCCATCACGGCGCGGAACTACGTGACGGGGGTGGCGAAGACGAACAACGCCATGAAGGCCAGGTTGATGAAGTAGGCCGCCTCAACCAGACCGACGGTGATGAAGAACGGCGTGAACAACCGGCCCTGTGCCTCCGGCTGCCGGGCGATACCCGCAACCAGCGCGTTACCCGCGACACCGTCGCCGATACCGGCACCGATCGCACCGCCACCCATGATCAGTCCACCACCGATGAGGGCACCGGCAGCGATAGTGGGGTCCATTCTCTTCTCCTTTATCTAGCGTTATCTGGTGGCTATCTGGTAGCGGTCTACCAGGTTTCAGTGATCCTCTTCCAGTTCCATGGCCTGGCTGAAGTACAAGATGGTCAGGATCGAGAAGATGAAGGCCTGGATCGCGCCGACGAACAGGTCGAACGATTTCCAGATGGCGTTGGGCAACCACATGATGTACGGCGGGAACATCGCGATCAGCGCCACCAGGATGCCGCCGGCGAAGATGTTGCCAAAGAGTCGGAGCGACAACGAGATCGGCTTGGCCAATTCCTCGACGAGGTTGATCGGCGCCAGGAAAGCCACGTGCCCCTTGAGGACCTTGACCGGATGCCCGACGATGCCACGGCGCCAGATCCCGGCCGCGTGGTAGCAGACGAACACGAAAAGGGCCAGTGCCAGCACGTAATTGATGTCGGCCGCCGCCGATTTGAGCAGCTCGGTGGCGTGACCGGATTTGTCGGTGTACTGCAGCGGAAGCACCGACAGCCAGTTGGAGATCAGGATGAACACGAAAATCGTGACGGCCAGCGGCAGCACGAACGGCGCGATCCGCATCCCGATGGCGCTCTCGATCTGGTTGCGCATCTGGATGGTGATGGCCTCCCAGAACAATTGGACGCCGCTGGGAACGTCGGTCGACGTCACCTTGGAGCGAAGGAAGAAGGCCAGCGCGACCACGATCACGGCGGCGATGGCCGTCGACAGCACGGTGTCGGTGTTGACGGTCAGCCCGAGCCACTTCGCGGTGTTGTGCTCCCCCACCTCGATCTGAGAACCGGCCAGGATCGTCTCAATCATCGCTGGTGCTCCTCAATTCCGTCCCTGCGTGGCCCTCCAGGCCCGCGGACGGGCCCGGTTCGCCGGTGCGCAGCTTCTTGTAGACCGGCAGCGCGGTCGACGCGACCAACAGCAGCTGGAAGAGCGCCAGACCGAAAACCACGCCCAGTCCCGCCGGCCGGAAAACGTAGGCGAGGACCAGCCCGACCACGGTGATGATCGCCAGCCGTGACGCCGAGTTGACCGCCATCGACCTTTTCAGCGGATGGTCGCGGGAGGTGATGGATTCGACCGACCGACGCACCAGGAGCGCGTTGAGCAAACCCAGCAGCAACCCGACGCCGAAGAACACGCCGACCATGAGATGCCCCAACAGCCCGGAGGCGAGCATCGCCAGCGCGGTGATTCCAGCGCTGATCACAAAGAGCCGAACCGGACGGAAAGCAACAGAGGGGAACACCAACGGCGCGTCCTGCGCTGGTGTCGTCACTGCAGCACCTCAATCCCAGTAGCTAGAGCGGAAACCACCCGACCGACCGACCGGTGGCCCGCCGAGCGTATCGCACGTCACACCGGGGTGACCCAAGGGGTAGTTTCCCCCGTCGCTCTTGAATTAACGCGATCCGGACAAACGTCCGATTGGCCGGTTGGCCGTCAACCCTCGAGGCTTCTTTCGGGGTTCTACCTGCACCGTACCATATGGTAGACGGCCCTACTACCGCGTGTCGTAGACTCGTCAGTCCACGTCTTCGTAGTCGTCGCGGCGGCGCATCAGCGGGATGGCCGTGGCCACGCCGGCGACGACGAGCGCGCCCACCATCACCTCCGCGGTACGGCGGGGATTGAAAAAGATCGTGCTCGCGGCGCCGAACGCCACGATGCCCACCCACAGATAGATCAGCAGCACCACCCGGCGATGCGAATGACCGATTTGCAGCAACCGGTGGTGCAGGTGCATCTTGTCGGGGCTGAAGGCGCTGCGGCCGGCGCGGGTGCGGCGCACGATCGCCAGCAGCAGGTCGAGCATCGGCACGAACATGACCGCCACGACCAGTAGGAACGGCGACAGCAGAGCAAACACATCCCGGGCGCCGTAGGCGTTCTGCGAGACGGGGCCGGCGGCGGTCGTGGAGGCGGCGGCGAGCATCAGGCCGATCAGCATGGAGCCCGAATCTCCCATGAAGATCTTGGCCCGGTGGAAGTTGTGCGGCAAAAAGCCCAGACAGGCGCCCGCGAGCACGACGGAGATCACCGCCGGCGGATAGAACAGCACATCACCGCCGTGGTCGCGCAGCAGTCCCACGGAGAAAATGCAGATGGCCATCGCGGTGATCAGGCCCAGCCCGGCGGCCAGCCCGTCGAGCCCGTCGACGAAGTTCATCGCATTGACGATCGAAACCGTCAGCGCCAGGGTGAGCAGGATCGACGAGGCCTGGTCCAGCACGATGGTGCCGACGCCGCCCAGCGGGATGTACAGGACGCTCCAGGCGACACCCATGGTGACCAGCACACTGGCGGCCGTGATCTGGCCGGCGAACTTGGTCAAAGCGTCCAGGCCCCAACGGTCGTCGATGAGGCCGATGCCGACGATCACCGCGCCCGCCACCAGGACCGCGGGCATGCCGGTGGAGTAGACGAACCCGCGGGTGAGCGCCGGAAGCTGCCACGCAAGAAAGACGGCCGCGACGACGCCGACAAACATCGCCAGCCCACCCATCCGTGGGGTCGGCGTGACGTGCACGTCGCGTTCCCTCGGGTAGGCGACCGCGCCCAGGCGGGTGGCCAGCACCCGCACCGGCCCCGTCGCGAAGTACGTGATGATCGCCGCGGTCAGCCCGACCAGCGCAAGCTCGCGCAGCGGAACACCGGCGCCGCGGTCGGATAGGGCGAACAAGCCACCGGCGAGGCTGGCTGGGTCGCTGGACACCACGAGACCGTACTGCACCAACCTGAGACCGGGACACTCGCGCTGTGTAGCTCTAGGCGGTCAGGGTCCCCGGGTCCACGCCGAGCACCTCCGCGATCCGTTCGGCGCTCACCGGACCCGCCCGCAGGATGCGGGGGGTTGCTCCGGTCAGGTCGAGGATCGTCGAGGCGGCCTGCTGCTGGGCCGGGCCGGCGTCGAGATAGACATCGACGAGATCGCCGAGCTGGCTGCGCGCCTCGCCGGCGTCCACCGCGGGCGGCCGGCCGGAGATGTTGGCGCTGGAGACCGCCATCGGCCCCACCTCGCGCAGCAAGTCGATGGCCACCGGGTGCAAAGGCATCCGCAGCATCACGGTGCCGCGGGCGTCGCCGAGGTCCCACTGCAGCGACGGCGCCTGCGCGACCACCAGGCTCAGCGCGCCCGGCCAGAAGGCGCGGATGAGTTCGCGCGCACCGTCGGGCATGGTGTAGACCAGGCCTTCGATGGTGTGCCAGGAGCCCACCAGCACACCGACCGGCATGTCGCGGCCGCGGCCCTTGGCCGCCAGCAGCGCGGCCACCGCGGTGCTGTCGAAGGCGTCGGCGCCGATGCCGTACACGGTGTCGGTCGGCATGACGACCAGCCGGCCGCTCTTGAGAGCCCCGACCGCCGAGGTGATTCCGAGGGCGCGCTGGTCGGCGTCGGAGCAGTTGAACACCTCAGCCATCAGGGCTCCTACGCGCCGTCACGAACCGCGGCCGCCCGGCGAGATCGCGGTGGGCCTCGACGTCGTCGAAAAGCGTTGTGGCCTCGACCAATTCGACCGTCCGCGACGACGTGGTGTCGTCGTGCTCGACGGCGAACAGCCCCCCGGGGCGCAGCCAGCGCCCCGCGAGGCGGACCACGGCGGCGATCACCGCCATGCCGTCGGCCCCGCCGAACACCGCGTGCGGCGGATCGTGTTGGGCCACTTCGGGTTCCAGGTCGACGTCGTCGGGGACGTAGGGCGGGTTGGCCACCACCAGGTCGACCCTTCGATCGAGTTCGGCGAGCAGGCCGGCCTCCGTGACGTCGGCGCGCACCAGTTCCACGGCGGTGCCGTCGGCGTTGCGCCGCGCGTACTCGAGGGCCGTGTCGGAGTCGTCGATGGCGATGACGCGGGCCGCGGGGCGGTGCTGGGCCAGTGCGACCGCCAATGCGCCAGAGCCGGTGCAGACATCGACGATGGCGGGCCGCGCGGCGAGGCGTTGCGCGGTCGCCCATTCCAGCATGGCCTCGGTCTCGGGACGCGGTATGAATACCCCCGGACCGACGTGCAGCGTCACCGGCCCGAACGCCGCCGTCCCGGTGAGGTGCTGCAACGGCACCCGCCGGGAGCGCGCGGCCACGATCTCGCGGTAACGACCGAGGAATTCGTCGCCGGGCGGCTCGAGCAGGGTGAGCCGACCGCGCTCGGTGCCGACCAGATGAGCGGCCAGCTCCTCGGCGTCGTAACGGGCGGAATCGATTCCGGCTTCGGCGAGTTGCGCCGCCGCCGAGTCGATCGCGCGCCGCAGGATGGTCATGCCTGTTGTAACCGCGATTGCTTGTCCGCGGCGCTCAGCGCGTCGAACAGCGCATCGAGGTCACCGTCGAGCACCTGGTCGAGGTTGTGCGCCTTGAAACCGATGCGGTGGTCGGTGATCCGGTTCTCCGGGAAGTTGTAGGTGCGGATCCGCTCGCTGCGGTCCACCGTGCGGATCTGGCTGGCCCGGTCGGCCGACGCGTCGGCTTGCGCCTGTTCCTCGGCCATCACCTGCAGGCGAGCGGCCAGCACCTGCAACGCGCGGGCTTTGTTCTGCAGCTGGGATCGTTCGTTCTGGCAGGTGACGACGATCCCGGTGGGCAGGTGGGTGATCCGCACCGCGGAGTCGGTGGTGTTGACGCCCTGCCCGCCCTTGCCGGACGAGCGGTACACGTCGATGCGCAGATCCGATTCGTCGATCTGCACCTCGCCGACCTCTTCGGGTTCGGGGTAGACGAGCACACCGGCCGCCGACGTATGAACGCGCCCTTGGGATTCCGTCACCGGGACGCGCTGCACGCGATGCACGCCGCCCTCGAACTTCATTCGCGACCACACCCCGTCGACCGAGTCGCCCTTGCTGCCGATGGACAGCGTCGCGTCCTTGTAGCCGCCCAGATCGGAAGTGGTTTCGTCGAGCACCGTCACGTTCCAGCCGTGCCGCTCGGCGTAGCGGATGTACATCCGGGCCAGGTCGGCGGCGAACAGCGCCGATTCCTCGCCGCCCTCACCGGATTTGACCTCGAGCACGATGTCGTCCGCGTCGTGGGGGTCGCGGGGGGCCAGCATGTCGGTGAGCTGGGTGTCCAGTTCGGCCACCTTGGACTCGAGTTCGATGACCTCCTCGGCGAACGACTCATCGTCGGCGGCCAGCTCGCGCGCGGCCTCCAGGTCGCCGCGTGCGAGCACCAGCTTGCGGTAGGTGCCAACGATCGGGGCCAAGCGGGCGAACCGTCGTCCGGCTTTGCGCGCCTCGTCGGGGTTGCTGTGCAGTTCGGGGTCGGCCAGCCGCTGCTCGAGCTCGGCGTGTTCGGCCAGCAGCACGTCAATGGTCTGTACGGGCTGCGTCATGTGTCACCTCCTACCCCAAACGCGAACCGACGCCCGGCCTGTGCGGGCTCGCACAGTTCGGGCGTCGGTAAGCCAGCTATTTGTCGGTCGACTCGGCCTGGTCGGCCGCGGCCTTGCGCTTGCCGTAGCGCTTCTCGAAGCGGGCCACCCGGCCGCCGCTGTCGAGGATCTTCTGCTTGCCGGTGTAGAAGGGATGGCACTGCGAGCAGACCTCGACCACGATGTTGCCGCCGGGCTTGGTGCTGCGGGTCTGGAAGGTGTTGCCGCACCCGCAGTGGACGGTGGTCTCCGCGTAGGCGGGGTGAATGTCAGCTTTCATGATGTCCTCTTCGCGTTGTCGCCCGGGCCCGCGTGTGCGGCGGTCGGGCGTGAAATCCGAACCTGACGCGGTTCTGGAGTAGTCGACGCTCGATTATGCCAGGTCAACCACACCTGCCCAAACACCGAGCTGCGCCCACGCATTCCCGGCGAGGGTTTGCGCGGCGCCGGCGCGGTGGTTAGTCGTTGTCCATCGACCCAGGCGTCGTCTTGGACACCTGCACCAGGAACTCGTAGTTGTTCTTCGTCTTGCGCAGCTGCGACATCAGCAGGTCGATGGCCTGGTGGGGGTCCAGACCCGACAGCACGCGGCGCAGCTTGTGCACGACGCCGAACTCGTCGGTCGACAGCAGCAGCTCGTCCTTGCGGGTGCCCGAGGGGTTGACGTCGACCGCGGGGAAGACGCGCCGTTCGGCGATCTTGCGGTCCAGCTTGAGCTCGGCGTTACCGGTGCCCTTGAACTCCTCGAAAATCACCGTGTCGCCGGTGGATCCGGTCTCGACCATCGCGGTGGCGATTATGGTCAGCGAGCCGCCTTCCTCGATGTTGCGCGCGGCGCCGAGGAAGCGCTTGGGCGGGTACAGCGCGGTGGAGTCGACACCGCCGGACAGGATCCGGCCCGACGCCGGTGACGCGTTGTTGTACGCGCGCCCGAGGCGGGTGATCGAGTCGAGCAGCACCACAACGTCCTTGCCCTCCTCGACAAGCCGCTTGGCGCGTTCGATCGCCAGCTCGGCGACCGAAGTGTGGTCCGACGGCGGCCGGTCGAACGTCGAGGCGATGACCTCGCCCTTGACCGAACGCGTCATGTCGGTGACCTCCTCAGGGCGCTCGTCGACGAGGACGACCATGAGGTGGCATTCGGGGTTGTTCTTGGTGATCGCGTTGGCGATGTCTTGCAGGATCGTGGTCTTGCCCGCCTTGGGCGGCGAGACGATCAGCGCGCGCTGGCCCTTGCCGATCGGCATGATCAGGTCGATGACCCGCGTGGTCAGCCGATCGGGCGTGGTTTCCAGGCGAAGCCGCTGGTTGGGGTACAACGGCGTCAACTTGCCGAATTCGGGCCGCTTCCTGGCGTCTTCGACGGAACCGCCGTTGACGCTGTCCAACCGGACCAGCGGGTTGAACTTCTGGCGCTGGTTGGGCTGCTCGCCGTCCCGGGGCACGCGAACCGCGCCGGTCACCGCGTCGCCGCGGCGCAGGCCGTTCTTGCGCACCATGTTCATGGACACATAGACGTCGTGCGGGCCGGCCAGGTAGCCGGAGGTGCGCACGAACGCGTAATTGTCGAGAACGTCAAGGATTCCGGCGACGGGCTGGACGACATCGTCTTCCCGCAGCTCGGTATCGGTGCCGTCGCCCGACCGCTCACCGCGGCGCCTGCGGTCACGGAACCGGCGTCCCCGCCGGCCCTGACGGCCTTCGCCGTCCTCATCCTGCTGGTTCGAGCCGCGCTGCTGCTGGCCGCCCGAGCCCTGCTGGTCACCGCTTTGGTCGCTGCCGGCGTCTTGCCCGCGCTCGTCGGTCTTGGTGGCCTGTCGGCCCTGCTGGCGCTTGTTGCCATCCCCGGTCTGCGCGGCGTCCGTACGCTCCCGGGTGTCCCCGCGATCCGCCTCATCGGCTGTGCGGGTGGGTGATCCGGTGTCGCGGGAGGCGCCGCGCCGCTCCCGGCGTGGCGCTTCGGTGGTGGAACCGTTCTGTTCGCCGTGAGCCACGGGCGCGTCGGTCGGTGCTTCGGCCTGCGCCGGCGCTTCGGCGGTGGCAGTGTCGGATTTGCCGCCGTCCTGCGGGACGGCGGGGGCCGCGGTCCCGTTGGCCAGTCCCCGGATTTCCTTGATCGCGGCGATAAGTTCGCTCTTGCGCATGCCCGACGTCCCCTTGACGCCGACTTGGTTAGCCAACGCGCGCAGTTCGGCCAGCACCATGGTGGACAGGGAGCCGCCCGCGGCAGGGGTTTTGACCTCGGGTGTGTCTTGGGTCACGGCGTCCGACTGCTGGGTGCTGTCGGTGCTTTCGCCAGCCGTGAACAGGTCCGTATCAGTCACGGATTTCCTTTCTTCCCCCGCTGATCAGGTCATACGGGGGGTTCGTTGCAATCAGCCAATTTGCCGAGTGCGCCCAATCATCGACTCTGCAACGGTGATCGCCAGGATCGGCGGAGAATTCGGCGAACCTCGTTCACGAGAAGAATTGGTGTTGTCCTAGCGGCAAGGCAGTAGTTTGCAGATGCAGATGCTGCGATTGCTGGACGGATCCGAGGATATCCTGCATCTCTGCCGGAAGCAAGCAAACCCTCCGGCCGCGCCATGGATCAACTCCCGACCGTGACGCCCGGGCTCCAGCGAACTCCTTCGCCGGCGGTCATCGTGGAGAGGGTAAATCCGTTCGCGGCCCCGTATTCCAGCGCTTGCGGGGGCAACTCGGGTTCTGTGCTTAGTGCTATGAGCGAGGGGCCTGCCCCAGAAAGCGTCGCTGCCACTCTGTAACGGCGCAGCAGTCGCAGATATTCCGCCGAGGTGGGCATCGCGGGGGCCCGTTGCGGTTGATGAAGCAGGTCTTCGGTGGCCGCCATCAGCAGGTCCGGTCGTTCGGTGAGGGCCACCACCAGCAATGCGGCGCGGCTGACGTTGAACCGGGCGTCGTCGTGGGTGACCTGAGCCGGCAACAACACCCGCGTCTCGGCGGTCAGCGAGCGCTCCTCGGGAATCGCGCAAAACAGCCGGATGTCGGGGTGCAGCCGCAGCGGTACGGCCAGGTAGTCGGGCCGCTCGCCGGTGCGCTCGATCCAGGACACCACCGCCCCGCCCAACACCGCGGCCGCGGCATTGTCGGGATGGCCCTCGAACTCCGAGCTCAGCTGGATCAGCTGGTCGACGCTCAGCGGAGGCGAATCCGTCTGTGCGACAAGACCGTTCACCGCCGCCAGGCCACTGACGACGGCCGCCGCCGACGATCCCAGACCGCGGGAATGTGGAATGGCGTTGCGGCAGCGCACCACCATCCCGGGCACGCTGATCCCTAACGCCTGCAGCCCGCGTTCGATGGCGCGCACCACCAGATGTCCGGCGTCCAGGGGCACCTGGTCGGCGCCCTCTCCCTCGACCTCCACGACCAAGCCGGAATCCGTTGTCTCGACGACGACTTCGTCGCACAGGCTCAGCGCCAGGCCGATGCTGTCGAAACCCGGGCCCAGGTTGGCGCTGGACGCCGACACGACGGCGCTCGCCGCCAACCCGGCGGGCAGCATCTGGGTCACCAACCCGAGTCCACTTAGGCCAGCCCCAACTTCTCCACTACCAGTACCGGGTCAACCGGCAGGGGCGACACGGTCGGCATGTCCTTCAGCGCGGTGTCCGGATCCTTGAGGCCATTGCCGGTCACCGTGCACACCACCGTGGACCCGCGCGCCACCCAGCCGTCCTCGACCGCCTTGAGCAGGCCCGCGATGCTGGCCGCGGACGCGGGCTCGACGAAGACGCCCTCGGAGGCCGCCACCAGGTGGTAGGCCGCCAGGATCTCCTCGTCGGTCGCGGCCAGGAAGCGCCCGTTGGACTGCTGCTGGGCGTTGACGGCGGCCGCCCACGATGCCGGTGCGCCGATGCGGATCGCGGTCGCGATGGTCTCCGGGTGCGCGACCGGTTCACCGAGCACCAGCGGCGCCGCGCCGGCCGCCTGGGTGCCCAGCATGCGGGGCAGCCTGTCGATGACGCCCTCGTGGTGGTATTCGGTGTAGCCCTTCCAATACGCGGTGATGTTGCCGGCGTTGCCGACCGGCAGCGCGTGCACGTCGGGAGCGGTGCCCAGCGCGTCCACGATCTCGAACGCCGCGGTTTTCTGGCCCTCGATGCGCACCGGGTTGACGGAGTTGACCAGCGAGATGGTCGGGAAGTCGGCGGCCATCTTGCGCGCCAGCTCCAGGCAGTCGTCGAAGTTGCCGTCGATCTGGATGATCTTGGCGCCGTGCATAACCGCCTGGGCCAGCTTGCCCATCGCGATCTTGCCCTGCGGGATCAGCACGGCGCAGGTGATGCCGGCGCGGGCGGCATAGGCCGCCGCCGAGGCCGAGGTGTTTCCGGTCGACGCGCACAGCACGGCCTGCTGGCCGCGGGCCAGGGCGTCGGTGACCGCCATCGTCATGCCCCGG
>NZ_LZIR01000048.1 GCF_001667035.1 Mycobacterium sp. 852002-51057_SCH5723018
GCCGAAGACGCGCAACGTCGCCAGCTCGGGCTGCCGGCGACGGCCGAAGGACCACCGCAGCCGCTGGAGATTCAGGCCTATGACGAAATCTGCTTTCCCGAGCTGGCGATCGCGTGGGCGGAACAGAGCCGGCGACGCCCCTTCGTCGGCGCGCTGACGCTGCAGCTGGCGACCGACGCCGACGACGAGGTCTTGTCCTGGATCGCCCCGGGCAGCCCGCCGATCTGCTTCGGCTTTGGCAGCACGCCGATCGCGTCGGCCGCGGACACCGTCGCCATGATCGCCGGGGCCTGCGCGCAGTTGGGGGAGCGGGCGTTGATCTGCGGCGGTCCCAACGACTTCGGCGAGACTCCGCCTTTCGACCACGTGCTGGTGGTCGACGCGGTCAACCACGGCGCCGTCCTTCCGACGTGCCGCGCGGTCGTGCACCACGGCGGTGCAGGCACCACGGCTGCCGGACTGCGGGCGGGGATTCCCGCGCTGATCCTGTGGCTGTGGCTCGATCAGCCGGTCTGGGC
>NZ_LZIR01000049.1 GCF_001667035.1 Mycobacterium sp. 852002-51057_SCH5723018
TTCGGCACCAAGGCCGGCGAGATCGAGATGAACGGGCAGCGGGTCGCCGTCCCCGTCTCGACGGACCAGATGAAGACGATCGCGCGGCTGTCGGGCGGGCAGTCCTACACCGCCACGAACCTCAGCGAGCTCAACAAGAGCTACAACGCCATAGAGAACGACATCGGGTATCGCACGGTGCCCGGTCCCGGCAGCGCCGGCTGGCTGCGCCTGGGCGTCGTCGCCGCCCTGATCGCCGCGGCGCTGGCCCTGCTGATCAACCGGCGCCTGCCGACCTGAACGCTCAGGCGGGCAGCCTGCGGTTCAGGAACTCACCGGCCAGGACGGCGCCGGCCAGCAGCACCGCGCCCAGCAGCATCCAGGCGAGGCTGGCGTCGCCCTTCACGGTCTCGTAGCCGATCTGGCGCTGCAGCGTGGAATAGACGCCCTCGAGCGACTCCAGGCTGTCAGCGTGAAACGCCTGGCCGTCGGTGATCTTGGTGATTTCCTGCAGCGTCTGGTCGTCGACGGGCACCGGAATGGTGGCGCCCTCGTACTCGACGGTGCCGTAGGGCGTGCCGAAGGAGATCGTCGAGATCTGCACCTCCTCGGCCTTGGCCAGCCGGGCGGCGGTGTAGGCGCCGTCGTGCGGATCGCTGGGATTGGTCGGCTTGTTCTCGCCGCCGTCGGACAAAAGCACGATCCGCGCGGGCGGCGGCCCTTCCCCGCCTCCCATCACCGAGCCGACGGTCGCGATCGCCTGCAGGGCGGTGAAGATGCCCTC
>NZ_LZIR01000050.1 GCF_001667035.1 Mycobacterium sp. 852002-51057_SCH5723018
GCCGATGGCGGTGCCGTCAATCACAGAGCTACCTGGCCGACCGGCCGCGACCGTGGCACCGGCTCCGCTGCCCCCAGCCCCACCCGTGTAGCTGCCTGCCCCGGTCCCCCCGACCGCACCGGCTCCGCCGGTGGCGGCGCCGTCAGTGACGGTGCCACCGTTTTCGCCTTCGACAGTGCCGGTGCCGCCGTCACCGCCCGCGCCGCCGCCCGGTCCGGTGCCGCTGGCGCCGCCGGCCCCGCCGGTAGCTCCAGTGCCGGTGGTGGTGACGGTGCCGCCGTTGCGGGCATCGACGATGCCTTCACCGCCGTAGCCGCCGACGCCGCCCACGGTGCCGGCACCGCCGGCACCGCCGGTGGCGGTGCCGGTAGCGGAGCCGCCGCTGAAGGCCTGGACCTGGGCGCCGCCGCCGTAGCCACCGGTGCTGACTGCCCCCGTAGCCCCACCGCCCGCACCACCGGTCGCCGTACCGGTCGCAGCGCTGCCCACACCATCGGCGATGATGCTGCCGGCACCACCGGCACCACCGGCACCGCCAGCCCCGCCGGAGGCGCCGGCCCCGCCTGCGCCACCAGTTGCGGCCGTGTGGGTGCCAGAAGCGACGCCAGTGGCGGCGCCGCCATTGGTGGCGGTGATGGAGCCAGCACCACCGATGCCACCGGTCGCACCATCCGTACCACCGCCACCGCCGGCCCCGCCGGTCGCGCTACCGGTCGCGGTGCTGCTTGCCCCATCGGCCGAAACGGTGCCCGCGCCACCTGCGCCGCCAGCCCCGCCCGCACTGGTATCGGTGCCCGCACCGCCGGCACCACCAGCACCACCAGTGGCGGTGTCTACGGCGCCGGTCACCGCGCCACCATTAGTGGCAGAGACGGTGGCGGCGCCACCGCCGCCGCCGCTCGCGCCCGCGGCTGCGCCTGCGTCGCCGCCGGCCCCACCGGCCCCACCGATCGCGGCGCCGTCAGCGACAGAACTCCCTGGACCGGTGGCGGAGACGTTGGCGTAGCCGCCGGCACCGCCGACGCCGCCATGGTCGGCGCCGCCGCGGCCGGCGACCCCGCCTGCCCCGCCGGTGGCGGCGCCGTCAGTGACGGTGCCGCCGTAGGTCGCGCGGACCATGCCGTTGCCGCCGGCCCCGCCGTTGACGACGGTAGGCCCTCCGCCGAAGCCGCTGTCGCCGCCCGCGCCGCCGATGCCGGTGCCGCTGGCGGCGCCGTACTTGCCATAGACAAGGCCGAAGCCACCGCCGCCGCCCTTGTGGCCGTCGTAGCCGACACCGCCGGCCCCTCCGGTGCCGACGCCCGAGGCTGAGCCGCCGACGTAGCCGACGACGCCACCGGCGCCCCCGACACCGCCGGTGCCGCCGGTGACGCCGGCCCCACCGGCACCGCCGGTGGCGATGCCGTCAGCGGTGCTGCCCGTCCCGGCGGCTTGGGCAATGCCGGCGCCCCCGACGCCGCCTACGCCACCGGCGTAGCCGGCGCCGCCGGCCCCGCCGGTGGCGGTGGCACCAGTGACGGTGCCACCGGCGCTAGCACCGACGATGCCGGAGCCGCCGAAGACACCGCCCAACCCGCCGGCCCCGCCGACCCCGCCGTCGTAGCCGGCGCCCCCGACGCCGCCGGTGGCGGTGCTGTCAGTGACGGTGCCACCGGCGATAGCACCGACGATGCCGGAGCCGCCGGCCCCGCCGGTAGCGCCGTTGGTGCCGCCGGCCCCACCGGCGCCGCCGGTGGCGGTGGCACCGGTGACGGAGCTGCCCGCGCCGTCGGCGGGGACGAAGCCTAAGCCGCCGGTGCCGCCGGCCCCGCCAGCCCCAGAGGCTGTGCCGGCGCCGCCGGCCCCGCCGGCCCCGCCGGTCGCGGTGCTGTCAGTGACCGTGCCACCGTTGGTGGGTTGGACCAGGCCGCCTCCGCCGCCACCACCGCCGCCGCCGCCGTAGCCGAGTCCGGCGTCCGTCCCCGCGGCGCCCGCGCCGCCGGCCCCGCCGGCGCCACCGGTCGCACCGGCACCGACACTCGCGCCGGTCCCGCCGGCGCCACCCTCGCCACCGGAGCCGAACACGCCGCCGTCGGTCCCCACACCGCCGTGGCCACCCGTGCCGCCGGTACCGCCGGCCTGCGCGATCCCGTCAGGGCTGCTGAGGCCCTGGCCATCGCCGCCTCGGCCGCCTTGACCGCCGGTGCCACCGGCGCCGCCACCGCTGCCGTTGATACCGGCGCCGCCGCTGCCGCCGGTACCGCCGTTACCACCCTGGAAAGCCTGGTCGGCGGTGCCGCCGTTGTCGCCGGCGCCGCCGGCCCCACCAGTGCCGCCGGTGCCACCCACACCGTTGGCCCCCGCAGCGCCGCTGAAGCCGAACAACCCGCCGGAACCACCGGCACCGCCGGCACCGGCGTTCCCGCCCGTGCCGCCGGTCCCGCCGCTACCGCCGACCGTCCCAAAGTTCACGCCGGTGCCACCGTCTCCACCGGTTCCGCCCATGCCGCCGGCACCCCCGACACCGCCGGCACCACCAGAACCCAGGATCCCGACGTTGGTGCCCCCGGCCCCGCCCTGACCGCCGACGCCGCCGGCAAAGCCTTGAGCACCGGTCCCGCCGGGGGTCGAGCCGCCACCCGCAAAACCGGCCGCGCCGGTATCACCGACACCGCCGGCCCCGCCGGCACCGCCTTGCCCGGCGGCCCAGCCCACCAGCGCCCGATCGGCACCACCAACACCACCGGTGCCACCGTTGCCGCCCGCCAAGCCGTGGCCCACACCCGAACCGCCGAGACCCCCGGCCCCACCAGCGCCGCCGAAACCACCCAGCAGACCCCCGGGGCCACCGTTACCGCCGAGCCCGCCGGTCCCCGCGGCGCCGCCGGTACCGCCGGCCCCACCAACACCGCCATTGCCGAACAAGCCGGCCGACCCGCCGGCTCCTCCAGCGCCACCGGTCTGCCCGGTCGCGGTGCCGTTCGCCCCCGAGCCACCGTTACCGCCGTTGCCAATCAACAGCCCGCCCGGCCCACCAGCCTGCCCGGTCCCCGGCGCACCGTCGGTGCCGTTGGCGATGAGTGGGCGTCCCAACAACGTATTGGTGGGCGCATTGATCGCACCCATAATGTCGTCCTCCAGCGTCTGCAGCGGCGACGCGTTGGCGGCCTCGGTGGCCGCGTAGAGGACTCCACCGCCGTTCAGCGCCTGCACAAACTGGTCATGAAACCCGGCGGCCTGCGCAGTCGCCGCCTGAAACTCCTGGGCGAAGCCGCCGAACAACTTTGAAATCGCCGCCGACACCTCATCCTGCGCCGCGACCACAATCTGCGTCGTCGCCGGCGCGGCCGCAGAACTCGCCGACGTGAGCGCCGAACCGATTCCAGAGAGGTTCTCGGCCGCCGAGGCAAAAGCGTTAGGCGATGCAAATACGAAAGTCGACATTTTCAGTCCTTATCCCACGAGAGGAGGTCGGCGCCGGGAGCCCGTCCTTCACAACGGCTTGCACGATACACCCGTATCGCATGCTTTTGGCGGCCGTTTTGGCAAACTTGGACCAATCAATTTCACAAGGCCGAAAAAGTGAAAGCGGCGGCTTTCGGATGACGATAGCTGTGTGTATAGCGAGTCAAAGTGGCGCGGCGGTTCCGGCGGACGCGGCGCAAAACCGCTGGGAACGTGCTCAATCCGCGCGCCTCGGCCGCAACATAGGGTGGGGGCCGGCCGACAAATTACATTCTTTCGCCTGCGCAACCTGGCGCCGGAATACGAAACAACGTCGCCGCCCGTGGTAGACAGCAAATTTTTGATTTAGCGAGAAATACGCTACGGCACATAGCTGAGATTGACGTGCACCACCCATGCCAGCACGCCGTCGGGCCGGGCGTTTGCCCTTCCGGCACACGTGTGGTGAAGCGATATGCCTTGGGTGGGCACAGCATAGTGTTAGCTGAGCTTGACACCGCAAACGCACAAAGCGGTCTGGCTGCCGATGCGGCCCGCCAGAGAACCGGCCAGTCACCATTTGCCGGAGTGAAATCGGTCCATTGCGGCCAGTTATTACACATTATTTAAAGCAATAATTAACGACGTCGAGAGCCGGCCGATCCCGAGCCGAAGGCAGCCCCCGCAGAACTCCCGCCCCGTCGGACCCCTCACCTACAGTTGCTGCTGTGTTCGTCGTCGGCGACAGCATCGTCTATAGCGCATCGGATCTCGCGGCCGCGGCGCGCTGCGAATACGCCCTGCTTCGGGACTTCGACGCCAAACTCGGCCGCGGCCCCGCCGTCACCGTCGAAGACGAACTGCTCGCGCGCACGGCCACCCTGGGCACCGAGCACGAACGGCGCCGGCTCGACAGATTGCGCGACGAGTTCGGCGACGGCGTCGCGATCATCGGCCGCCCCGCCTACACGCTGGCCGGGCTGACGGCCGCCGCCGAGGCAACGCAACGCGCCGTCGCCGACCGCGCCCCGGTGGTGTATCAGGCCGCGATGTTCGACGGCCGGTTCGTCGGCTTCGCCGACTTCCTGGTCTTGGACGGCGAGCGGTACCGCGTCACCGACACCAAGCTGGCGCGCTCGCCCAAGGTCACCGCGTTGCTGCAGCTGGCGGCCTATGCCGACACGCTGGCCGGCTCGGGTGTCCCCGTCGCACCGGACGCCGAATTGGAACTGGGCGACGGCACCGTCGTCCGCTACCGCATCGGCGACCTGATCCCGGTCTACCGTTCCCAGCGTGCGCTGCTGCAGCGGCTGCTCGACGAGCACTACGCCGCGGGCACCCCGGTGCGCTGGGACGACGAGGGCGTAAGCGCGTGCCTGCGCTGTCCCTTGTGCACCGAGCAGCTGCGCGCCGCCGACGACCTGCTACTGGTCGCCGGAATGCGAATCAGCCAGCGCGACAAGCTCGTCGACGCCGGGATCAGCACGGTCGCCGAGCTGGCCGACCACGCCGGCCCGGTGCCCGACCTCGCGCCCACCGCCCTTGCGAAACTGATCGCGCAGGCCACACTTCAAGTCCGCCAACGCGATACCGGCACCCCGCAGTTCGAGATCGTCGACCCGCAGCCCCTCACGCTGCTGCCCGAGCCCGACCCCGGCGACCTGTTCTTCGACTTCGAAGGCGACCCGCTGTGGACGGCCGACGGTCACGAGTGGGGCCTGGAATACCTGTTCGGCGTCCTGGAGGCCGGGGGGAACTTTCACCCGTTGTGGGCGCACAACCGGCTCGACGAGCGCAAGGCGCTCACCGCCTTCCTGGCGATGGTGGCCAAGCGCCGCAAGCGCCGACCCAACATGCACATCTACCACTACGCGCCGTACGAGAAGACCGCGCTGCTCAGGCTCGCCGGACGGTACGGGGTCGGCGAGGACGAGGTCGACGAACTGCTGCGCAGCGGGACGCTGGTCGACCTGTATCCATTGGTGCGCAAGAGCATTCGTGTCGGCTCCGAGTCGTTCAGCCTCAAGGCGCTCGAGCCGCTCTACATGGGGGCGCAGCTGCGCGCCGGTGACGTCACCACGGCCGCCGAATCGATCACCTCGTATGCCCGCTACTGCGAGCTACGCGCCGCCGGCCAGTTCGACGAGGCGGCATCCGTGCTCAAGGAGATCGAGGACTACAACCACTACGACTGCACCTCGACGCGGGAACTGCGCAACTGGCTGATGATGCGCGCCTACGAGGCCGGCGTGATACCCATTGGCGCCCAACCGGTTCGCGAGGGCAACACCGTCGAAGACCGCGACCAGCCGGCGATGACTCTGTTGAGGTTCACCGGCGACGCCGGCGTCGACGATCGCACGCCCGAGCAGACGGCGGTGGCGCTGGTGGCCGCGGCGCGCGGCTATCACCGGCGCGAGGACAAACCGTTCTGGTGGGCGCACTTCGACCGGCTGAACTTCCCCGTCGACGAATGGGCCGACGACACCGACGTCTTCCTCGCCGACAGCGCGTCGGTCAGCGTCGACTGGCACACCCCGCCCCGCGCGCGCAAGGCGCGGCGGACGGTGCAGCTGCGCGGGAAGCTGGCCCGCGGCGACCTGACGACGAACGTCTTCGCGCTCTACGAGCCCCCGGCCCCGCCGAGCGTGACCGACAACCCGGACCGGCGCGCGGCCGGCCGCGCCGAAGTGATAGCGGTCGACGATCCGGCGGTACCCAGCGAAGTGCTCATCGTCGAGCGAGTCGGCAGTGACGGCAACGCTTTTCACCAGCTGCCGTTCGCGCTTACCCCCGGGCCTCCGATCCCCACCACGGCGCTGCGGGAGTCGATCGAAGCGACCGCCGCCACCGTCGCCGCCGGGTTGCCGGCGCTGCCGCGCACCGCCGTCGTCGACATCCTGCTGCGCCGCGCGCCCCGCACCCGCAGCGGCGCCCCGCTGCCCCGCAGCGCCGACACCGTCACCGACATCACCGCCGCGGCGCTCGACCTCGACGCGTCGTACCTGGCGGTGCACGGGCCGCCGGGGACCGGCAAGACGCACACCGCCGCCCGGGTGATCGGCCGATTGGTCACCGAACACGGCTGGCGCGTCGGCGTGGTGGCGCAGTCACACGCCACGGTGGAGAACCTGCTGGACTGCGTGATCGACGCCGGCCTGGATCCGTCGCGGGTGGCGAAGAAACGCTACGACCGCACCGCCCCGCGCTGGCAGGAGATCGACGGCAGCGAATACGCGGCGTTCATCACCGATCATCCCGGCTGCGTGATCGGCGGCACCGCATGGGATTTCGCCAACGCCAACCGGGTACCGCCGGGCAGCCTGGACCTGCTGGTGATCGACGAGGCGGGCCAGTTCTGCCTGGCCAACACCATCGCCGTGGCGCCGGCGGCGGCCAACCTGTTGCTGCTCGGCGACCCCCAGCAGCTGCCGCAGGTCAGCCAGGGCACCCATCCCGAACCGGTCGACACGTCCGCGCTGGATTGGCTGGTGGACGGCCGGCGCACGCTGCCCGACGAGCGGGGCTACTTCCTGGACCTCTCGTACCGGATGCATCCGGCAGTCTGCGCCGCCGTCTCGGCCCTGGCCTACGAGGGACGACTGCATTCCCACGAATGCACCGCCGCGCGCCGCCTCGACGGGTACCGGCCCGGTGTCCAGGTGGTTTCGGTTGAACACCAAGGCAATTCGGTGGACAGCCCCGAGGAAGCCGACGCGATCGCCGCCGAGGTCGGGCGCCTGCTGGGCCGGCCGTGGACCGACGAGCACGGCACCCGGCCCTTGACCGCCGGCGATGTGCTGGTCCTCGCGCCCTACAACGCCCAGGTGACGCTGGTGCGCCAGCGGCTGAGCTCGGCCGGCCTCGGCGCGGTCCGGGTGGGCACCGTGGACAAGTTTCAGGGCGGCCAGGCGCCGGTGGTGTTCGTTTCCATGACGGCCTCGTCGGCCGATGTCGTGCCGCGCGGAATCTCCTTCCTGCTCAACAGGAATCGGCTCAACGTCGCGGTCAGCCGGGCACAGTACGCCGCGGTGATCGTGCGCTCACGGTTGCTGACCGAGTACCTGCCCGCGACGCCGGCCGGCCTGATCGACCTCGGCGCATTCCTGGCGCTGACGCGGCCTACCTAGAGTGCCGGCCGTAGCTGGTGGGGTCCTCGTCGGGGTCGGGGCGGTACCGGTGCGGGCGCGGCGTGACCATAGGTCGCAAACGCTGGCCGCCTTCCACACGAGAGCCGTTGTGCGCATAGCCGATCGGCGCGGCGCGCGAAACCCGCTCGCCGAGCAGACCATGCCACGAATCGACGTTGTCGCTGTGCCGGACCTCGGCGGGCGCCGGGCGAGGGCGCGCGACCCGTTCCGCCGCGGGCTCGGCGTCGATGTCTCGCTCGTACCCCCGCCGCGGCACTGCCGAGGGTGTCGGTTCGCTCTCCGGTTCCCGCAGGAGCAGGAATTCGACGTAGTCGTCATCGTCGACGTAGTCGTCATCGTCGGCGAAGTCGGCGTCATCGGGGTAGCCGTCGCCCGCCGACGCCGAAGGCCGCAAGCCGACTAGGCACAGCGCGGCGACGATCCCGAACAACGCGATGAATGCGGGCAACAGCACCGACTGCGACATCGCGGCCGAGAACGGATCGCGCAGGAACTCGGGCAGTTGCAAGACGACACCGCCCTCGCCGGGGGGCTCGGCGGGCCGCTGCGGCGGCATCTCGGCGCCGATCCGCGAGGTCATGAACGCGGCCATGCCGGCGCTGCCCAGCACCGCTCCCAGCTGGCGGACCGAGTTGTACACGGCGGAACTGGCGCCGGCCAGCTGCGGCGGCAGGTTGCGGGTCGCGGTGGCCGTCAGCGGCGACCACACGAACGCCATCCCGCCGCCGATCGCGAAGAACGGCAGAACCAGCCGCCAGATCGGCGTGTCGGGGGCCATCTCCAACGCGAGCCACGTCAGCCCCGTCGCCAGCAGGGAGAAACCGAAACCGAGCACGGGGCCCGGGTGGTATCGGTCGACGATCCGGCCGGCGAACGGCGCGAGCACCCCGCTGGCGACCGCCATCGGCGCGATCAACAGCGCCGAGCGCGTCGGCGACAGCCCGCACACCGCCTGCGCGTAGAACGGCAGCGGCACCATCAGCGACGTCGCCGCGAACGACACGACCGCCACCCCGACGTTGCACACGCTGAAGTCGCGGTCCCTGAAGATGTCCAGCGGAATCAGCGGCTCTCCACGATTCACCGCCTGCCAATAGGCGAAGGCCGACATGAACCCGACGCCGGCGACGATCAGCGCCCAGATCCAGGGCTGCCAGTGGGCGGCCGGCCCCTGTTGCAAACCGAAGACGATCAGGAACATGCCGGCCCCGGACAACGCGACGCCCACCAGGTCGAACCGGTGCGTCTGGGTGGGCAGCACCGGGACCAGCCACACGGCCAGCGCCACCCCGACGATGCCGATGGGGATGTTCACGAAGAAAATCCACTCCCAGCCCAGCGCGTCGACCAACGCGCCGCCGACCAGCGGCCCCACCAAACTGGCGACGCCGGCGGTGGCGCCCCACACGCTCGCGGCGACACCGCGCCGCTGCGCGGGGAACGTTCGGGTGATCACCGACAGGGTCTGCGGGGTGAGCACCCCGGCGCCCACCCCTTGCACGACGCGGGCGGCGATGAGCATGGCGACGCTGCCCGACAGCCCACACCACAGCGAGGCGGCGGTGAATATCACCAGCCCGATCAAATAGAGGTTCTTAGGGCCGAACCGGTCGCCGAGCCGGCCGGCGACCAGCAACACCACCGCATACCCGAGCAGATAAGCGCTGGTCACCCAGACAACGGCGTCGTATCCGGTGTGCAGGCCGGCCTTGATGGTCGGATTGGCGATGGCGACGATGGTCGAGTCGACCATGATCATGAAGAACCCGATCATCATCGCCCATAGCGCGTTCCACGGGTTTCCGCTGTGCGACAACGCGGTGACGCGGTTCAGGAGGCCGGCGCGGCTTGGCCCCGCGCGCCGGGTCGCCCCGGGCGACCGTGGCGTCGCCGTGGTCATCCCACCACCCCGCTTCAGCTCCCCACGAGGAATGCCTGTCTGGTCGACTTGCCTACCCGCGAGCAGCGGCCCGAATCAACACCGACCTCTATCCAGCCTGCATTATTGCCGGTGAGCCGATCGGCCGCGCAGCCGCGGCGCTAATGGTGAGACTTTCCGCTCGCCCCGGCGTTCCGCGGCGGGCAGGTTAGCCTGGAAGGACGCCTTTCGAAGGAGAGGCCAGACCCACCAACAGGATGAGCAAGATGCGGGGCCGACGGAGAAAAGCTTCACAGATGTCTGAGCCGGGCCGGGCGACGGCCGCAACGGGCGGCCGCCCCAAGGCGTCCGCGCGGGCGTTGGCGCAGGTCATCGAGCGGAGCTCGCGGATGCAGGGTCCGGCGGCCGAGGCCTACGTGTCCCGCCTGCGGCACACGTACCCGGGCGCGAGCCCTGCCGAGATCGCCACCAAGCTGGAAAAGCGCTACGTGTCCGTCGTCACGGCCAGCGGCGTGGCGGTGGGCGCGGCCGCGACCATCCCGGGGATCGGCACCTTGAGCGCGCTGTCCGCGGCCGCGGCCGAAACGGTGGCGTTCCTCGAGGCGACCGCGCTGTTCGTGCTGGCGCTGGCGGTGGTCTACGGCATTCCCGCCGACCACCGGGAACGGCGCCGCGCGCTGGTGCTGGCGGTGCTGGCCGGCGACGACAGCAAGCACGCCGTCGCCGAACTGGTCGGTCCCGGCCGCACCAACGGCGGCTGGATTTCGGAAAGCGTGGCCACGCTGCCGCTGTCGTCGATGTCGCGGCTGAACCAGCGGTTGCTCAAGTCGTGGGTCAAGCGGTACACGGTGCGGCGCGGCGCGCTGCTCTTCGGCAAGATGCTTCCGGTCGGCATCGGCGCGCTGGTCGGCGCCGTCGGCAACTACCTGGCGGGCAAGAAGATCGTCCGCAACGCTCGCCGCGCGTACGGCGCCCCGCCCGCGCGGTGGCCCAGCCCGCTGCGGTTGTTGCCCCCGATCCATGAAGCCGGCTAGCGGCCCATCTCACCCGTACCCGGTCACGCTCGCGAATTACGGGCAAACGGTTAGCCTTAGTGGGGCGGAAGCATGAAGAACCGCCGCGCGTGTGAGATGCCCCACGCACCGGGGCGCAGAAAGTCGCGGGCGCCGCGCAAAAGCGCTTGCAGAGCATAGGAATTGAGGCGAACAGCGGCCGTGAGCAACGTCAGTTCACCATTCGGTCAAAACGAATGGCTGGTCGAGGAGATGTACCGCAAGTTCCGCGACGACCCCTCGTCGGTCGATCCGAGCTGGCACGAGTTCCTGGTCGACTACAACCCGGAGTCCGCCTCCGAGGCGGCCCCCGCCTCGACGGCCCCCGCTGATGAACACGCCGACGCCCCCGCCCCGCAACCCAAGCC
>NZ_LZIR01000051.1 GCF_001667035.1 Mycobacterium sp. 852002-51057_SCH5723018
CCGAAGACCTCGGCGACCAACATTTCTCGGCCGCGGCTTTGTAACACGTCCCAAACAGACCGGAAATACTGATGTTTCAACGTTCCTGGCACACGGTGCGCATGGGTGCACTCACGAGTGCCGCGGTGGCGGTCGCCGTGACAGTCCCCTCGGCCGTCGCCGCCTGCGCACCCGCCGCGTCTCCACCGGCCGCGTCTCCATCCGGCGCGCCTGCACCCGCCGCGCCTCCACCGAGTGGTGCGAAGCCCACCATCGTTCTGGTCCACGGTGCCTTCGCCGACGCGTCGAGCTGGGGTGGCGAAGTCGGCGCGTTGGAGAAGCAGGGATACGAGGCACGCGCGATCGCCAATCCTTTGGAGAACCTGGACTCCGACTCCGACTATGTGAAGAACTTTCTCGCCACGCTGAACGGACCGATCGTGCTGGTCGGACATTCCTACGGCGGATCGGTCATCACGAACGCCGCCGCCGGCAATCCCAACGTCAAAGCACTGGTATTTGTCGACGCCGCGGCCCCCGATGTGGGCGAGACGACTGCCCAGCTCAGTGGAGCCGACTCAGTACTGACCCGACCCCAAGGCGAACTGTTCGATCCCGTACTCCCCCCTGGCGCACCCCAGGAGCAAGCGCAGCTCTATCTGAAGAAGGACATCTTCCTCCAGCACTTCGGAAACGACCTACCGCCCGACCTCGCCACCCGCGCGTGGGCCAGCCAGCGGTCAGCAGCGGTGGCCGCATTGTACGGACCGTCGAAGAACGCCGCATGGAAGGACATCCCCTC
>NZ_LZIR01000052.1 GCF_001667035.1 Mycobacterium sp. 852002-51057_SCH5723018
ACACTCAGTGTCATGGTGGCGGTGCCGCATTGGCGGTGGTTGGGTCTGGATCACCCGATGTTTGGCTCTTGCAGACACTGCTGCCTTCGGGTTGGCCTTCGTGCGTTGTGCCGGCATCGGGTGTGAAGGACCGACCGGCGTGACTTGATAGGAGCGTGGCATCGCCCCGACTGAGATGTGTCCGCCGGCCGGCCCAACTAACACCTCTTCGAGTCGAAGGAGGCAACCACCATGGTTGTTGTTGGAGCCGATGTGCACAAGCGCACCCACACGTTCGTCGCGGTGGACGAGGTCGGGCGCGCACTGGGGGCGAAAGTCGTGGCCGCCACGACGGCCGGTCATGACAAGGCGCTGCTGTGGGCACGCGAAAAATTCGGCCCCGAGCTGTTGTGGGGAATCGAGGACTGCCGCCCATTGTCGGCTCGGCTCGAGCGTGACCTGCTAAGCGCCGGCCAAAAGGTGGTGCGGGTGGCGCCCAAGCTGATGGCCCAGGCGCGGGCCTCGGCGCGCACCCGCGGTAAGTCTGACCCCATTGATGCACTTGCGGTAGCCCGGGCGGTGCTGCGTGAACCTGAGCTGCCCGTCGCCTGCCATGACGTCGTGTCGCGAGAGCTCAAGCTGTTGGTCGATCGCCGCGAAGACCTTGTTGCCCAACGAACCTCGACGATCAATCGGCTGCGCATGCGCATCCACGAACTCGACCCCGACCAAGCGCCCGCGTTGGGTTCGCTGCATCGAGCCAAACCACGTCACCTCCTGGGCGACTGGCTGGCCACCCAGAGCGGATTGCTGGCCGAACTCGCCCGCGACGAGCTGGCCGACATCACCCGGCTGACCGACGGTATCGACGCCTTGGCTGACCGCATCGCAGAACGCACCGTGGCGGCCGCACCTTCCCTGCTGGCGCTGCCCGGCTGCGGTGAACTGACCGCA
>NZ_LZIR01000053.1 GCF_001667035.1 Mycobacterium sp. 852002-51057_SCH5723018
GACGAACGCCGGCCCGAGCAGGTACCAGCTCGTTTTGAGCGAGGCCTGCGTGCTTTGCGCCAACGTATCGACCCTCGTCCACCACGCCTTCCTGGCGGACCTCGGCGATGCTGACCTCGCGCTTGCCGAATTCCGCCGCCACCGCGGACAGCACGCCCGGCTTGTCGGCGACGTTCATGCTGACGTAGTAGCGGGTCGAGATGAATCCCATTGGTGCGATGGGCAGTTGGGCGTAGCGGGACTCCCTCGGCCCTCGGCTGCCCAGCACCCGGTTGCGGGCGGCCATCACCAGGTCGCCAGTCACCGCCGATGCGGTGGGCGCGCCGCCGGCCCCCTGGCCGTAAAACATCAGCCGGCCCGAGGCCGCGGCCTCGACGACCACCGCGTTGAACGCCCCGCTGACCGTCGCCAGCGGATGGGACAACGGCACCAGCGCCGGATAGACGCGGGCCGAAACCCGTTGCTGGCCATCGTCTCCCGTGATGCGCTCGCAGATGGACAGCAGCTTGATGGTGCAGCCCAGGGCGCGCGCGGAGGCGAAGTCGGCGGGGGTGACCTTGGTGATGCCTTCGCGGTAGACGTCGTCGGCGTGCACCCGGGTGTGGAAGGCGATGGACGCCAGGATCGCGGCCTTGGCCGCGGCGTCGTAGCCCTCGACGTCGGCGGTGGGATCGGCCTCGGCGTAGCCCAGGACGCTGGCGTCGGCCAGGGCGCTGTCGTAGTCGGCGCCGGTGCTGTCCATCGCGGACAGGATGTAGTTGGTGGTGCCGTTGACGATGCCGGCCACCCGCAGCACCGTGTCCCCGGCCAGCGACTGGGTGAGCGGGCGGATGACCGGGATGGCGCCCGCGACCGCCGCCTCGAAATACAGGTCCACGTGGGCATTTTCGGCCGCCTGGGCCAGCTCCCCGGTGGACGTGGACAGCAGGGCCTTGTTGGCCGTGACGACGGACTTGCCGTGCTCGAGCGCGGACAGGATCGCCTTGCGGGCCGGCTCGACCGGTCCCATCAACTCGACGACGATGTCGACGTCCTCTCGTGAAACGAGCTCGTCGATGTCGTTGGTGAGCAGGTCGATCGGGACGCCGCGGTCGTCGGCCACGCGGCGCACGCCGATGCCGCGCAGCACCAACGGGGCGCCGACGCGAGCGGCCAGGTCATCGGCGCTGTCCTCGATGATGCGGACGACTTCACTGCCGACGTTGCCAAACCCGAGTACTGCTACGCCGACGGGCTTTTCGTCACCGGACACGGGTCACCTCACTTCCAGACTCAGCAGGTCGTCGACCGTCTCGCGGCGCAGGATCAGGCGGGCGCGACCGGCGCGCACGGCGATCACGGCGGGGCGGCCGATCATGTTGTATCGGCTCGACAGCGAATAACAGTAGGCGCCGGTGGCGGCGACCCCGAGCAGGTCGCCGGGCCGCAGGTCGCCCGGCACCCAGGTGTCGCGAACGACGATGTCGCCTGTTTCGCAGTGTTTTCCGACGATGCGGGCCAGCTCCGCGGGGGCGTCGCTGATCCGCGACACCAAGCGGGCGTCGTACTGCGCGTCATACAGCGCGGTGCGGATGTTGTCGCTCATGCCGCCGTCGACGCTGACGTAACGCCGGTGGGCCATGGTGCTGACGTCGACGTCCTTGACGGTGCCCACCTCATACAGCGTGACGGTGCCCGGTCCGGCGATTGCGCGACCGGGTTCGACCACCAGGTCGGGGGTGGGCAGCCCGACCGCCGCCGACTCGTTGCGCACGATGGCACCCAGCTTGTCGGCCAGCTCGGCCACCGGCGGCGGATCGTCGGACGCCAGGTACGAGATGCCCAGGCCGCCACCCAGATCGACGGTGGAGAGCTGGGCCGTCTTTTCGGCGCCGAACTCGGCGACGATGTCGTGCAGCAGGCCGATGACGCGGTGCGCGGCGATTTCGAAGCCGGCGACGTCGAAGATCTGCGAGCCGATGTGGCTGTGCAGCCCGACCAGCCGCAGGTGATCGGTGGCGAAGACCCGGCGGACCGCCGCCAGCGCCGCGCCGCTGGCCACCGACAGGCCGAACTTCTGGTCCTCGTGTGCGGTGGAGATGAACTCGTGGGTGTGCGCCTCGACGCCGACGGTGAGGCGCACCAGCACGTCCTGGACGATGCCGGCCTCGCCGGCGATGGCGTCGAGGCGCTCGATCTCGATCATCGAGTCCAGGACGACGTGGCCCACCCCGGCCTTCACGGCGGCGGTCAGCTCGGCGACGGATTTGTTGTTGCCGTGGAAGGTGATTCGCTCGGGAGGGAAGTCGGCGTGCAGCGCTACGGCCAGTTCCCCACCGGTGCAGACGTCGAGGGAAAGGCCTTCTTCGTTGATCCAGCGCGCGATTTCGGTGCACAGGAACGCCTTGGCGGCGTAGTGCACGTTGTGGCCGCCGCCGAAGGCGGAGGCCATGTCTTGGCAGCGGGAGCGGAAGTCGTCCTCGTCGATGACGAACAGCGGGGTCCCGTACTCCTGCGCGAGCTCGGTCACCGGGACTCCCCCGATGACCGCCGCCCCCGCTTCGTCGCGGGTTGTGCTGCGCGGCCAGACGTTCGGCGCCAGCCGCAGCAGCTCCTCGGGGGATTGCGGGCGCAACGGGCTGTCGGTGTGCCGGGTTTCGTCGGCGTGCCGGGGGCCGGCGGGATGGACGTTCACATTCGCTCCGGGGCGGTGACGCCGAGGATCGTCAGACCGTTGGCGATGACCTGGCGGGTGGCCTGGCACAGCGCCAGGCGCGCGGTGTGCAGGTCGGTGGGCTGCTCGTCGCCCTGCGGCAATACCCGGCACGAGTCGTAGAACCGGTGGTAGTCGCCGGCGAGGTCTTCTAGGTAGCGGCACACCCGGTGCGGTTCACGAAGGGACGCCGCGGTTTCCAGCACCCGGGGGAATTCGCCGATGGTGCGAAGCAGCGTGCCCTCCTTGTCGTGCGTGAGAAGTTCGAGGTGTCCGGTGTCGGGGATCAGGCCGAGCTCGGCGGCGTTGCGGGCCAGCGCGGAAAGCCTCGCGTGCGCGTATTGCACGTAGTAGACCGGGTTTTCGCTGGACGCCGAGGACCACAGCGCCAGGTCGATGTCGATGGCGGTGTCCACCGACGAGCGGATCAGGCTGTAGCGCGCCGCGTCGACGCCGATGGCGTCGACCAGGTCGTCGAGCGTGAGCACGGTTCCGGCGCGCTTGCTCATCCGAACCGGCTGGCCGTCGCGTACCAGGTTGACCATCTGGCCGATGAGCACCTCGACGGTGGCCGGGTCCTCGCCGAAAGCGGCGGCCACGGCCTTGAGCCGGGCGATGTAACCGTGGTGGTCGGCGCCGAGCATGTAGATGCACAGGTCGAAGCCGCGTTGCCGCTTGTCCAGGTAGTAGGCGATGTCGGCGGCGATGTAGGCCGGCTTGCCGTCGCTCTTGATCACGACGCGGTCCTTGTCGTCGCCAAAGGCGCTGGTGCGCAACCAGGTTGCGCCGTCCTTCTCGTAGACGTTGCCCGTCCCCCGCAGCCGGGCGAGGGCCTGGTCGACCCGCCCGCTGGTGTGCATCGAGTCTTCGTGGGTGTAGACGTCGAAGTCGGTGCCGAACTCGTGCAGCGACTCCTTGATGTGGGTGAACATCAGGTCGACGCCGATCGCGCGGAAGGTTTCGTGCATCTCGGCGTCGGGCAGGCTCAGCGCGTCAGGCGCCTTCTGCAGCACCTGCGCGGCGATGTCGTTGATGTAGGCGCCCGCGTAGCCGTCTTCTGGGGTCGGTTCGCCTTTGGCCGCGGCGATCAACGAGCTGGCGAACCGGTCGATCTGGGCGCCGTGGTCGTTGAAATAGTATTCGCGCACCACGTCGGCGCCCTGCGTGGCCAGCAGCCGGCCGAGCGCGTCGCCGACGGCGGCCCAGCGGGTGCCCCCGATGTGGATCGGTCCGGTCGGATTGGCCGAGACGAACTCCAGGTTGACCTTGTGCCCCGCCATGTCCTCCGACTGACCGAACTCGTCGCCGGCGTCGATCACGTTGTTGACGACCACGGCCTGCGCCGACGCCTCAAGGCGCATGTTGATGAAGCCGGGTCCGGCCACTTCCGCTTCGGCGATGCCGTCGGCGTTGGCCAGCTTTTCGGCGAGCCATCCGGCCAGCTCGCACGGGTTGGCGCCGACCTTCTTGCCCAGCTGCAGTGCCAAGTTGCTGGCGTAGTCGCCGTGCTCGGGGTTGCGCGGCCGCTCCACGGTGACCGTCGCCGGCAAGGCGGCAGCGTCCAGCCCGCGCTCGGCAAGCACCGCGGCAGCGGTGGCTTTGAGCAGCTCAGCCAGGTCAGCGGGGGTCACGAGCGTCCATCCTATTGGCTCGGGTGCTCTCCCCCCGAATCGTCGCAGTGACGAAGCGGCCACCAGGATGCGCTAGTCTGGCGGGGCCCAGTTGGCGCAACTTCTATATCGTGCGCCCCCGTAGCTCAGGGGATAGAGCGTCTGCCTCCGGAGCAGAAGGCCGCAGGTTCGAATCCTGCCGGGGGCACAGCATATGTATGCAGCTCAGAGGCCGTTTTTGATAGTTGGACGAGGCACGGCGTGCGATTAGCGTGCGATCCGCAACCATCACCTGCCAGCATTCACCGGCACTAAACGGGTGCCCGTGAATGACGACGATCGACAAGCGATCGAGCGATTGCTTACGGAGTCCGACCCCGCGGCGGGTGTCGTGTTTCTACCGGAATCCTTCGATGAGGACGGCAAGGGCATCTACGACGATGCCTTAATACTTCTATCCAAGCTGTTGCGGTCCGAAGGCATCGCCGTCTCGTGGGCGCAAGAAGCGAGTGAGCGTACCTACATTGCCAGAAGATCAGCTGCCGAAGTCATCTGGAACGCTGGTCTTAGTCTCCCTATCGCCGTCGGCGCAGGCCTCGCCGTCGCCAAACTGTCACAGTGGCTGGGGCTGAGCCCTCAGCGCGAGGGTAAGGTCCGGTTTTTCCTTGCCCGCGCGAAGGGGCCCGATGGCATTTCCTGGGAGTGGCAAGAAATCGAGGGCACCGGCGCTGAGGTTGCGGAGCTGATGAAAGGGCTGGCACCACCCGTACCAGACCTACCGACGGCACCTACTTCGAACCCCCCAGCGCTACCCCCTACTGAGCCACCGCTGGTACCACCGTCTTAAGACCGGATGAGCGAACAAGACGCCGTCTGCACGGGAGGACCAGGCGAGCCCGCTGAGGGAGCGGACGCTGGGCCCGCCGACGAGTACCGGAAAGAAATGCTCATGGCACACAGACAGTCGCTCCACCAGCGTGCGAGTGAGCTGCTCCATGCCGCACGCCACACCGTTGCTGCCTCACGGCATGAGGCGGAAAAGCTTGCGCGAGAAGCTTTGACGGAGGCAGCGCACGCATATTGGTACGCGGAAGAAACCGAGGCAGCAGGCCCCGAGCATAAATTTCTGCACCAAATCGGCCGCTGGACGCGTGAAACCTTCGGTTGCGCATTCGACTGGAACGGAACAAGCTACATTAGTTCATGCCCGGTTCTGCTGGCAGATAAGCGATTTGGCGCTTCGCCCACCCTCGTGGCGACCCAAATATTGTGCTCTGTTTGTGATCAAGATCTTTCGGAATGCGCGCACAGCCGTGAACGCTTGTACATCGTGAGGGGCGACCGTACAACGTCTGGTAGCTGTCGCGTTTGCAACACGCGAGACGATTGCGAGCATGACCCGAACAAGCTATACGCCGCTCCTGTGTATCGAATCCGTAAGGGAATGAAGCTGATCGAAGCCAGCTTTGTCGATGTACCCGCCGACCCAACTGCACGCCCGACAGAGCTACGGAAATATACCGATGACCTCATGCGCGCTGTCCGAAGGGCCTTCCCCAACGTTCCGAAGTTTTGCGATCACTGCCGGGAGCCTTATCACGGACTGCCGCGGCCTTTAGACCTTAACGATTCAGAAGCGTTGTTTTGGATTAGTTGAGTCCAGTGCGGGCGGGGTTCTAAGTTACGCTCTGGACATGCATCTTGCCGCCACCGAACTGCCGTCCGGTTTCTGGAGCTACGTTCATAAGGACAATGACGCAGAACACGGCCGAATCCTCCGCCTCTGCGACGCGCTTAAAGATGAATTCGGTTTATTAACGGCCCGCAACCTCGATCTCTTTACCGACCGTAGCGGGATAGCCTGGGGCCATAAATGGCGCGAGACAATCGATAATGCACTAAACGAGACGACCTTCTTTATCGCTGTCGTCACTCCCAGATATATCCTCAGTGAAGAATGCCGTCGGGAGCTGCTGATCTTTAGTCAGAATGTCCGTGCCCAAGGTGTTCCAGAATTGTTGTGTCCAATACTCTATGCGGATGTCGACGGCCTAGATGAGAACTCCGACGATGAGGTGAAAGCCGCAATCGCCAAGGCGCAATATGAACCATTCATCGACCTGCGCCTGGTTGACGAACAAAGCAGCGAGTACCGACAGGCGGTAAACGGCCTAGCTGTGCGGCTCATAGATATCGCAAACGGTATCGCTGCCAAGGAAACGGAGGTTCCTGCGCCTGTGGCTGCGCTCGACGAAAACCGCCCATCTGGTGGTGAAGATGTAGCCGATGAGCCGGGGTTAATCGACGCAGCCACGGCGATGGCGCGCCTATTCCCAGAATGGCAACAAACCGTAGAGCATTTGGTTGGCTTGATTAATGAAACCGGTGAAATTGCTACTGACACTTCGCCGAAGATTACAGCAGCCGGCGCGGATGGACCTATAGCTGTTAGTGAGATATTGCATGAATACGCATCTAAAATGGGGCCTATCGCTAAAGAATTCCGCGACACCGGCACTCTGTATGCGACGCAGTCGGTTACTATGAACGCCAATATACTGCCCATTCTGAACCAGCTTAAAAAGACGCCAGCCAGCGAGCTAATCGACCCGGTGATATACGACTTTCTTGAAAGCATAATTTCACTGGCCGACGCTGGCGAAGAAGCGGAAACTTCAGTCCGGGAATTTCAGCAAAGCGCGCAAAGCATATATGGATTGAGTCGTGTTGTCCGGCCACCGCTCGAATTGTTAAGCGAAGGAGCCCAACGATTCCTAGACGGGCAAGCGCTGCTCGATGAGTGGAAACGCCGAGCCGAAGAAATCCTTGCTGAGCATCCGCGCCGGGACGGGGCCGGCACCTAAAAAACCCCCGGACCCGTACGGCTCAAAATGAGCTGTCCTGGCCGGTGCGCGCCGCCTACAGGGGGAAGGGGTTTTCCCAGCCCGGCCAACAGCTCGACGGGGAGGTCGAAGGAGCCGGGCCCGACGGGGCAGTCAGGCCAGGCGTGCGCGCTTCGGGAAGAGAGCGCGTTGGCAAACTGGCGCGCCGCCTAGCGTCGCGGGCATACGATGCGGTCCAGGGCCACGGCGATGGAGGGATCCCGCGATGTCACTGCCCGCGTTGGTTCTGGTGCACGGAGGCGGGCTCGCCGCCGATTCGTGGGAGCTGACTGTCGAAGAGATTCACCGGTTGGCACCCGAGTTAACCGTGCTTGCCCTCGACATGCCGGGACGACGGGACAAGCCGGGAGACCTGCGGGCAATGGCCATCGCCGACTATGTGGGCTCGCTCGTCGGCGACATCGAGAGCGCCGAGTTGAAGGACATCGTCATCGTCGCTCACTCGATGGGGGCTCTGCCGCTGCCTGGAGTGGTCACCAAGCTTGGAGCGGCGCGGGTACGTGAAATGATCTTCGCCGCCGCGTTCCTCCCGCCGGAAGGTACGTCGATCGTGGAAAGCTCACCGTGGGTGATCAGGACGATCGCCCGGCGCAGAGCAAAGAAAAACGTGCCAACGCCAACGCCAAAGTCCTATGCGCGGTTCGTGTTCTTGAACGGCGTTCCTTCGCATCGCCGCCGATTCATGTCCGGCAAGCTCTATGCAGAGTCACTGCGCATGCTCACAGAGAAGGTGTCTCGACAGGGGATGCCCGACGACATTCCCCGCACCTGGATCCTCACTCGGCGGGATCGTGCCCTCGCGCCGAAACTGCAGCGCAAATACATTGACGCACTTGGTGGTGTGCAGACCCTCATCGAAGTCGACACTTGTCACATGGTTATGGTCAGTGAGCCGGAACGACTGGCCCAGATAATTGTGGAGCGGTGTCGGCTTTACGCCTAAGAGATCGGGCTAGGTGTTTCGTTACGACAGCGCACCAACCACTTTCACGATGGACGCCGCATGCGGGAAGCCATAGCCGACCCGCATGACGCCGCGCACGGCAATGCTGTCGCTGGTGAAGTAGGGCCAAGGGCTGGTCACCAACTCGATGTCTTCGCGGATCACCACGAACACCTTCGAACGGTCGACGGCCCACACGACACCATCGGGGATGACACCTTCCAGCGTCCAATAGAGCGGCGTGCCGTTGATGCTGTACTTCGGTAGACCTGCATTCGGGTCCACGGCAGCGGGATTCAGCGTCAATAGCGGCTCGTTGCTGTTCAGGTCCGTACCGGCGAAGCGCTTCAAGCTGGCCAAGTACTTGACGGTTGCTGCTGACGCCACGAACGCCGTTGCAGTGCTGCCAACTTGATTCATTAGCGACTCCGCTTCGATGAACGCGGTCCAAGTTCGTGAACGCGCCACCAGCGCCGCGCATGCCATGCCACCGGGAACGGTGACCGTCTGGAGACCAGTCACGCCTGCAATACCGGCAGGCCCGTTGACGGTTGCCGCCGCGCCCAAGCAAGATTCACTCTGACTTTCGAACCGCACGTCGTGTCTGTCTTGCATGCATTCGGTAGCCGCCGTCAGTTTGCGGCCTTCAGTTCTGGCGACTCTGGCGTCGAACTTCCGACGGGGCAGCGGCCGCTCACCCCGCGCGGCACTTCAAGTAACTGCAAGGCGCTTCACGCAGCTGACAGGCCCCGCGCAGCCCGCTAATCTCGCTTGCAGTCGCCCCACAGAGTTCCGTGGGCAAATCCCTAGATGGGGCAGCGTCGACAGCGCCAACGGATCACCTGAGCAGCACCAGATGCCAGGCTTCCCCTACGGGCTGTAAATGGTTCCCGCTGTTGTGTCCAACCGCAATGCCGGCGTAGCAATCTCGCAGCGTCATCTGATCTCCATCACAAGGCCGCAGACCGGCTCAACGTGTGTCCCCCCGGCACGCCATCCGCACCTACATCGCGACGGCAGGCTCAGGGCTACAAGATCGGCAGATTGATAAAGTGCGATATCAAAGAGGTACACGCGCTAATCATTACCAACGACAACGCCTGACGCCTGTTCGTCTGGGTGTCAGGCTCAAAGGTGGCGACGAAATGCAGTACGTGCGTCGATGTTGCCCCAAGACCGCCCTGTCGGTGCCGGCGCTGTTCAATGTGCAGCGGTGCGTCAAGAAGTAATTCCCGGCCATGGCCGGAGTTGCCGCAGCGGATGCGGAATGGAAAGGCTCCCGCCGCTGGACTCGACAAAGCACTGAGTGGCTTCGCGCGCTATAAAAAAATGAACATGAGCTAGTCGTCCATCCCGACATCATGCTTGGCGGCTGAGACAAACTTCTTTACTAAGTCTCCGCTATTGAGATTCTCGCCTAGTTCCTGAACCTGGATTTGCACAGTTGACACATCACCTCTTTCGGCGGCGATGAGTAACTTTGCGAAGCGATTATGCAAGTCATTGTGCTTCGTCGCAAGTGCCGCGTGGGCGTCGACAACGCCTTTAGACCGCACCAGCGCAACGGTCGAAGAATAAAGGTTGTTCTTCTTAAAGTCGTCTTCGTAAGGATCGAACTCAGAATGTATAGACTTTACGTCGGCTTGAGGAAACTGAGCAAATGCTTGAGCAAGACGAAACTCGTCATTACTGAGGTTAGTGACTGAATCATTGTAATTGGCATAGGCAGTTAAACGTTGTTGTTTGTTAAACTGAAGCGCCGACTGCTCAGCCGTAGCCTGTATCTGCCTACTCGATGTTTGGTAGGTAATTAAACTGCCAAGCGCGCCGCCCACAAGGGTTGCCGCTATGCCCGTAATGGCCAACCAAAACTCGTTTGAGCGCCGCCGCTTCGACTTTGATGGGCTGCCGTTCGCGAGCGGGTTCGGCGGACTCTGATACGCCGCCACGGGTACCGGCTCGGACGTGGTTGCCGTGTCCGCAGTCCCTTGGTTCTGTTCGGGCTTCGGCTGTGTTTCGTCTGGTTCGCCCATGCGCTGTGACGATACAACTCTAAAGGTGGCGTTGAAGCCTTTCCGACAGTGTGCGACGAACCCCGACCGCTGCCCGTTCTACTCGATTCTGAAGATGCCAGATCAACCGCATCGTTCTGCTCGACGGCAGCTGCCAGCTCGGCACCCGTTGGCGCTTAGATTAGCGGCAACGATAGCGTCCCTACCGTCTTGGCTGTGCTGATTGCGCAGTGCGGCGTCGACGGTCCTATGTCCTAGACATGCCATGTTCTCTGTCAGGGTTGCTACCTGAGCGTTCTGCTGCCGGCAAACCTCCGAAGTGATTTTGTGTTCCAGATGTACTAGATATTCTCATGCCCTCATGCTCCAAATCCGTTGTGCCACTTCATTTTAGCAGCTCAAACGGTGTGTTTTCTCAACAGGCGTCCGCAGGTTCGAATCCTGCCGGAGGCACCGGCTCGACAGCAGGTCAGAGGCTATTTCTCAGCCGCGACGGGAGACCCGACGCTAACATCCCATGTTGGAATCGGTGGGGGCCCGCCAGTGATCAGCCGGCGCCTCAACCGGTGCGCGACTTCGGCACCGCCGCGGAAGACGTTAAACCGGTTGCGGCGGTTGCACCGGCTGGCTGAAATCGAACCGGACATTTCGCGGGTCGGCGGAATCGACCTTCACCGCGACCGTCATGCCTTTGCAAAGACGAGTGTCCCGGCCACCCCACTGCTTCGGGACACGGTCGGTAATCGTCACGTCGTACGGGTCGCGGCCGGCGACTTCCACCCTCAGCGCGGTCCGCGCCACGTAGTACCCGCCGGTGGGCGTCAGCCACCATCTCCCCGACATGACCTCGGGTCGCGCCGACAAAACTCGCGCGGTCCCTCGAAGTACCTGACCTTTGAAGTTGGGTAGCCCTCTGATGTAGGACACGACCATAAACACAATGAAAATCAACCACAGGCCCACGCCCAGCAAAGGCCCGATAATGCCGGCGCTCATCTGCGCACGCTAGCACCGACCTCGCGGTGTTACTACGGCAACGGCATATAAGACGCTGCTTACGATTTCGGCAATTGCGTGCCCGGCAAGCCGAACCTACTCAGGTGGGCGCGAGTAGCGAGCGCAGGCGTTGCCAGCTCGTTGCGAAGCCAGGGTGCAGCCGCAGGTCGGCCACGTCGCGTTCGGCAACCCAGCGCAGCTCGGCGCTTTCAACACACGCCACGGTCGCCAGCAGCTCGTCGGCGTCGGCGATGACGGTGGTATAGGTCCAAGAGGTGCCATCCGGCGCGGCCGTGATCAGAGCCGCCCGCACGGTGATCTGGCCGGGCCGCACCCCGGTCTCTTCGGATGCTTCGCGGATCGCGGCCTGTTCGGCGGTCTCATGGCTATCCCTTGCCCCACCGGGCAGGCCCCACGTCCCGCCATGGTGGCTCCATATCGCGCGGCGCTGCAACAGGACCGCCGGTTCACCGTCGGGCTGTCGCGCGCGCAGCAGCAGACCGGCGGCGCCGTGCCGTCCCCAGTAGCGAATCCCGTTGGCCGACAACACCCATCCGTCGCCATCACCGCGCACGAGCCCAAGGTATGGCCGCAAGCGGCTTACGGCCGGCAGGCGCGCGGGCAAGTTCAGCCGGCTAGCAGAAATTCACCCGTCAGTATGCGGAAATTCACGCGCAATAGCTCGAAAAGCGCTGTCCTGCTGGGGATTCACACCGGCTATGGATGAAAGGGGTGTAACCCCACGACGCCGGCGCAGGTGAACCCGAACTCCACGATGTGTGCGGCGGTGAAATGCTCCCCAACCGCTTGCAGAACCCGTCGCACATCGCGTGGTTGTCGGCGGAAGACCCGTGCGGTTGCAGTGATCGCCGATCCGCACCACGGCATTAAAGCCCGTAGCCGGGGCTGAGATATAAAACTGCGCCCCTCCACGAATTAGGGTCCGCTGCCTTTGCGGTGCTGGTCCGCGGGCCGTCAGTGCTCAAAACTCGCGGTTTAAAAAGCCGCGTGAGTGGGCACACCGCGGAATGATTGCGCGTGAGATCCCCCGTTTTCTCGCTCCTGCGGTAGTCGCGGCGTCGGGCCTCAGCGCTTCCGTCGTTGCCTCTGCAATCCCTTTCGCCTCAGCCGAACCGTGTCCGGACGTCCAGGTGGTCTTCGCCCGCGGCACCGACGACCCCCCTGGACTCGGCCCGACCGGACAGGCATTTGTCGACTCCCTGCGTCCCCGCATTGGCGCAACATCGCTCGACGTATATGCGGTCAACTACCCCGCTACCCATGACTGGACGAGCGCGGGCGAGGCCGGCATCAGCGACGCCGGCGCGCATGTCGTTTCAATGGCGCACGACTGCCCCAACACCAAGATGGTGCTGGGCGGCTATTCCCAGGGCGCGGCCGTGATGGGCTTCGTCACGTCGGCGGCCGTACCGCCTGGGATCGATCCGGCCACCGTGCCCAAGCCGATGGACCCCGAGGTGGCCAACCACGTCTCCTCCGTCGTGCTCTACGCATTGCCGAGCGATCGGGCGATGAGCTTCTTCGGCGCACCGCCGGTCGTCATTGGCCCGCTTTATCAGGCCAAGACCATCAAGGTATGCGCCGTCGAGGACCCGATTTGCGCCGACGGGATGAATTTCGGCGTTCATATGTCGTATCCGAGCAACGGCGCAGTTATCGACCAGGGCGCGGCCTTTGCGGCCGGCCTTCTCGGCAGAGGTTCCGGCGGGCCAACTGGTGCGGGTCCCGGCGCGCCGACGACCATCGCCGGGTCTCCTTCTCCGGTCGGAGTGGCAGTCATTCCCTGACGATGGCGTTGTTGCCCATCAGGATTCACGCCGGCTTCGTGCTGTCGACCTGATCGGAGTCGTATTCGATGACGGGCGGCGAATCGCCATAGACGTCGAGGGTATGGATGAAGCGGTGCAACCCCATGACGCCGGCGCAGGTGAACCCGAGCTCGATGATCTGTGCGGCGGTGAAATGCTCCGCCAAGCGCTTGTAGAACTCGTCGTCCATGGCGTGGTGGTCGGCGGAAAGAAGATCGAGGAACTCGATCGCCATCTGCTCCTGCGGGGTGAGCGCGCCGTGGCCCGGGGCGAGCAGGCACGCGACATCCTCGTCGGTGATCGAGTCGTGCTTGCGCGACTGGCTACAGGGTTCGCACTCGCCGAGCTGGGCGCTGCGGATGCGCAGTAACTCCAGGATCCGGCCGCCGAGCAGGGTGCCGGCACCGAGCTGGTTTCGGGCCATGTTGACCTGCTCGAGCTGCGCGCTGCGATACGCGAAGATCTGCAACGGCACCGGCGTCGCGTAGAGGCCGGCGGCAACGCCCGCCTCCACGATTTCGCGGGAGTGCGAGCTCAGCTCTTCCATCGGGATTGGCGCAATGCGCGGCATCAAATGAGGCTAACTTTTTTGTGCGCCACCTAAAAGGGAGAACTCATGTCCAGACTTGCCGGAAAGGTCGCGATAGTTACCGGCGGCGCGGGCGGAATTGGTGCGGCAACGGCGCACGAATTGGCCCGCGCAGGCGCCGCCGTCGCGGTCGTCGACGTCAACGGGGCGAAGGCCGCAGAGGTCGCCGACGAGATCCGCCGAACGGGGGCGCGGGCGATCGCGCTCGGCGGCGACCTGGCCGAGGAGGACACCGCGCGGCAGGTGGTGCGATCCACGGTGGCGGAGTTCGGCCGAATCGACGTCCTGCACAACAATGCCGCGCTGACTGCCAGCGACTTCCTGTCCCGGGACACCACGGTGAGCGAGATGCCGCTGGACGTGTGGCGGCGGTCCCTGGACGTCAACCTCGGAAGCCAGCTGCTGATGTGCAAACACGCGGTCCCCGAAATGCGCAAGAACGGCGGCGGCTCGATCATCAACATGTCATCGGGGGCAGCACTATCCGGTGACAAGACCCGCCTGGCCTACGGCGTGTCGAAGTCAGGGGTGCACGCCCTGACGATGTACGTGGCGACCAGCGAGGGAAGGCACGGCGTGCGGGCCAACACCATCGTCCCGGGCTTGATCCTCACCGACGCCGTGCGCGCGCACCTGTCCGAGGTCGCCATCGACCGCCTCGGCCGCGCCACCTTGACGCCGTACCTCGGACAACCGAAAGACGTTGCGGATCTAGTCGTTTTCCTTGCTTCGGAGCAGTCCCGCTACATCACCGGCCAGATGATTTCGATCGACGGCGGGATGTCCGCGCACGCCGGCCTGGACACCGGCGCCTAGCCGCTCGTCGGCCCGAGCGCGTACGCACCGGTCTCCGGGTGGTGATACCAGCCGCTCGCGGCGTGCGTGCCGCCGTCGACGTGGATCGTTTGGCCGGTGATGTAGCTCGACATGTCGGACGCGAGAAAGACTGCCGCACCTGCCATTTCGTCGACGTGGCCAGCGCGGCCCATCGGGACGGTGAGGCCGAAGCGCTCCTCGGAACCGGGCGGCGCGATCTGCTTGATGCCCTCGGTCAGGGTGATGTCGGGCGCCAGCGCGTTCACCCGGATGCCATGCGGAGCGAGCTCGAGCGCCGCGGTCTTGGTGTAGTTGATGACGCCGGCCTTGGCCGCCGCGTAGGTCGCGTAACCGGGCGCCGCGCGGACCCCCTCGATCGAGGTGACGCTGATGACGCTGCCCGGCAGCTTCTGCTCGACGAGGACTCGGGCCACCCGCTGGGTGCACAGGTAAACGTGGCGCAGGTTCGACTTATACAGTGCGTCCCAACCGTTTTCGCTGGTGTCGAGGATCCCCGACCAGAAGACCCCGCCGGCGTTGTTGACCAGAATCGTGACCGTCCCGAGGTCGGCGGAGGTCTGCGCCAGCGCGGCATCCACCGCGGCGCTGTCCCGGACGTCGACGGTGATCCCCAGCGCGCCGATCTGCTCGGCGGCCGACGCACACGAATCGGGGTTGCGTTCCCAGATCGCCACCCGCGCGCCGAACGCCTTCAGCCCGGCCGCGATGCCGCGGCCGATGCCCGCGCCGCCGCCGGTGACCACCGCGACGCGGTCGGTCAGAAGAACGCTCGAGGGATCCAGTGCCATGACGCTGAATATAGGACAATGCCTCTTCGAGGTTTACAGTCGTCACTAAATCTGTTCGATATGTAACGCGTCAAGGGGGCCGCCATGCCCAGCACGATCTTCGTCACCGGCGCGACCGGGCAGACCGGCGGCAACGTGTGCCAGCAGTTGATCGAGCGGGGCGACCGCGTCCGCGCCCTGGTTCGCAATCCCGACGAAGCCGCGGCGCTGGCCGACATCGGCGTCGAACTGGTCAAGGGCGACATCAGGGACGCCGACGACGTGCTCGAAGCGGCGAAGGGCGCCGAGGCGGCTATCCACTGCGCGGCACTGCTGGGCGGCGCCAGCCAGGACTTGGAGGACTTCAAGGCCGTCAACATGGCGGGCACCGCGAACGTCCTGGACGCGACCAAAGCCCACGGCATGCGCCGGGTGGTAGCCCTGAGCACCGCCACGTTCCTCGATCTGAGCACCGGCGTCGACTTCGAGGAGGCGCCCGTTCTGCAGCACCCCCCAGGCGACCCCTACACCGTCACCAAGCTCGCCGCCTTTCTCGACGCCCACCGCCGCGCCGCCGCGGGCGACGACGTGCTGACCTGCCACCCCGGCGCGATCTTTGGGCCCGGCCTGGTGGTCGAACGCGCCTTGCACCGCACCAGCTTCAACCGGGTGTTGCTGGCAGGCATGCGTGGAAAGATCAAGCGCTATCTGGCTTTTCCGGTGACCTGGGTGGCGGGAGCCGATGTCGCGAAGGGCTCGATCGCCGCCCTCGACAGGGGGGTGGCCGGTGAGCGGTACCTGTTGGTCGGCCGGCCCGAGGACACGTTCAGCACCGCCGGCGGCATCAACCGCGCCTGCGAGATCGCCGGAATCGACCATCGCGTCGAGGATCTCGACTACCGCACCGATCCCGAGGCGTTGACCGCCGAATTCGGGCCGACGTTGATGGCCATCGCGGAGGCCGCGGCAAAGAGCGAGCGCAAGCCCCGGGCAACCGACAACCTGACCACTCGGCGCCTCGACTACCGGCCTATGTCCTTCGACGACGGGCTGCGGCTGCTGATCTCGTGGCTGCGCAAGCTCGGCAAGCTGTAGGGGCCGCCGTCTTGTCGACCGCCGAATCTCGCCAATCAGGTTCGGATCGCGGGGATTTGAGCGATCGCATCCTCGACGCGGCCCAGCGGCTCGTGTTCCGGACGGGCGCCCGCAAGCTGTCGCTGTCGGACGTGGCGACACTGGCCCGGGTGTCTCGGCCCACCATCTACCGCTACTTCGCATCCAAGGAAGAGCTCATCGATGCGCTGGGTAAGCGCGAGCGCCGGCGATTCGACGCCGCGTTGGACAACGCGATGTCCGGGGTCGTCGGCGTCGCACGACTGGAAGCCGCGGTCGACGTCATCGCGACGTTCGTCGAGGCTCAGCCGCCCCGTTGGCTGCTCGACCTCGAGCCGGGCTTCGCGCACGAGCAGATGGCGCAGGCGTTGCCCATGCTCGCCGAGGGGTTGACGGGGGTGTTGCGGCGCTGCGCTCGCGAGGGCGCCTTCGCAGCAGCGGTGGACCCTCGTGACCTCGCCGGCGCCATCGCGCGAACGGCGTTGAGCCACTACATATTTCCCGACGCAGACCGCGCAGCGGCGCGCCGGGAGATCCGTGCCGCCGCGGGCCTCGTCGGTGGGACGTGACGGCCTGGCTCGCGGCCTACGCCGAGGCGAAGTCAAACTCCCATAGCTGTCATGTGCAAAGCGTCGGGGCGTCGCACACATTACCGGGGCAATAGGTCGAGTGTGCGGCGTTGACCATGGTCCCGACGTCTAATAACGTCACGCCCCTCGCGTCCAAGTGGGCGTGAACGTCGTCGGCAATCTGTTGTGGCGTCCAACCCCAAGTGAGGTCATAGCAGATCAGGTGCGCCTCCCCGATGAGGGCCTCTTCCGTCTTCGGCGGCCACGTGAGGCCGACGGCGCTTAGTTTTGCGAGGTATGCGTCATCGGCGGGAGTGGCGGTCGCAATTGCAGCGCTACTAACCAAGGCAGCGCCAGCCATCATGGGGATGGTAAGTGTGGCCAGCCAGCGATATGAGGGCATTCGATTCCCTTCCGTTCTTCAAGGCGTTAGCAAGGCCGCCAGCAGTGTGCGGGTCCAAGGCAGCGCAACTAGGAACAATAGCCAAAGCTTGGAAAGAAGGCTCCTGGCAATTCAGGGGGCTGACGGGTGCGCGCTCGACAGCGCGTCGAAAGCTGGCTGGCAAAGTGCGTCGTTTTGCGCTGGTTTTGCCGGTGCCAAGACTTAGCCTGGGACCATGGCCGCCGACAGATCCGACACCCAGTTGGAGGCGCACATCCGAGCATTGCTGGGTGCGCTGAACGAGCGTCAGAACCGGGACGAAATAATCCGGGATCGCATGGCCGCACTCGAGCAACCGGGCCAGGACGACGCGGCGGCTCTGCAGCGTTACGTCGATGAACTCACCGCGATCTACGCGGAAAGCCTGGGAGGCTTGTACGACCGGATCGCGGCACACGGCCAAGCCATCGGCAGGCTGACCGACGAAACGGAGATCACCGAACGAGTCAACAAGATGATGGCGCTGGCGGCGGTCGAGAGCCGCGACATCGTCAAATTACTCAACAGCGTTGTGAACGCTGCGAATAGGAAGAACCCACTCACCGTTGCGGCCGTGTTGGTCGCGGGATTTACCACCGGCCTCCGCAGCGTGCCCCGGCAAAGCCAGCTCGACCAGTTGACGCTCGACCTCTCGGCGTATTGCCTCACGAGATTCCCGCCACCCGACTTCGGCTAGGTCAGCTCCGGCTCAGGATGAACGCCTCGATGTGGCGGTTGCCAGCCCGCGTTTCGTACTTCCGCCAGCCGGGGTAGATCTCGAGGCCCTTCGCCCAGATCTCCTCGCGCTCGCTGGGAGTGGCGAGCCGGGCGGTGGCATGCCAGGTATCGCGGCCGACGGCGACCTCGGCTTCCGGGTGGGCCTTGAGGTTGTAATACCAGGCGGGGTGCTTCGGGCTTCCAAAGTTGGATGCGATCAATGCCAGGCCCTCGGGGTGCGGGATCCCGTATAGCGCGACGGTGCGGGGTTCCCCCGATTTGGCGCCCCTGGTGGTGAGCATGACCGCGGGGGCGCCGGAGACAATCTCGGCGAAGCTGATTCTGCCCCCGGTGACCTTGGTCAGGGCTTTGTCTAGATGGTGTGCCGACGGGCGGAGAAGCGCGACGCCCACCTTCGTGGCAGCGACGGTGCGCATCATCCGATGGAACGCGTTGGCATCTTCGAAAGACCGGCCGGGCATGGTGTCATTGTCGCCCAAGCCGAGCGGACTCACGCCCTGATTCGCGGGGCCGCCTCAACCCAACTGAAACTTCGTGGCGCCGAACGGCTCCGAGGTGCCCAACGCGAACACCGTCGAAGGCTGGACGCGATAGACATGCCACGGCGCCGGACCGGCCGACGGCGCACTGTACTCCGCCGTGACCGCGTCACCAGCGACCTCGCAAGGCCAGCCGTTACGCGCGAAAAGCTCTGCAACGGACGATAATTCGCCAGGATCTGTAATCCGCTCAGCGTTGCCTTCGACGACGAGGTCGAACGGCTCCGTGGCGACGCTGACCGCGCATCGGGGATCGCGGGCCAGGTTGCGGGACTTGCGAGTCGCCGGGCCGGAGGTGAAGTACCAACTGCCGTTCTGGCTCATCACCCCGACCGCCATCACGTGCGGGCTGCCGTCGGGGTTGATCGTGGTCAGCCACACCGTGTGGCGTTGCGGGCCGCCGGTGCCGGGCGCCTGCGTCAGCTGACTGTCCAGCACCGCCTGGACTCGGTCCCATTCGATGGGCGGCGTTCCGTATCCGTCGAGATTGCGCTGTGTGATGGTCATGCAGGGATTGACCGATGCCGGCCCCGGAATTCATCGCTCCCACAGCAGGAACAGTCCGTAGGCGGCGATCGACTGCGCGTCCGCGATCACCCCCGAGCGCATCATCTCCTCGACGACCTCTCGCGAGAACCACTCGCTGCGCATGTCCTGCTCCTCGTGCTCGCGGTCCGCCTCGCCCTCGATGATCCCGGTAGCCAGAAACACCCAGCCCCGCTGACTGCTCATCCCTGCTGCGACGTCGAGCTGCCCGAGCGCCTCGAACGACAGGGCGCGCAATCCGGTTTCCTCGCGCAGTTCGCGCGCGGCAAGCTCCGACGGTTCGGCCTCCGCCAGGTCGGGAGCACTGCCCTGCGGGAACTCCCAGCGCCGCGCGCCGAGGGGGTAGCGGAACTGCTCGACCAACCGGAACCGATGCCCGTCATACGGCATCACCAGCGCGTACGTCGGCTTGTCCACCACGGCGTAGATGCCGGGGCTGCCGTCGGGGCGGCGGATGTCGTCCTCCCGGAGCACCAGCCACTTGTTCCGATAGATCTCGCGGGAAGCGACGCGTTCGATGGAATGCACACCGTCAGTATCGCCGTCGGTCGAACCGCTGTAGCGTCCGAAGGCATGTCGTCCCCGGAAGCCATCACGCAGACCGTCAGCCGCTACCTCGAACTCCTCGCCGCCGGCGCCACCGACGAGATCCTGGCCCTGTACGCCTCCGATGCCACGGTCGAGGATCCGATCGGATCGGACCTCCGGCGTGGGAACGACTCCATCCGCGAGTTCTACGCCGGATTCCAGGACCTCAAGAAGGAGACCGAGCTGGCCGAAGTGCGGGTCGGTGGCAGCGAGGCTGCGTTTCTGTGGCACCTCACGCTGGATGCCGGTGAGAGCCGCACGCGCATCTCGCCCATCTCGGTGATGACCTTTGACGAGGACGCGAAGATCACGTCGATGCGCGCGTTCTGGTCACCTTCGGACGTCAAGGTCATCTAGCCGACGTAGCCGCGTGAGCCGAAAGCCGTCCGCAGCTGTCGTATTCGTAGTCGCGCTGACCGCGGTCGCCGCGTTGGCCACTTCATGCCTGGCGCAACCGCCGGACACACAAGCCGATCTGGACCGGATCGTCGGGGCGGGCACCGTGCGGGTGTGCAGCACCGGCGATTACCAGCCCTTCACGTACCGCGACCCCCAGGGACGCTGGAGCGGAATGGACGTCGATCTGGCCGGCGACCTGGCCCACCGGCTCGGCGTCACGCTGCTGCTCGTGCCGACCACCTGGTCAACGATGCTCAACGACCTTGACGACCGGTGCGACCTGGCAATGGGCGGCATCACCATAACTCTCGATCGGGCCCGCAAGGCGCTGTATTCGGCACCGTACCTCCGCGATGGCAAGGCCGCCGTCGTGCGTTGCGCCGACCTCTCGAAATACCAGTCTCTCTCCGATATCGACCGGCCCGGGGTACGAGTGATCGTCAATCCCGACGGCACCAACGCGGAATTCGACAAAGCGAACCTGCACAACGCGACGGTCGTCGACTATCAAGGCAACACCACCATTTTCGGCCAGATCATTTCCGGAAGAGCCGACGCGATGATCACGGATGCCACCGAAATCCGTTGGCAGACTGGTCGACATCCCGAGTTGTGCGGGGTGGACGTGGACCGACCATTCAACTTCGCGCAAAAGGCATACCTGATCCGCCGGTCCGCGACCACAACGCAGCAGTGGGTCAACCAGTGGCTCAACATCATTGCCAACGACGGCACCTACGCGCCGATAAGCCAGCGGTGGTTGGGCCGCGTTGTCGGACCCTGAACTTCATGCGAGGCTGGTGAGCTCGGCGGCCGCTTGATGCGCCGCACCGTCTCATCGATGCGTCAAGTATGGGGCGTTGCGCTGGCACAAATGGGCGTGGTGTCCGATAGTCATAGCAACCAGCGAACGCCAGTGTCACCGGAGGTGGGATCATGCCGGACGACCGGAAGCGGGCGTAACCATGCGCGGCCACATCATTGTCAGCGGTGACGACGCGCTGGCGAGGACGATCGTCGAGGAGCTCAACAACGCCGGTGTGCACATCGTCAAGCTCGCCACCGCCGCCGAGCTCGCCGCCGCCGGGGTCGCCCACGCTCAAGCAGTGATCTGCGTCGGGGACGACGACGCGACCAACCTCGAAATCGCACTGCTGGCAAGGAAAGCCAACCCCGATGTGCGCGTGGTGGCCCGGCTGGCCAATGACGTATTGCGGACGGCGATGACGGCCGACCGGCGCCCCGGCGCGATTCTGGACGTTGCGGACCTGGCGGCGCCGTCGGTCGTCGAGGCATGCCTGGCGCACACCGTGCACCCGTTCGAGGCGGCGGGCATCGAATTCGTCGTCTCGGGCGTCGAGGCACCCCGGGACGCCACGCTGCGCGAGATCTTCGGCGATCTGGCGCCGGTGGCGGTGATTCACGGCGAGAACTGCGCGACCCCGGGCAAGGTGGAGACATGCCCGGGCCGCGACCTGCCGGTGCACGCCGGTGACTGGACCGCCATGATCGGCACCGCCGGGGAGTTGGCCGCGCGCGGGATCAAGGTCCCGCGGCCGACCCCGATGCGGTCACGCCGGACGCGGACACGGCGAGCGCTCGACACCGTCCGCGGCCTGCGTGACGACGTCAATCCGATGTTCCCGCGGGCGTTGTTTGCCGCGGCGTGCCTGCTGATCGGGTCGACGGTCGCCTTGCGCTTCACCTATCAGGGCTACCAGCCTCATCCGAGGATGACGTGGCTCGACGCGTTGTACTTCAGCGCCGAGACGATCACGACGGTGGGCTACGGCGACTTCAGCTTCGTCCACCAGCCGACCTGGCTACGCCTGTTCGGCATCGGCCTGATGTTCGCCGGCGTGACCACCACCGCGCTGCTGGTCGCGTTCATCGCCGACCTGCTGCTGTCGCAACGCTTCGCCCACTCGGCCGGACGGCGGCGGGTGCACCACCTGCGCAACCACATCATCGTCGTGGGGCTGGGTTCGTTCGGCAGCCGTGTCGTCGCCGATCTGACCGCCGCCGGATACGAGCTCGCGGTCGTCGAACGCGACGAGAACAACCGCTTCCTGTCGTCGGCGGCCGACCTCGACGTGCCGGTGATCTTCGGCGACGCGACGCTGCGCCAGACCCTGGAATCAGCGGGCGTCGCCCGGGCCCGGGCGGTGGCGGTGCTGACGCAGGACGACATGGTGAACATCGAGGCCGGCATCGTGCTGCGGGAGATGCTGGGGCCGCGGGTGATGCCCGGGGTCATCCGGCCCGACGTCCCGCTGGTGCTGCGTGTGTACGACCGCGCGCTGGGCGCCGCGGTGGCCCAGCGGTTCGGATTCGAAAACGTCCGCTCCACAGTCGAATTGGCGGCGCCATGGTTCATCGGCGCCGCCATGGGACTGCAAGTGCTCGGGACGTTCTCGGTCGGGCAGCGCTCCTTCATGGTCGGCGCAATGCATGTGGCCCCGGGCAGCGAACTCGACGGGCTCAAGATGTTCGAACTGTCCACCCAAACCCGCGTCATAGCGATCACCCGTCAGGACGCGCCCGTCGCGTTGCATCCGCGCCGCGACGCCTGGCTTCGCGGCGGGGACACCGTCTACCTCGTCGGCCCCTATCGCGAACTGTTGGCGACGCTGCGCAAGGGGCAGCCGCCCCGCGAGCCCGCCGCCGACGACGAGCGCGCCACAGCCTAGACCTGCCCCGCCACGTCGGCCGCGCGTCGCAGCTGGTCGAGGTCCGAACTGGTCGGGATGAGCTGTACCTCGTCGGTGCCGATCCCCTCGAACTTGCGCAGCACTGCGAGCAGCTCGTCCTCGCTGCCGGCCCAGCCCGTCATCGGGGCCATCGCGTCGACGTACTCGGCCGGTATCCAGTTCAGGTAGCGGCGCAGATGACGATGCACCTGGGCGCGCGCCCGCTCGGGTGAGCCGAACGCGAACCAGAACGAGGTCGCCAGGTGGGGTTTCGGCTTGCCGGCCTGCGCCCACGCCTCGCGCGCCACCTCGAACAGCTCGTTCTGCTTGGCGACGTCGAGGTCCAGCGTGGTGCCGGCCATCCCGTCGGCCCACGCCGCGGCGCTGCGGACGCTCTTCGGCCCCATGCCGCCGACGAACAGCGGCGGGCCCCCGGCCTGCACCGGGGGCGGCCCGACCGGCAGCGTGGACTCGGTGATCTTTTCGCCGGCCCACACCCGCTTCATGATTTCCACGCGTTCGGCCATCCCGCGGATCGTCTGGGTCGCCGGGTCGGCGCCCACGGCGTGGTAGTCCTCGTGCCGGCCGCCCAGCCCCACGCCCACGGTCAGCCGCCCGCCACACAGCAGGTCGCCCGTGGCCAGCGCCTTGGCCAGCATCACCGGATGGTGCAGCTGCGGCACGATCACCGTCGTCACCAGCCGCACCCGGTCGGTCCAGGCGGCCAGCGCACCGAGCAGCGTCAGGTTGTCGGGATTTTCGAACGCGATGCGCTCGCCCCAACACAGCGACGAGAACGGACCCTCGTCGATGGCGCGCGCCCAGTTCTCCAGCACCGTCGCATCCAGGTCCGGCTCCATCACCGGCATCGTCATCGCTATCCGCACGACGGCGATTTTGGCATGGGAAGCAGCATCGGGTCCGTTCAGTGGCAGCATGGGGCAGATGGGTTTGGGCAGCACCTCCATCGCACACGTGCGGCTGACCGTCACCGACATTGAGCGATCGCGGCAGTTCTATGAGACCGTGTTCGGTTGGCCGGTGTTGCTGGAGGTGCCCGAGAATGCCGACGAGGCCACCCGCAGCCAGTTCGGCTTCCTGTTCGGCGGCGTCATCTACGACCTCGGCGGCACGCTGCTCGGTTTGCGGCCGGTCGCCACGGACCGCTTCGACGAGGACCGCGTCGGTCTGGACCACCTCGCGTTCCGGCTCGGCAGCAAGGCCGAATTGGACGCGGCGGCAGCGCATCTCGACGAAGTAGGCGTGCAGCACGAGCCGGTCAAAGACATTGGGCCGTCATACATTCTGGAGTTTCGCGACCCCGACAACATCGCACTGGAGCTCACGGCGCCGAAGTAGCGCTTCGCGCGTTGTCGCGCCGCGCCCAGAGTGGTTGACTGGAAAGAGTCATGACCATCAGTTTCAACCACACCATCGTCGCCTCGCGCGACAAGCGCGAGTCCGCGGAATTCCTCACCGAACTGTTCGGCCTGCCCAGCCCGAAACCAGCCGGCCATTTCATGGCCGTGGCGCTCGAGCACGGCGTCAACCTGGACTACGCCGATGTTCCCGAGGGCGAGGAAGTCCGTCGCCAGCACTATGCCTTTTTGGTTTCCGACCAGGACTTCGACGCCATCTACGGCAAGATCACGTCGCGTGGCCTGCAGCACTGGGCGGACCCTCGTCGGCAACGGCCCAACGAGATCAACCACAACCACGGCGGCCGCGGGGTGTACTTCCTCGATCCCTCCGGGCACGCCATGGAGATTCTGACCCGGCCCTACGGCTCGGACAATTGAGTGCCTCGATCTAGAACGGCTCGGCGGCGAGACCCAGGGCGCGCACCGTGCCCGCGAGATGGGTCCGGACGGTTTCCAGCGCCTTCTCCCGATCGCCGTCACGCAGCGCTTCAGCGATAGCAAGATGCTCGTCCATGATCGTCGTGATGCGGGCCGGATCGCGGACCATCGATTCGCCGGTCATGCGCATCTGACGATCATGTAACGACGAGTAGAAATTCGACAGGAGCGCGTTGCCCGACTCGTCGACGGTGACGCGGTGAAACGCGCGGTCGGCGGCAACGAACTCCTTCCAGTCCGGCACGGCGGCCGCGTCGTGCTGCCGCTGCAGCTCCTCGCAGAGCCGCTCGAATACCCCCGCACCCGCGGCCGGCCCCCGTCGCACCAGCTTGCCGACCGCGAACTGCTCGAGGACCAGCCTGGCCTCCATGACGGCGCGGACCTCGTCGGCAGAAACCGGCACCACGAAGGCACCGCGCTGTGGGTACAGCCGCAGCAGCCCCTCGGCCTCCAGTCGCAGGAAGGCCTCCCGCACCGGAGTGCGCGACATCCCCAGCGCGGCGGCGACATCGCCCTCGCTGATCAGTTCCCCGCCCGGAAAAGCCCCGCTGAGCACCTGATTCTTCACGTACTCGAGCGCGCGGTCCTTGGCCGTCGTCGCCTTCGTCGCCACGACGCCTCCTTGCAGATCACTCGTATCCAAATGGTGTGCATACCGTACACGCGCGGCCGTCGCGTCACAGCTGATACTCAGATACAAGTGTAATACTACTTAGGCACAAGCCGTCGAAGCGCTGAAAGGAGGCCGGAATGTCGATCGCAGACTCAGGACAGCCCGCTCTTGGATCGCCGGATCCGGACCCGCCGTCTCCCGCGCCCACGACCCGTCCGCACCGCCGAGTGATCGCGACGCTGGTCGGCGCCGCTATCGGCCTGGGCTCCAGCGTCCTGGGAGCGGCGCCGGCCAACGCCGCCCCACACCCGGACGGCAGCGGCCCCAACCCGTTCGGCACCCTCAGCTGCGGTTGCCCGGACGCGGCCCCCGGCGGCGGCCAGGCCGATCGGCAGGCGATAACTCGGGGAATCCGGGAAGGCCTCTCCGGGTCGGCGCCGGCACTGCCCGCGGCCGCGGCGGCAAGTAAACTTCTGCCGTGATGGCTGATTCGCCTGTCCTACAACGAGTGCGGTAATCCATGCGGTTAGGTCCGGCCACCCGGTGCTGATTCCAAACGAGCCCCCGTTGGGCGTCTTGCGCCGCTGGGCGCACGAGATGCTCGCGCATCACCACGGCGACGGTGTGTACCAGACGTCGACGATGGGCGCGCTGCTCGACGGTGTCTACGACGGGGATGTCACGGTCCGGGAATTGCTGCGGCACGGGGACTTTGGCCTGGGCACGTTCAACGGCCTCGACGGCGAAATGCTCGTGCTCGACGGGATCTGCCATCAGCTGCGCGGCGACGGCAGCGCACGCGTCGCCGGGCTCGACCAGCTCACCCCGTTCGCGGTGGTGACCTGGTTCCACCCCGACCGCAGCATCGAAGTGTCCGAGCCGCATGACCGCGCCGCGGTCAAGGCACTCATCGACGCGTCGTTGGAGAGCACGAACCTGATCGTCGCCGTCCGGGTCACCGGTGACTTCAGCATCATTCGCACCCGCACAGTCACCGAGCAGCACAGGCCGTACCGACCGTTTACCGAGGCCACGCAAGACCAGCAGGAGATCGCCTTCAGCGACGTCAGCGGCATTCTGGGCGGATTTCGCATGCCCGACTACGAGCAGGGCATCTCCGTTGCCGGCTACCACTCCCACTTCATCGATCGGGAGGGCAAGCACGGCGGGCACGCGCTCGACTACCGACTGACCCGGGGCACGATCGAGATCAGCGTCCGCACCGACCTGCATCTGAGCCTGCCGCGCACGCAGCAGTTCCTGGCCGCGGACCTGAACAAGGCCGACTTCGACAGCCAGATACGCCAGACCGAGGAAGGTTGACGCGGGCGGTCGACTCGCTAGTCGCCGCGCCGCGGTGCGCCGTGCCGCTCGGTCTCCTGGTCGCGATAGTCATCGGCGAGCTGCGCGACGTGATTGGGCAGGGCACCACTCGCGACGTCGGCCAGCGTCGTGCATTCCAGCACCGAACGCATGCTGGCCCGCAACGCCCGCCACACGTCGGCCAGGGGCGCGGTCGGCCCGGAATAAGGCAGGTCACCCAGCCCGATGTCGCGCACGCTGGCCAGCGGTCCGTCGATGCAGCGCAATACGTCCGCGATGCTGATTTCGTTTCCCGGACGGGCCAGTTCGTAGCCGCCCTCGCGACCGCGATGGCTGCGCACCAGCCGGTCGGTGCGCAGGTTGGTGAGGATGTCGACGAGGAATTGCGGCGGGATGCCCTGAGCCTGGGCCAGGTCTTCGGTCTTGACCAGCGTGCCGCTGTTCACCGTGGCGAGCTGGACCATCGCCCGAACCGCGTATTCCGCCTTGGCTGACATCCGCACGCTGTGGATTGTGCCACCCGGCGCGGCGACTTACACGAGCGCGCTAGTGCCGTGACTCCATCAGGTCGATGATGCTCTGCGCCTGCTCCTCCAGTGAGCTCTCCGGGGTGAGCCGCAAGTCCGGGTTCTTCGGCCGCTGATACGGGCTGTCGACGCCGGTGAAGTGGGTGATCTCGCCCGCGCGCGCTTTGGCGTAGAGCCCCTTGGGATCACGCTTCTCGCAGTCTGCGAGCGGGGTGTCGCAGAACACCTCGACGAAGTCGACGCCGGCCTCGGCGTGCACGTTGCGGGCCATCTCCCGGTGCTCGGCCAGCGGGCTGATCGCCGGCACCAGCACGGTTTGGCCGGAGTCGGCCAGCAGCGTGGCCACGTGCGCCAGCCGGCGTAGGTTCTCGGCCCGGTCGGCCATGGAAAAGCCCAGGTCGGCGTTCAGGCCGTGCCGCAGGTTGTCGCCGTCGAGAACGTAAGCGGGAAGGCCCTTTTCGAGCAGTTTTTGCTCGACGAGCATGGCCACCGACGACTTGCCGGCCCCCGACAGGCCGGTGAGCCACACCGTGCTGCCCCGGCTCGCCCTGTCCGTGGCGGTAACCAGCGACTTGTGCCGCACGGTGTTTGGGCTCGCCGCCTGCGCCGAGACGTCCCGCAACACCATGCCCGCGGCCACGGTGCCGTTGGTGTCGGGATCGATGAGGATGAACGAGCCGGTGCTGGCGTTGCGGGTGTACTCGTCGAGCAGCAGCGGCACCCGAGTGCGCAGCGAGATCCGGCCAAGTTCGTTGAGCTTCAACGCCGTTGCGGTCTTGTCGCGATGCAGCGTGTTGACGTCGAGCCGGTAGTCCAGCGCGGTGACCCGCGCGCGCGTGGTCCGGGTGGTGTGCTTGATGACGTAGTCGCGGCCGGGCTCCAGCGCCGAAGTGTCGGCCATCCAGCAGACCGTCGCATCGAAGTCCTGCGCGACCCTGGGCTGGTTGTTGGTGCGCGCGATCAGGTCGCCGCGGGAGATGTCGAGGTCGTCGGCGAGGCTGATCGACACGGCCATCGGCGGAAACGCTTCGGCCACTGGCCCGTTCGGCCCGTCGATCGTGGTGATGCGGGTCGTCTTGCCGACCGGCAGCACCACCACCTCGTCGCCGGGACGCATCACCCCGCTGGCCACGGTTCCGGCGTAGCTGCGGTGGTCTTGGTGCTCGTGGGTCTGTGGCCGGATGACGTACTGGACCGGGAAGCGCACATCGACCAGGTTGCGGTCACCGGCGATGTAGACCTCCTCGAGGTGCGACAGCAGCGCCGGCCCCTCGTACCACGGCGCCTTGTCGGACTTGGTCACCACGTTGTCGCCGTGCAGCGCCGACATCGGGATGGTGGCGACGTCCTGCACGTCCAGTCGGGCGGCGAAGGCGTAGAACTCGTCGCGGATCGCCTCGAATTTCTCCCTGTCCCAATCGATCAGGTCCATCTTGTTGACCGCGAGCACGATGTGCTGGATGCCCAGCAGCGACGCCAGGAAGGCATGCCGGCGCGACTGCTCGAGCAGACCGTGCCGTGCGTCGACGAGCACGATGACCAGCTGGGCGGTCGAGGCGCCGGTCACCATGTTGCGGGTGTACTGGATGTGCCCCGGCGTGTCGGCGATGATGAATTTCCGTTTGGGCGTGGCGAAGTAGCGGTAGGCGACGTCGATGGTGATGCCCTGTTCGCGCTCGGCCCGCAGGCCGTCGGTGACCAGCGCCAGGTCGGTGTAGTCGTGGCCGCGCTCCTTGGACGTGCGCTCCACCGACGCCCACTGGTCTTCCATGACGGCCTTGGAGTCATACAGCAAGCGCCCGATCAGTGTGGATTTGCCGTCGTCGACGGAGCCGGCGGTCGCCAGCCTCAAAAGCGTTGTCGGCGCGGCCATCAGAAGTAACCCTGCCGCTTGCGGTCTTCCATCCCGGCCTCCGAGATCCTGTCGTCGGCCCTGGTCGCGCCGCGCTCGGTCAGCCTCGACACGGCGGTCTCGGCGATGACCTCCGACACGGTGGCCGCCTCGGATTCCACACATCCGGTGCAGGTGACGTCTCCGACGGTGCGGAAGCGCACCGTGGCCTCGAACACCGGCTCGTCGGCGCGAGGCTGCATGTGCCGGTCCACCGCCAGCAGCATACCGTCACGGCGAAAGACCTTGCGCCGGTGGGCGAAATAGATCGGCGGCAACTTGATCTTTTCCGCGCCGATGTAGGACCAGATGTCGAACTCGGTCCAGTTGGACAGCGGGAACACCCGGATGTGCTCGCCCTTGTGGTGCCGGCCGTTGTAGACGTTCCACAGCTCGGGCCGCTGCGCCTTGGGGTCCCACTGGCCGAACTCGTCGCGGAAGCTGAACACCCGCTCCTTGGCGCGCGCCTTCTCTTCGTCGCGGCGCGCCCCACCGAAGGCGGCGTCGAACTTGTTCTCCCGGATGGCGCGCAGCAGCGTCACCGTCTGGATCGGGTTGCGCGACGGGATCGTCTCGACGACCCGACCCGCATCGATGTCATCCTGCACCGACGCCACGATCAGGCGCACCCCGGCCTCGGCGACCAGTTCGTCGCGGGTGGCGATCACCTCGTCGAAATTGTGGCCGGTGTCGACGTGCATGACCGGGAACGGCAACCGCCCCGGCCGGAACGCCTTCAGGGCCAGGTGCAGCATGACGATGGAGTCCTTGCCGCCCGAGAACAGCAGCACCGGCCGCTCGAACTCCGCGGCCACCTCCCGGATGATGTGGATGGCCTCGGCCTCCAGCGAGCGCAGATGGCTCAATTCGTACTGGCCGACGGCCGGGGTGGCCTTCACAGCGCTGGTCATGGTTCCCTCGTCGTATTTGGATTCCGGATAAATCTGGTAGGACTGGCCATATTTACGGTTATAACCATTTATGGAACCAGCCGGCCCGGCCTCTGTCAACGACAAACATCGGACGCTTTACGCCACGGCCGGCGTCGGCCCTTTGCCGCGGCAGCCCGGGTGCGAAAGCATGGACGGATGTCGACCACCACTCAGCCGTCCAGCGGCCGCGACGTCATCGCGCGGTTCCTTCCCCAGTCGCCGTTCGTCGCGAAGCTGGGGATCGTGGCCGATCAGCTCAGCGACGACGAGGTCAGGCTGAGACTGCCGTGGGATCCGTCCAACGTCACCGTCGGCGACATGGTCCACGGCGGCGCGATCGCCACCCTGGCCGACCTGACGGTGATGGCGGCCGCGTGGTGCGGCGCCGAAGCGCCCCCGGAACTGCGCGGCGTGACGGTGTCGATGACCCTGGATTTCATGGCACCGGCCCGCGCCACCGACGTGATCGGGGTGGGCCGGGTGCTGCGGCGCGGACGGTCGCTGACCAACTGCGAGGCCGAGATCGTCGACCCGGAGGGCAGGCTGCTCGCCAAAGCCCTCGCCACCTACAAGGTGGGCTGACTACTGGGCCGAGCGCTAGAGAGTGACTTCCTCGAGCCTGCCGGTGGCGACGTTGAAGATGAAGCCCCGCAACGACACGTGCTTGGTCACGAACGGGCTGTTGTCGATCCGGCGCAGCGATTGCCGGACATCATCGGCGAGGTCCGGGAACGCCTCGGCCGCCCACGGCGGTTTTACCCCGGTCTCGTCCTGGATGGCGCGCTTGAAGTCGTCGTCGGTGAAGGTGAGCATCCCGCAGTCGGTGTGGTGGATCAGGATGATCTCCTGCGTCCCCAGCAGCCGCTGGCTGATGGCCAGCGAGCGGATGACGTCGTCGGTGACCACGCCGCCGGCGTTGCGGATGACGTGGGCCTCCCCCTCGTTGAGGCCGAGGGCGCGGTACACGTCGAGCCGGGCATCCATGCACGCGACGACCGCGACGTGTTTGCTCGGAGGCATCGGCAGCGGGCCCGTGAAGGCGCTGGCGTATTCGGCGTTGTTGGCCAGGTAGTCATCGGTAACGGCCACGGAAGCCTCCTGGATCGGTCGGTGCGCAGTGGATCGTAACAACCGTCCATCGGGAGTTCACGGGTAAAAATCAGGGGCCCTTTCGGGTCCCTGATTTTCCATTCGTCCCATTTGTCACTCGAGCAACCGCGGGGGCCGGATGTGTTTTTTTGTTCACCTCCGAGCGGCAATCGGCGGTGATCCGCAGAGACTCTGCCGACGTCGCTGCGAGGGCGGAAACATCGGTGTTCAGCGAATAAGGACGATGGGCAGCCGGCACGCACGGCGACACGACATGACCCCAGGCGATCCTGCCGGGCCGTCGTTGGCTCGTTAACCTGTCCCAATGCGGCACGGGCGGCTCGGTCGGGCATGATTCGCTTCCTGGCGCGCCGGTTGCTGAACTATGTCGTGCTGCTGGCGCTGGCGTCGTTTTTGACCTACTGCCTGACCTCGGTGGCCTTCTCGCCGCTGGACAGCCTGCTACAGCGCAACCCGCGCCCCCCGCAGGCCGTCATCGACGCCAAGGCGCACACGCTGGGCTTGGACAAGCCGATCCCGATCCGCTACACGCACTGGGCCTCGCAGGTGGTGCGCGGCGACTTCGGCACCACGATCACCGGCCAGCCGGTCGCCACCACGCTGTGGCGGCGCGTCGGGGTCAGCCTGCGGCTGCTGGTCATCGGCTCCGTGGTGGGCACCGTGCTGGGTGTCGTGGCCGGGGCGTGGGGCGCCATCCGCCAGTACCGACTCAGTGACCGGGTCGTCACCATGTTCGCGCTGCTCGCGCTGAGCACCCCGACTTTCGTCATCGCCAACCTGTTGATCCTGGGCGCGCTGCGGGTGAACTGGGCCTTCGGTGTCCAGCTCTTTGACTACACCGGGGAGACGTCACCGGGCGTGGCCCACGGCGTCTGGCCACAGTTGATCGACCGGTTGCGGCATTTGATCCTGCCCACGCTGACGCTGGCGGTGGTCGCCGCCGCGGGATACAGCCGCTATCAGCGCAACGCGATGCTCGACGTGCTCGGCCAGGACTTCATTCGCACCGCCCGCGCCAAGGGGCTCACCCGTCGGCGTGCGCTGCTCAAACACGGGCTGCGCACCGCGCTGATACCGCTGGCCACGTTGTTCGCGTATGGGGTGGCCGGGCTGGTCACCGGGGCGGTGTTCGTCGAGAAGATCTTCGGGTGGCACGGCATGGGCGAGTGGCTGGTGCAAGGCATTTCGACTCAGGACACCAACATCATCGCCGCGATCACGCTGTTCTCCGGAACGGTCGTGTTGCTGGCCGGCCTGCTCTCCGACGTCATCTACGCCGCGCTCGATCCAAGGGTCCGGGTGTCATGACGCGCACCGACCCCGAAACCGAAGTGGCCCAGGGGATATCGCCTTCCGTCGAGGGTTTCACCTCGCGCCGCACCCTGGTGCTGCGCCGGTTCGCGCGGAACCGGCTCGCGGTGGCGTCGCTGGCGCTCCTGGTGTTGCTGTTCGTCGGCTGCTACACGCTGCCGGGGCTGCTGCCCTACTCCTACGACGACCTCGACTTCAACGCACTGCTGCAGCCGCCGAACGCCCGTCATTGGCTGGGCACCAACGCGCTGGGCCAGGACCTGTTGGCGCAAATCCTGCGGGGAATGCAGAAGTCGATGCTGATCGGCGTCTGCGTGGCGTTCATCTCCACCGGTATCGCCGCCACCGTCGGGTCCATCTCGGGCTATTTCGGGGGCTGGCGAGATCGGGTGCTGATGTGGGTGGTGGACCTGCTGTTGGTGGTGCCGAGCTTCATCCTGATCGCCATCCTCACGCCGCGAGTCAAGAAGTCGTCGAGCATCCTGCTGCTGGTGCTGCTGCTGGCCTGCTTCGGCTGGATGATCAGCTCCCGCATGGTGCGCGGCATGACCATGAGCCTGCGCGAACGCGAATTCATCCGAGCCGCACGGTATATGGGCGTGTCAAGCCGCCGGATCATCCTGCGACACGTGGTCCCCAACGTGGCTTCGATCCTGATCATCGACGCCGCGCTCAACGTCGCCTCAGCGATCCTGGCCGAAACCGGTCTGAGCTTCCTCGGTTTCGGCATCCAGCCGCCCGACGTGTCGCTGGGCACCCTGATCGCCAATGGCACCCAGTCCGCGACCACCTTCCCGTGGGTGTTCTTGTTTCCGGCCGGGGTCTTGGTGTTGATCCTGGTGTGCGCCAACCTGACCGGCGATGGTCTGCGCGACGCGCTCGACCCCGGCAGCGGGATGCTGCGCGGCGGTGCGCGGTGAGCCCGCTGCTGGAAGTGACCGACCTGGAGGTCGCCTTTCCCACCGACGGCCAACCGGTGACGGCGGTGCGTGGCATCAGCTACCACATCAATCCCGGGGAAGTCGTGGCGATGGTCGGCGAATCGGGCTCGGGCAAGTCGGTGTCGGCGATGGCGGTGGTGGGCCTGCTGCCCGAGTATGCCCGCGTGCGGGGCTCGGTCCGGTTGCGCGACACCGAGCTACTGGGCCTGGGTGACGACGCGATGTCGCGGTTCCGCGGCAAGGCGGTCGGCATGGTGTTCCAGGATCCGATGTCGGCGCTGACGCCGGTCTACACCGTGGGCGACCAGATCGCCGAGGCGATCTCGGTACACCAGCCACGGGTCGGCAGGAAGGACGCCCGCCGGCGCGCGGTGGAACTGCTTGAGCTGGTTGGTATCTCACAGCCAGAGCGACGCGCGCGGGCGTTTCCGCACGAGCTGTCCGGCGGTGAACGGCAGCGGGTGGTCATCGCGATCGCGATCGCCAACGATCCCGACCTGTTGATCTGCGACGAGCCGACCACCGCGTTGGATGTGACCGTGCAGGCGCAGATCCTCGAGGTGCTCAAGACCGCGCGCGATGTCACCGGCGCCGGGGTGCTCGTCATCACCCACGACCTCGGGGTGGTCGCCGAGTTCGCCGACCGGGCGCTGGTGATGTACGCCGGCCGGGTCGTCGAGTTCGCCAGCGTGACCGACCTTTACCGGGCTCGCCAGATGCCGTATACCGTCGGCCTGTTGGGTTCGGTTCCCCGGTTGGACGCCGCGCAGGGCACCCGGCTGGTGCCCATCCCCGGCGCTCCTCCGTCGCTGGTCGCCCTCGAGCCGGGATGCCCGTTCGCGCCGCGCTGCCCGCTGGTCATCGACGAGTGCCGCGCCGCCGAACCGGAATTGATCGAGGTCGGCGCGGATCATCGGGCGGCCTGCATCCGCACCGACCAGGTCGGCGAGCGCAGCGCCGCGGAGATCTACGGGATCGACACGGAAACCCATGCGGCGGTTGACGGCGACTCGTCGGTGGTGGTGCGGGTGCGGGATCTGGTCAAGACCTACCGGCTGACGAAGGGCGTGGTGCTGCGCCGCGCCGTCGGCGAGGTGCGCGCCGTCGACGGCATCAGCTTCGAGTTGCGGCAGGGGCGCACCCTGGGCATCGTCGGCGAGTCCGGTTCGGGCAAGTCAACCACCCTGCACGAGGTCCTGGAACTCATTGCGCCGCAATCGGGTTCGATCGAGGTGCTGGGCATCGATGTCGCCACGCTGAGACCGGCGGCCCGCCGATCGCTGCGCCGCGACATCCAGGTCGTCTTCCAGGACCCGGTCGCGTCGTTGGACCCGCGGCTACCTGTCTTCGAGCTGCTCGCCGAGCCGTTGTGGGCCAACGGGTTCGAGAAGAACGAGACGAACTCGCGAGTCGCCGAGCTGCTCGAGATCGTGGGATTGCGCCGCGCCGACGCGGCCCGCTACCCCGCCGAGTTCTCCGGTGGGCAGAAGCAGCGCATCGGCATCGCGCGGGCGCTGGCCTTGCAGCCGAAGATACTGGCCCTCGACGAGCCGGTGTCCGCGCTCGATGTCTCGATCCAGGCCGGGATCATCAACCTGCTGCTCGACCTGCAGGAGCGGTTTGGTTTGTCCTATCTATTTGTGTCGCATGATCTATCGGTGGTCAAACACCTCGCCCACCACGTGGCGGTGATGTACGCCGGCGCCGTCGTGGAGCAGGGGGACAGCGAGCAGGTCTTCGCCAACCCGCAGCACGATTACACCCGCCGGCTGCTGAGCGCGGTGCCGCAACCGGATCCGGGGAAATATGCCTAGGGCGCGAACTCGGGCGGGAAACGTGCCGATCCGCGTGAGAGCGCTGCTCCTGGTGGCCGGTCTGGCGCTCACCGGCTGCTCACCGGCCATCGACCTGGCGCCGCCGGCCGGCAACAGGGCTTCGGTCGGCACCACCAGCGACATCAACCCGCAGGATCCGGCCACGCTGCAGGACGGCGGAAACCTGCGGCTGGCGCTCAGCGACCTGCCGCCCAACTTCAACATCCTGCACATCGACGGCAATTCGGCCGAGGTCGCGTCGATGATGAAGGCCACGCTGCCGCGGGCTTTCATCATCGGGCCGGACGGCTCTACCGCCGTCGACACCGACTACTTCACCAGCGTCGAACTCACCGGCACCAATCCTCAGGTGGTCACCTACACCATCAACCCGAAGGCGGTGTGGTCCGACGGGACACCGATCACCTGGCGCGACATCGCCAGCCAAACCCACGCCCTGAGCGGCGTCGACAAGAACTTCGCGATCGCCGGGCCCGCCGGCGCCGACCGGGTCGCGTCTGTCACCCGCGGGGTCGACGACCGGCAGGCCGTCATGACCTTCGCCAAGCCGTACGCCGAGTGGCGGGGCATGTTCGCCGGCAACGGCATGCTGCTGCCCGCCAGCATGACCGCCACGCCCGAGGCGTTCAACACCGGCCAGCTCGACGGGCCGGGCCCGTCGGCCGGGCCGTTCATCATTTCCTCGCTCGACCGGACCACGCAACGAATCACGTTGACCCGCAACCCGAAATGGTGGGGCAAGCGGCCGCGCCTGGACAGCATCACCTATCTGGTGCTCGATGACGCGGCGCGGCTACCGGCGCTGCAGAACAACACGATCGACGCCACCGGGATCGGTACGGTGGACCAGCTGACCATCGCGCAGCGCACCAAGGGGATCTCGATCCGGCGCGCGCCCGCCCCGAGCTGGTCGCACTTCACTTTCAACGGCGCGCACGGGGCGATCCTGGAGGACCCGGCGCTGCGGGTCGCGGTTGCCAAGGGCATCGACCGCGAGACCATCGCCAGGGTCGTGCAGTACGGGCTGACCAGCAACCCGGTAGCGCTGAACAACCACGTCTATGTCGCCGGGCAGGAGGGCTACCAGGACAACAGCGCGGTCCTCCCCTACGACCCGGCCGCGGCGCGACGGGAGCTCGACGCCCTGGGCTGGAAGCTCAACGGCCAGTTCCGCGAGAAGGACGGCCGCCAGCTGGTCGTTCGCGATTTGTTCTACGACGCGCAGGGCAGCAAGGTGTTCGCCCAGATCGCCCAGCACAGTCTGGCCCAGATCGGGGTCAAGCTGGAACTCGTGGCGCGGGCCGGCAGCGGCTTTTTCACCAACTACATCAACGTCGGGGCCTTCGATATCGCGCAGTTCGGCTGGATTGGCGACGCGTTCCCGCTCTCGGCACTGACCCAGATCTACAAGTCCGACGGTGAAAGCAATTTCGGCAAGATCGGCAGCCCCGAGATCGACGCCGCCATCGAGCGCACCCTCCAGGAACTCGATCCGGAAAAGGCGCGGGCATTGGCCAACGACGTCGACAAGCTGATCTGGGCCGAGGGATTCAGCCTGCCGCTGACCCAGTCCCCGGGCGACGCTGCGGTGCGCAGCACGCTGGCCAACTTCGGTGCCGTCGGCCTCGCCGACCTGAACTACACCGCGATCGGATTCATGCGCACCTGATCCGCCGCCGCAGCGGCCCCGGGGCCGGCACGGCACCTTCGACGATGGCGGCCAACTCGACCGCCTTCCACAGCAGGCGGACCTCGGGCCTGGGCGGAAGCTGGTCAAGTGCCGGCGCTTGGGCGGCCAGTCCCTCGAACTCGCCGCGGAATGCGGCTTTGGCGACGGCCAGGGCGGCGGGTTCGCGAAAGTCCAGCGCACTGTGCGCCATGGTCGGCATCTTCAACAGCTCCGCCCGAGGCAGCAGCGACGCCACGCGCTGAGCCACCGCCGGTGGGGTGATCAGATCTCGGCCACCGGAGATCACCGCGGTTGGCCAACCGAAGTTCGGCATCTCGGCCGGCAGGTTGTACGGTTCGTCTTCGAAAGTTGCCGTCTGCGTGCGGAATTCGCGTTCAGCCACCGCGGGGTCAAGCGGCAGTCCGTCGGGTTCGGCGGCGTAGTCGAGTTCCCGGAACGCGATGCGGCTCACCAGGTCTTCCTCGTAGCGGTACGGCAGGTTGCCCAGGGTTGCGAAGTGAGATAGAGCCCACCACAACACGTTTCGGCCGTCGAGCAATAGGTCGAGTTCCCGATCCAGCAGCGTGGCGCCGCCGTGGCCGTAGATCGTCGCGACGATCTGGGTTGCCGACGCAGTCATCACCCCCGCATCGACGAGCTTGCGGACCTTGGGCGCCAGGGGGGCCGTCTCGGGGCTGTCGCCCCTGAGCAGCAGCCGCCGGATTGCGCGGCGCACGATCACGATGTCGTGGCGCGACAGCAGCGGCGAATCGAGGACCATCGACCGAACCCGGCTCGGATGGCGCACGCCGACCCCGGCCGCGATGTAGGTGCCGTACGAGCTGCCATAGATGACGGCCGAGTCGACCTTGGCGTCGTCGAGCACCGCGGCCACGTCGTCGACGACCTGATTGACGGTGAGCGCCTCCGGCGGCAGGTCGGCGCCATCGTCGTCGTGTCGCGACATCCCGATGCCGCGGTGCTCGATCATGATGACGTCGAGGCCGGCGGCGGCCGCTCGGCGCCTAAGCCCCCTGTACATCTGCACCGACGCCACGCCGGGGCCGCCCGGGATGATCACCAGCGGGTGGGCGGACTTGCGGCCGGCGCGCACGTAGTAGAGGTCGAACTCGTCGGGGCGGTCGGGCGAAACCGGCCGGCGTACCGGCCGGACGCCGGGCAGCGCCGCCAGCTTTTCCTGCTGACGGCGCCGTTTCGCAGTCATCGTCATCGGTGGTGCCCCGCCATGGTTCCATTCTGCCGAGAAGGCCGTTTGCCCTAGATACCCGCAGCGGCACACGGCAACGCGCCGCGAGGGCTTAGGCGCTGAGATCGATGCGGTGGGCGCCCTTGACGCCGTCGTATCGGTCGGGGCTGCAGGTGAGGACGATGACCTGTCCGTGGGCGCCGACGTTGTCGAACACCTCCCCCATCTTGGCCAGCCGGTCCGGGTCGGTGAACCCTAGCGCATCGTCGACCACCACGGGAACGGTGTCCTCCTTGGCCACCAGGGCGGCGCCGGCCAGCCGCGCCAGGATGCCGAGTTGCTCCTTAGCGCCACCGGACAACGATTCGTAAGGCACCGTGACGCCGTCCAGGGTGCGGCTGCGGATGCACAGATCGCTGTCGACGTCGACCTCGAAGGTGGGCCCGAACACCGGGCGGCCCAGCCGCTGCAGTTCGGCGCGGTAGGGCTCGACGTAGCGCTGCCTGGTGGTGTCGCGATGGCGCGTCATCACCGAACGCAGCAGCTGTGCGGCCCGCGCCCGGCCGCCCACCCGGTCGTGCTCGCTGGCGGCGTGCTCACGCTCGGTCTGCGCGGCATCGAGCTTGCCTTGGCGGCCCTCGCTGCCGAAAACCGACAGTTCGATGCTGATCTCGCGCAGCGCGCGGGCCGCATCTTCGTAGCGATCGCGCAGTGACTCGGCTTCCTTTGTGGCGTCCGCCAATTCGGTGGCAACCACCTCCGGTTCGGCGGCCGCGAGCTCGTCGGTCAGCTGGCCGACACGCCGCTCGGCGTCTTGTGTCGCTGTCAGCGCGGCGGCCGCCGCCGCCGCGAGGTCCTCGTCGCTGACCGACGCCCGCTCCTCGGCCAGCCGGTCGGCGGCCGCGTCCAGCTCGGCGCGTTGCGTTTCCAGCTTATTCAGTGAAACCGTTGCGTGCGTGGCTATTTCGGTCAGCTTTGCGTTGGCCGCGGCCGCGACGCGGCGCCGTTCCTCGCAGGCGGCGGTCGCGGCCGCGTGGGCGGCCTCCGCGGCATCGAGTTCGGCGCGGGCGGCGGTGATGTCGGTTTCGGGCTCGGTTGGTTGACCGTCGCGCAACCGCGCCAGCCGCTCGCGCAGCTCATCGATGTGCTCGTCGCCGCACAGACCGGCCAGGGTGGCCGTTAACTGGTCGCGGCCGCCCTCCAGTTCGCGGCGACGCTGGTCGGCGGCTCGCGCGGACGCGAGGTCGGCGACGCCGCCGGCTGTCAGCGCGGCGGTCAGATCCGCCTGTGCCGCAGCGTATTTGGCTTGGATGTCGAGCGTGGTCGCGCCAGGAGTGACCCGCGCGGTGAGCACACCGGGGACTTCGACCGTGGTGGCGCCGGTCGCGGTGATGGACCAGGTTTGGCCCGCCGACAGCGAGACTCGTTGGTCGCCGGCGGCGAGCTCGAGGTCGGCGACGGCGGTGAATTCCAGCTCCGCGGACGTCAACGCCAACTGACCGCCGATGCGATCGACGGCGGCCGCGGCGTTTTCGATTCGCCGCAGCACCTCCTCGGTGACGGCGACCAGTGGAGGCTCCGACAGCTGCGCGCAGACTCGGTCGCGGTCGCGCTGGATAGTCGCGATCTTGGCCAGCCGGGCGCTCAACCGGTCGACCTCCTCGCGGCCGGCCAGCCGCTCGACGGTGCGCCGCGCGGATTCGGTGCGGCGTTGCACGTCGGCCAGGGCTTCGGTGGCGTCCTCGACGGCGGCGGTCGCGGCGTGGGCCTCGTCGCGGGCGGCCGCCAGGGCCCCCGCGGCGTGCTCGACCTCGGCCTCCGCGGCGGCGACCGTCGCTGTGCGCGTTTCGATTTCGGCCAGCAGCCGCGCGCGGCCGCTATGGGCGGCGGTCGCGGCGGCGCTGGTGGCCGCCGCCGCCCCGGCGACCAGCTTGGCCTCGCGTGCCTGGTTGGTGAGCTCGGCGATCCGGTCGGCGGCGGCCCGAGCCGCGGACAGCCGGGGAGCGGCGGCGATCCGCTGCTGGGACAGCTCGGCGACGTGCTCGGTCAGGGCGGCGTGGCGACTCACCCGGTCGTCCACTTCGGCCACCGCCGCCTCGCATTCGGCGGCCGCCGCCTCGGCGTCGGCCAGCCTCGAGATGGCGGCGGCCCACTCGCCGGTGGGACGTCCCGTTGGGGTGAAATAACGTCCGTACTCGGCGTCGATCCGCTCGATCAGCAGCGGCTCGGTGCCGGACAGCGCCGCGGCGTCGCCCGCCGCGACGTCCAGCGCGCGCGACAGCGCGTCGCACCCCGACAGGTCCACCACGGCGGTCGAGGTGGCCTGCAGCACCCGCTGCGCGTGCCACAGATCGTTGTCCACCGTCTCGGCCAGCATCGCCCGAACCCGTTCGTGGGCCTCGTCGCCGGTCAGCTGTTCGCGACGCGGTGTCAGCACCGTCAACTCCGTCTCGCATTTCTTGTGGAACCGCTTGCGGTATACGAAACGGTAAGGGCCGCAGCTGATCTCGGCGCTGACTTCGGAGCCGACGTCGCTGTTGGTCGGCTTGACCTGCTTGACTTCCTTCTTGGTGGAGCGGTCCCGGCATTCGAGCAGCAGGTCCAGGGCCTCGATCATCGACGACTTGCCGATCTCGTTGGCGCCGCAGACCACCACCACGCCCTGGTCGGGGAACTCGATCTCGCGGTGCGCGACGCCGCGGTAATTGGCGAGCACCAGCCGGTGCAGCTTCATGCGGCGCCCCGATCGGTCAGCCGTAGCAACAGCGCCAGCGCGGCCTGCGCGTCGACCGCGGACTCGGCGTCCGGATCGCGTGCCGTTGACACCAGCTCCTCGACGGCCGCGGCGGCGAACCCGCCGATGCCGAGGTCGGTGAACTCGCCGTCGGCGGGGATGACGGCCAGGTCGGTGTGGCTGTCCCAGGTGCGCAAGTGGGCGAACAGCCGTGCATAGCGGTCCAGACAGGCATCCAGCGCGGCGCGGTCGGTGACCGTCAGCGAACCCGTCAGCGCCAAGCGCACCACGGTTCGGTCCTTTTCGGTCATCAGGTCCAGGTTCAGGTCGAGGTCGGCGATGTCACGGCTGTCGTCGACCTGGCGATGCAGGGTGACGAACCGCCAGCGGCCGACGCGCCGGGGCTCGACGGCGACGGTGCGCGCGGAGTCGGATTCGTCGATGTCGACGACCAGGACGTGACCGGGGTCCGATTCGACGTCGTCGAAGTTGGTGACTTCCGGGGAGCCCGAGTACCAGACGCGGCCCGCGCCACCGACCTTGGTGAGCGAATGCTTGTCCCCCAGCGCGACATAGTGCACCGCCCCGCGGGCCAGCGCGCCGTTGATGTTGGCGAGCCGGATCAGCGAGGGCTTGTCTCGATCGGGGTCGAGCGTGTCGACGCCGCCGTGAGCGACGAGGATCCGGGTGACCGGTTCTGCTTCCGGGGGCAGGCCTTCGAGCACCTCGGCGACCAGGTCGGTGGTCGGGGACTTGGACCGCCACGGGGCGGCGACGATCTCGAGCCCGGGCCGGATTTCGTGGATGCCGGGGTGGTCGAGCACTGTGACATTGTCGGGACGCTCGGCGCTGAACAGGGCGCTGGTGTAGACCGACGACGCGTCGAGCGGATCGTGGTTGCCCGGGAGCAGGTAGACCGGAATTCCGATGGCGCGCATGGCTTCCAGGGACTGCCCGATCACCTGCGGGGCGAGCTGATTGTGCTCGAAGACGTCGCCGGAGACCACGACGAACTCCGCGCCTACCTCCGCCGCGAGCGCGCCCAGCCCCGCCACCGCGTCGCGGCGCGCGGCCGAATAGCGCGGCTGGGCGTCGCCGGCTAGGAAGTGCCGGGTCATGCCCAACTGCCAGTCGGCGGTGTGCAGGAATCGCATGCTCGCGAGGTCCTTTCGAGTTGCGTCTGTCAGGGCATCGCGAAGTCTATGGCGGTCTACCGACAGGACGCGGGACCTCGGTCGGCAGGTCTCCGGGCGTCGTGCTGCTGGCCTCCGGAGACCTCGGCCAGCACAACGGTCTGCCTACGTCGATCATCATGACCACCACACAGAAGGAACTCGAGGCCGTCGCCAGCATGGGGCTGACGGGCGGGGGCACCATGCTGTCGATGAGCGATGTGATCCGCCAGGCGCGCCACGGCCACCCCTACGTCGCCATCTTCGACAAGGGCAAGTCCCTAGCCCTCTACCACACCAAGCGGCTTGTCTCCCCGTACAACGAATTGTGTTGTATGCCACCGATCGCAGCTGTTCGGTTTTCGCATTGAAATCGACGCCAGCGTGACGCCCACTCGCAAAAGTTCGCGCTAACGTCCATCTCGCGGAACAGTTAGGAGGACAAGCCCATGGGAAAGCCCACTCCGTATCACGCGTCGGTCGTCGTTCCACTCCCGGACGAAGACGAGATTGCCCGATCCTTCGGCGACGGGTATGACCCCGCCACCGCTCTTAACGTCGTGAAGATGATGAGCGGCACCGGAGACTTGTTTCCTGCGCTGATCGGCATGGTGGAGGCCGTCTTCGGTGAGCGCGACATCGACGCCAAGCACCGCGAGGTCATCATTTTGCGTGCGGCGTCGCTACTCAACTGCCCTTACGAGTGGCAAGCGAACGAACGGATGGCCCATAACGCCGGCCTCACGACGCCGGAGATCGATACGATCGCCGGCGACGGCCCTCTGGACAACCTCGACGGTGACTATCAGCTGTTGATCGCTGCCACCGATGAGCTCCTCAGGTCCGGCACTCTCAGCGACGGCAGCCTTCAATCCCTGCTCGACGCGTTTGGGACGACAACGACCCGCAAATACATTGTCACGATCGGGTGGTTCAGCCTGTTGAGTCTGTTTCTCAATGGCACCAGGGTGCCCATGGAAACAAACGACAAGATCGGCCAACGCACCTCGCCTCTGGAATGACCGGTTGGTAAGTAGACGGCTCCGGGTACACAACCAGAACATGCACGCCAAGGATCGCGGCTGCGGCCGAGTAGTGTGAGCGAAATTCTTTATGCCCCAAGGTGTTTGAGCGTAACCGAGCTCAGTTGTTTGTCGGTGGTGGTGGGGGCTGGTAGGGGTCATACCACCACCATTGGGCGCGTTCGCCGGTCGGTCCCGGACACGGCGCCACCGCGGGCCGGGCTGG
>NZ_LZIR01000054.1 GCF_001667035.1 Mycobacterium sp. 852002-51057_SCH5723018
CCCCGTCGACCCTGGCGGCGATGGACAGTGCGCTGATCAAAAAGCTCCCGATCCCCCGGCCCTGGTATGCGTCGGCGACGGTAAAGGCGATCTCGGCAAGGGTGCGATCGCGCTCGTCGCGGACGAAGCGCGCGTCGGCCACCGGGTCGCCCCCGTCGGTCACCACCCAGACGAAGTGATCGACGTAGTCGACCTCGGCCAGGTAGTGCAGCAGCGTCGGGCTGGGAATTCGGGCCGTCATGAACCGCCGGTACAGCGTCTCGCTGGAGAACTGGATATGGCCGCGCACGGTCCGTTCGTCGTCGCCGGGCAGCACCGGGCGCAGCATCAGGCGGGTTCCGTCGCGGACCTGGATCGGGATGGGCGTGATGAAGCCGGCCAACCGCTGCCGGACCGTGCGCAGCAGCCGCGGCATGACCCCGGGGATGTGCACCAACCGCGTGAAGGCGTCGTTGTCGCCGATCCATCCGGTCAGCGGTTCGGCTGTGGTGACCGTCGCGATCCGCGGACTGTGCCGCAGCAGGGCGATCTCCCCGATGATCGTGCCGGGCGCCGCCCGTCCGAGGGCCACCGCGCCATCGCTTCCGACGTGCCTGATCTCGGCGGTACCCGACGAGATCAGCAGGAACGAAACGGCCTGTTCGCCCTGCTGCATCAGCACCTGACCGCTCGCGGCCCGCAATGGCTGCAGGCGGGCCGCCAACGGCACGAGGTGCTCGGTGGGGCTGCCCTCGAAAATGTCCATCGTCGCGAGCTCCTCGGCTCGCGCGCCGGTCAGTTCGGCCACTGCGATGTTCCGCCGATCCGTGTTGCCATCTACCGCGCCAGGCCGGACACTCCCACGCGGTCGGACGTTGCCCAGGTTATGAGGTGCGTTCCGGCCACGGCAAGGATGCGTCGCGGTCGGGGTGTACCCACGGCCGCCCCGCGGGAAATGGCCCACTAGCCTGAGGTCGCCGCCGCAGGGCACACCACCCGGCGAAAAACCTCCACGAAAGCAAACGCATGAGCCAGGATCCGGTCTCGCGGACCCGCGCTCTCCTCGGTGAAGCCGCGGTGCTGCGGCACGGGTTCCTCGACGTGTTGGGCGAATCGATGAGTTCGCCGGCTCCGACGTTTGCCCAGCGCGCGATGAACAGCCCGTTGGTGGCCACCGTGTACGAGCGGCTGTGGCGACCGACCGCCTTCTACGCCGCCAGCGGCGTCACCACCCGGACCGAACGGCTCCGGGCGGCGTCGGCCCTTCGGCTGTCTGCCGCGCGACGGTTGCTCGATGTCGCTTGTGGCCCAGGCAATTTCACCGCGTCGCTGGCCGAAGAACTGCCGGACGACGGCATTGCGGTCGGCTTCGACCTTTCGGAGCCGATGCTGACTCGCGCGGTGCTGGACAACAGCACGGTGCGCACCTGTTACGTGCGCGGCGACGCCCGCAGGTTGCCGTTTCCCGACGACACGTTCGATGCCGTCTGTTGTTTCGGCGCCCTGTACCTGATCCCCGAGCCGTTCGGGGTGGCCCGCGAAATGGTGAGGGTGCTCAGGCCCGGGGGGCGGGTCGCCATCCTCACCAGCTACGCCGCCGGCGCGGCCCCGCTTCGCTATCTACTTACCGGTGGCGCGCACGTGATCGGGCTCGAGATGTTCGACCGCCACGCCTTCGTGGACCTGTTCTCGTCGGCCGGCCTGGTCGACATCGACCAGCTGACCCAGCGCGTGTTGCAGTTCGTCGCCGCGACAAAGCCCGGCTAGCGGCTCGCGTTACGAAGCCGCCTTACACACGCCGAGGATCCGCACCACCGGCGTGCCCTCTTCGCACTCCACGACCCAGGGATCGCCGTTGTCGACGGGTTCGGAGGTGAGCCTGAACATCACCGGTTGGCCCGTCCGCTGGGACATCTGCGTGCATTCCACCTGGAACAGGCGATAGTCACCGTCTCGGTGAATGGCAAGGGAGAATCCCGGGCGAACGGATTCGATGGGCACCTTTTGCAGGTAGTACTTCGTGCTCATCCGACGACATTAAAGCCGCCCCGCCGGGAAATCCGGCGCGCCACGCATGTCTTACCAAATATTCACAAGGAACTTAGCCGTTCACTAAGATTCCCGCAGAAAGTCGACGATGATCGCCGCCATGGAGTCGATCGCGCCGCGTGCCATCACTTCGAAACCGTGGGTGCTCAGAGTCGGCAGGCACAGCAGACCCGCCCGCGGGGTCAGACCGCTGGCCTTGGCGTGGGAGGCGTCGGACTCGAATGCGCCCAGGACGGCCGCCTGGGGCTCGAGTCCCCGGTCGGCGGCGATCGTCATCAGCCGGTCGGCGACGTCCTTGTCGTAAACGCACTGGGCGTCGCTGTAGCCGACGATGGGACCGCCGGCGACGCTGGTCCCGTACTCCTGCTCCGTCGGCCCCACCTCCAGCGCCAGGGTGAGGGTGCCCGGAAGCGCGGCGCTGGCGTACGAGCCGCCCACGCCGCCGATCTCCTCGTTGGTGGTGAACACGAAATAGGTGTCGCCGGCGGGCCGTTGCCCGCGCTCGCGGAGCAGGGCCGCGGCGCGCAGCAGGGCGGTCACCGCGGCGCGGTCGTCGAGGAAGTAGCAGCCCATGTAATCGCCGACGTCGACCAGCGTCCTCTTGCTGCGGTCGACGCATACCCGGGTGCCGGGGCGGACGCCAGCGGATGCCAGATCCTTCGGGGTGCGGCCGGTGAAGACGTAGACGTGCGACCAGTCCAGCGCCTTGTCGCCCTGGTCGGGTTTGGTCTCCCAGATCCGTGCGCTCTCCTGGGTGGTGTGCTCGGAGCCGAGTGTGAGCACGGCGGTGAACGTCTCGTTTTCGCCGAGCACGGCGACCGGGCCGAGTCCGAAGTTGCCGGGATACATCGTGCCGAGCTGCGTCACGTGCAGCGAGCCGTCGGGTTCGATGCGTTTGACGAGCATGGACAGTTCGTCCATGTGTGCCATGACCCGCGTGGCGTCGCTATGGCCGGCAGTGGTGGCGGACCGGTGGGTGGTGTCGTCCAGGTGACCGTCCGTCGCACGGATATAGCCGATCAGGTTGCCGGCCTCGTCGGTCCACATGTCGTCGACGAGGGGTTGCAGTTCGCGGGCACACAGCGCGCGCACCGCTTCCTCCTGCCCGCACGGTCCGTAGGCCCACAAAAGTTCCTGCAACAGGCCGTCGGTGGAGTCGCCCTCGCGGCTCGCCATCAAATCCCTTCCGTCAGGGGCGCCGCGTCGGCGCCGAGCCATTCGTCAGCCCCATCGGGCCGACAAGTGCTTCAGTACCCAGATCGATGGTCGGCGACTCCTCGGCGGCTGGGCGACTAAGCGCCTGCCCGGCCTCACTTAGGGGTAGCCACTTCCTGTTTCACCTCGTGTGCCGGAGATTGCTCCCAATTCCAAAAGTCGGGGCCGGGCACCGAAGCGGAGATGAACAAGAAAATCACGCACGGCAAGAGCATCGCGAAGACCAAAGCGAAGAGTGCCGCCACGTTGCCAGGCACACCCTTGGTTTGGCCAACGACCCCGTTGTACAGCGGCCCCGCCAACGCCATCCCGGCAGTCGACACCACAACGCTGATAAAAAGACCTCGGCGACGCCATCGCGCCAGGGTGGACTCCTCATGGCCCGCATCCCCCCAACGCATTCTTTCCCATCGAACCTGGTAATACCCTACGGTTCGTCGATAAATGAGTACGGCACTAAGCGCTGTTATAAACCCGAATATCGACCATACAATACCGGTCACGTGGCGCGGCGGATTGAGGCCGAAGTCGCGCATTATTCCGAAATAGAGGAGCGCGGTTTGAGCCAACAATAGCGATACGGTGGCAATGGCGACGAACACGAGGAAGTTGCCGAGATGCACCAGCGAGCGCCGGTCCTGCATTTCTGTTTCGGTCGTGCTCTCCGTGGCGTGGGCCATCATCCCCCAGGCCAGACCGGTGATCACGACAACGAAGCCCACGCCCAGCATGCCGAGAGCCGGCGCGGCTTGCGTCCAGGCAACGCTGCACACAGGTCGTCCACGGCTATATCCCGCAGGAGCGGCAATCGCCGATATGCCGACGAACTGATTGCCCGCAAGCGCCAGAACTAATACCCCGGGCGCAAATAGAGCAACCGCGTGGAGGACCTTGTCTTGTCGGCGTTCTCTGCCAAGCAAAAACGCAATGGCGCCGATCGCGAACCCCGCCAGCAGAGCCGCAAAGCTCGCATTAGCGGGAGAAGCGACGATAACACTCCATGGCGTATGCGCGCTTCGACAATGCTCATCGAGATGGATGAGATCCGTGATGAGCTCCATGACGCCATCCCTCGCGCAACTAGAACGGCAGCTGGCACAGATACTATTGAACTTTGCTGCAGGTGGCTAGACCCAATGAACCGCTTTCTATTTGCCGTAGGGCGTGTTTGCTTTCCAACAACCGTGAGTTCAGCTGGCCGCGATTACGGGATGCGGCGGACGGCCGAGGCCGACCGAAGCCGCTCCCCTGACGGCCGTCATTGACGCTCGTCATTGACGGCCGTCAGCGACCGGTATAGCGTGTGCCCATGGGTGCGCCGCTCATCACCCCGCATGCCCCGTCGGTAGCCGGAGGGGTCCGAGAAGTTCGCCGGCTGGAAACCCGAGCCCGCCTCTTCGACGCCGCACTCGGTGAGATCGGGCGGTCAGGACTGGCCGGCGCTGACGTGAGTGCCATCGCCAGCGCCGCAGGGGTGGTACGCGGAACGTTCTATTTCCACTTCCCCACCAAGGAACACGTCTTGGTCGAATTGGAGCGAAACGAAGAGGCCACGATTGTCTCCGAGCTCGCCGACGCGCAGACCGACTCCGATGATTTGGTGTCACTGCTGTCGTTGTTGGTTGAAGGTGTGGTTGCCGCCGAGCGACGCTTGGGCCCAGTGGTTTTCCGAGAGATGTTGGGTTTGCACTTCTCGGCAACCCGACCGGTCGAGGACGAACTGACCGAGCATCCGCTCGCCGACTTCGTCATCGCCGCGATCACCCGCGCGCAGGATGCGGGTCGAATCCCGCCAGACCAAGACGCGAGCGAACTCGCGGTGTTCTTCCTGACGGGACTATTCGCGCTACTCGCCACTGGCGTTCACGATTCCGCGGCGGCCGATGCCGTCTTGAGCCGGTACGTCACCACCATTGTGAAAGGAATGGAATCGCGATGACTAACAACGGAATTGACGGCTATCGAGACTTCTTGAAGAGGCGTGACGGGGAGGCCGACCTACTCAATCGACGCCTGGCAAATCGCGAGGACTTCTTCACCAGCCTGGAGACCAATCCCCTCCGATCAGTGCACCCCGCCGACCGCGCCACCTTCCTGCACAACCTGCGCCGGCGGCGACCGGAGAACGGCTTGGACAAAAAGATGCTGTTTCTGCTGGCGACCGCCAAGCTCAACCAGGCGGAACGCTTCGGGGTGGGCCTGGGTGAAACCTACGGCCTCAACAGCGACGAGAACCTTCCCCCGGAGCGGGTGTACATGGAGCTTGAAGAGCACTATCACACCCGGCTACTGGCATACGTCCTGGACGTGTTCGACCTGACGTTTCAGGTGGTGCCACCGCCTTTCGTCATGCGCCAATTCGTCAAGATCGCCGTGTTTCTGCCCGAGCGGCTCAGCTTCATGTTCGTCGGGGCCGCCGAGATGGCCGGCTGCGTCTTGTTCGATGAGCTGCGCCGCATCGGCATCGAACTTTTCGCCGACGAACCCGAGGTGGCCGCGCGCATCGGTCGGCTCTACAGCGAAATCCTCACCGATGAAATCGGACACGTCGGTTACTGCGCTTCGCGTTGCACCACCCCGGAGCGGGCCGTCATGCGGTGGCTGTACCCCCGCCTCGTCAGGCTGTTCGCCCGCCAAACCGTCGAGATCAGTCTGCTTGTCGAGCTCGAAGAGCTGCGCGCTCGCCTGGACAGACCCTTCGACGTCGGGGAACTCACCGCCGGCTTGGACAACGAGACGTACCTGGTCGCACAGCCGTGAGAAGGCACTGCGAGTGAACTGCTCCGGTTTGGTTCCGATCTCAGTCGGGAGATTGGAAGCAATGCCCGTCAGTATTCGCCGAGTTTCCACGTGCGCTTGCTTCTGTTGGTCGCGCGGCGACAACGATGACAACGCCCTCGCAGAAGCGGTCAACGCTTCGTACCTAACCGAATTGATCAACCGCGGCAAACCCCCTGGCGCTGCATCGATGACGTCGAGTTGGCAATGGTCGAATGGTCGCCTGATACAACCCAGGAACGCCTGAACGAAACCCTCGGCTAGATGGCACCGGCCGAGTACGAGGCCGCCTCACACTTGCGAGCCAGCCAACCCCGGTCCTCGCACCGAAAACCTCGGTAGTTCACATCGGCCACCGGATAAAAGCCCGATGGCCGACCAGACGAACGACCTTAGCCTGCGACAGCGCGAAGATACGCCGAGGTCCCCAGGACGTTGATCTGACCAGTCCCAGAAGCCGCAAACGCCCGCACGTTGTAGGTTTCTGCCGCAGTCTTGGGAGGAATCCGAAAGGAAATCGGAACAGCAGGGCCATAGTTCAGAGGGCCGTTGACTGTGAACACATTGGTTTCAGCAAAGATGCCCCCACTTGAGTTCACAATCTGGATCGTAATGGGCTCATCACCGCTGGCGCTATAGCACAGGCCCACCTGCGCCTCCACCATAATCGGCAGATTCGAGAAAGGAACGCTAATGGACAGCCCAGAAACGTTCGCTCCGGAGCCCGCCGCAGACGCAATCGATGGGCTGGTGTAGATATTCGCCCACGCGATCTCACCACGAGCTGAGACCAAATACTCAGCGTTCGACGGAGATGGGATCACCTGTACCTGAGTGTCGGACCAGGTCTCAGTCCAGCCCGAAATGATGTCGGTGGTAGCCACAACCCCACACTCGTGCCAAGCCCAGTTGCCGGCCCAGCTCGCGATGTCGCTATCGGTGACCGCGACACGGTTGCCGTCCGGCAGAACGACATAGCCCGAGGTCCTACCTGCTGGATGGTAGATCTCGACCTCGTACTCGGTGACACCGTCTGACGTCAGAGTCGAATCGAAAGCACCGGTGGCCAGGTCGGTGAAGACCGGTGAACCACTAGCCCAGGTGCACTTTGTCAGGCCCCAGGTCTGTGGACTGACGTACAGGTGTAGACCGAACCGTAGGCTTGTGTTCTGCAGTGCGATCGATTGATTGGAGATGGCGATACAGACAGCACCGCCGTAGGTGGTCTTACCTCCCGCGTTATTGAAGACGAATCGTCCCCCAACCCGCGTGACTGGCGCTCCGGCATCGAAATAGCGGTAGGCGTTTCCGGAAGTCGTGGGCAGGCTTGTGAGAACTCCATTCTTGATCTGGAATGCTGCGTCCGAGCTCGTGGACGCGTAAGAGACTGACTGACTTGTGTCTTCCGTAGTCGACGGTGACAAGGTGTTTGACACCTGGCGGTAATTAGTACGTCGCACAGGTACTTCTCGGCCATCTGCACGCAAAGACCATAGGAAGCTGGCTATGTCGGGGGAAGTCATACAAGGTCCTTCCAGGAGAGCTAGGGACGACACCTGTGGATGAGCGCCGATGAGGTGGCGTGAAAGTGGGCGCGCCTTCCCGAAGATGATCATCGCGGCATCATGTATTCGATCCAGACCGGCGTTGCGCGCTGGTTGGGAGGTACGCCCTTGCTCATGGTAGTTCGCGACACGGAACCAGCCAACGGCAGCGGCCGGAGACGCAAGCCGTCGCTGCTCGATGAGGTAATCCGCGATGGCGCTAAGCAGCTGCTGGTCGCAGCCCTGAAGGCTGCAGTCGCCGCGGATGTGGAGCAGGGCGCCGACCAACTCGACGAAAGTGGTCACCGGCTGGGAGTGCGCAATGGCCGGGCTGACTGCGGCCGAAGCGGTCGAGGTCACCGCCCCGGGGTCAAACGAAAACGTATCGACCCCGATGCCGGTGAGCACCAGCAACTCACGCGCCCGCCAAGCTCGCGCAATCAGTGTGGAGCCCAAAATTGTCCAGCGATTCTGTGAACTCGGATAGAGCCGGGGCCACTTATTGCAGTGCAGTTGATGATGCATGGACCGACGTGTGGGTGTGCCTGCAAGCCGCGGCGTACTCGGCCAGGGTTCGGTAGCCCAGGGCAGAGTGTCGGCGGTGGTGGTTGTACTGGTGTTTCCAGTCGCTGATGACCACGCGGGCCTGCGCCCGTGACCAGAAGCTGCTGATATTGAGGCATTTGTTGCGGATCCGGGAGTCGAAGGATTCGACGTAACCGTTGCGCCAAGGCTCCGCGGGCGGGATGAAGTGCAAACCAACGCGGCGGGCAGCCCAGTCGGCCATTGCCGCACACGCCAATTCGGGTCCGTTGTAGCAGCGCAGCACCGTCGGATGGGCGCCCCGGTCAAGCACAAGCCGTTCGAGCTTGTTGATCAGTTCCTCGGCGGTGATACTGCGTTCCACAAGGTCACCGAGAGATTCGCGGGTGTGCGCGTCGATGATCGACACAATCTTGATCGGCCGCCCATCGGTAGTCACGTCGAATTGGAAATCGACCGCCCACACCTGGTCGGGCGTACCGGCACTGACCGGCGGCGCGGTGGAGATGCCGTGGCGTTTTCGGCGGCGACGCTGAGGTCTCGCTTTCGAGCAACGAGAGGAAGAATCACTATTACGAGCCAACAGCGACATGGTTTGTCACCGCGGGTAGACCCGTCTTCAACGAAGGATGGGTCGCGGTAACCGCCCACACTCGGCCTAACAGGCCGCAGTCACAGGCGACACAGCAGCACCGCGGCGCCGGTCCCTAGGCGAGTCATCACTTCCGGGCGCTTCAAGACCTCGAACACGACAAGATCGCCGGGGTCGAACCCGAGGCTGCGCACGTCGATACCCGTGTCGGGACGCCGGTCACCGGGCCAGCGCAGGTCAGAAACCATGTCCGCGTGCAATCGCGGCGCGAGGTACCGGATGCGATCGAGCCGCAGCGAAATTCATTGCCACACAGGCGAGGTCGTCGTTATCCGTCACGAAAGACCCTTCGGCTCCTCGCGCTCGGCGATGGTGTGCAGCGGTTCGATCGTGTGGGCGGGAATCGGGCGCGACCTCCGACGTGTCGCAAGCGAATTCGTAAGGTTTGAAGTAGTTAGTCAGGCCCCGTCAGAGGTAGAAGCCCTCCAGCGTTGACGACTCTTTCGCCAGGTTGACAATCACGCCAAGCACCGGCGTATCAAGCACCTTGATGCCGGCGACCAGCTCCGAGAGCGAAAGCGTCGTGGTATTGAGCGGTCGTACGACGAGTGCCACCGCGTCCGCCGCGCCGACGGCCAGTTGGGCATCGATCGAATCGTGGAACGCAGGTGTGTCGATGAGGATGACATCGCTGCCGGGACGCAGGGCGTCCACTTCTCTGCCGAGGATTTCCGCTGTCAGCCCTTTTGTCGAACATGTCACTGTCGTCACCGGCTCAGTCCGGTTGCCCGCTTCCGAGGGCCCCGAGGCCGCCGCGACGGGCTTCGTCCCTTCCGGCTGCTGGCGCGTGGCCAAACGAACGACGCCCACCGTACGTCCACGGTCGGCGAACGCTCGGGCGAGCGCCATCGTCGCCACGGCGCCTTCATCGCCCCGGTGACCGGCGACAATGGCGACGACGGCCGGGATTTCGACTTTGGGTAGTCGCCGCAACACGGACTCAACGTTGAGGCTGAGTCGCAATGCCTCCTGGCTGAATTTCCCGGACTTGTCGAACGCTTTGTCGACGTTGCCGTTGGAGCCGAGGGCCTCCGTTTTGGGTAGCTTTCCGATGATTTCGCTGCCCGCTATCTCCTCGAGCTGTCGTCGCGACCTCACTCGTGTGTCAAAACGTTCAAGGAACCAGATGATGCTGCCCGCGGCGAGCATAGCCACGACGACCGCCATGAATGCGGCCGTCCCCATCGAAAATCCAGAGACCGTGGCGCTGGCGGGATTCGCCTTCGTCACCACTTGGACCAAGGGCGGCATGTTGGGGTCGTTGCCAACGTTTTCCAGCTTTGCGACGTAGGCTCCTAGGACGTCGCCGTATCCGTTCGCGATGTTGGCGGCGCGCTGCGCATTGCTATCGGTAACCGAAATAACCATCAGCACAGTGTCTTTCACCGTGGTCGCCGAGACTTGGGACACGAGCTGTTGTGGCGTCACGCTCAGACCGAGCTTGTCGATCACCATTTGCGCCAAGTCGTCGCTGTGAAACATCTTGACGTACGTCTGCGCCCGTTGCCGCGAGAACAGGTCGCCCTGGTATGCACTTGAGGAAGTCTTCACATCGGGGGCCCGGAGGAAAAGTTCGGTAGACGCGGTGTATTTCGTGCCGGCGGTAACGTGGTAAACCGTCGCGCCGACTACCGCGACAGCGAAACAGGCGAGTAAGACAGGCCATCTCGACCTGACGATTGTCCAGGTTCTCTTCAGTAGCTCCACTTTTCTCCGCCCCCGCTGTTTTACTGACGCATCGTTCTTGGATGCCCGTGATCGGACGACGGCACCGCGGCAGGCGACGAAAACGCTTGACCGGCAACGAGAACCCGCCCTAGGTGGGTGCCCCAAGCCAGCCGCAGTAGCCTTTCGCTTTCGCGAATCTCTTCGGCGGTGGTTTCCGCTACGGGGTCGACCAGAATCGATGCGCCGACTTGGCTCGCCAGGTCCACGGCGTCGGCCAGCTCGAGCACTGCCGGGCCGACGACGATGACGTGCCCGTAGCGGCCGGACAGGTCGATCAGAAGGTTACGCATTTTCGGACCCGTAAGTTCTCTTGTCGGATTCGCCGGCGGAGTGCCGGCCGAAATCCAGCTGATTCGTCTGCGCTCATCCGACTGGATGACAGAGTCCAGTGTCAATGGCTTGCAGAGGAGATCACCCAAACCGGCGGTCGAGTTGTCTTGATCGGCGTTGAAGTCGGCGCACACAACAATGGTGGACGATCCTGCGTCAGCAAATGCGGTAGCGAGTAGACCTGCGACGATACGGGCCGCTGGGGTGGACACGGGCGATGCGACCAGCAGCGATTGGACGCCGGCCTCGGTCAGCCCGTGTGCGACTTCCAGACGCAAGAACTTGGCGTCGTTGTGAATCTCGTCGAGGGGCAGCTGGTCCTCGGCCGTGAGCACACCGAGTACCCCAGGTTCACCGGGAAGATCGACGCCGCTCCGGATTCGCGCCTGCATCCGACCTTCTCGCGCAGTGGCGTACGCGGCGACGTAGGTCAGTGCGAACAAAAATCCGACGATCGCTCCGCACCCGATGTTCAGCAGGGTTCGTGGTGACAGGGGCCGTGACGGAACGGACGCGGGTTCGATGAGTATGGGTTGAACCGGAGACACCACACCAGCGTGCGGGCGCTCGAGATCCTTGATCGCCTCGATGGTCTGCCGCGCGGTCGCATCGGCGATCGACGCCGCTCTGGCCGGGGAGGCGTCCTCGGCTTTGATTTGTAGCACCACGGTGTCGGGAACAATGTGGCCGCTCAGCTGCTTGGCGAGGTCTTCACCGGATTCCCGCAACCGCAGTCGTTCGACAACAGGGCCGGTGACCAGCGGCGTTGTCACGAGCCGTGCGTAGCTCGTCATGCGCTGCTGGGTGAATTCGTCACCGTACGCCAGCATCCTGCCCCCTCCGACGTTCGGATCGGCCAGCGCGGTGGAGTCGTTCCAGTCTGGTGTCGCGATGAGGATCCTCGCGCTGGCCTCGTAGACCACCGGCAGCAGCAGGTTGATCAAGCCGGCCACAGCGGCGCCCAACAACGCGCTTGTAATCAGCACCAATAACCTGTTGCGCACGGTGGCTAATAGCGCCAGCATGCCCGTCACGACAGGAGCCCCATCCGCTTCAGGTTGTCAATCACCTTGGTTGCGTAGTACGTCTGACCGTGACTGCTGAGTTGGACGTTGTCACGCCACAGCAACGGCTTCACATCGACGTCGCGGTACCAGTGCTGCGCTACCGGATCGATCACGTAGGCTCCCACGCTTTCGGCCGTGCGGCTAAGTCCTTGTGCGAGGGCGGGATAGTTCGGTGGCACTTCTGGAGTGGCGAAGGATGGGATCATCACGATGATCTTGGCGTGCGGCCAGTCCAAGCGGACTTTCCTGATGTACTGGTCAGCGGCCGCCACCACTCGGTCTGGTGGCTCGTCGAGGTCAGTCCGGCCGCCGTCGATGAGGATGTAGTCGGGGCGGTAGGTCGCCGCGTCGCGATCGAGGCCGTCGATAAACGGCACGCGCCGAGACGAGGAGTTGTCAACGCCGTGAACGTAGCCGGTACCTCGAGCGTCCAAAACCAAACTCCAGCCGAGTTTGTCGGCAATCACACGGGGATAGGTAACGATTTGAGGATCACCGACTCCGCCGGCGTACGAGTCGCCGATGACAAGCAACTTGGGCGCCTGATCGAACATTTGCTTCAGGTTCTCGACAACCTTGGCTGCATAGTACGTTTCACCGTCGTCGTTTAGGTGCACTCCGTCGCGCCACAGCAGCTGCTTCACATCGATGTCGCGGTACCAGCCCTGCGCCACCGGATCGATCACATACGCTCCGACGCTTTCGGCCGTACTGCGAAGTCCCTGCGCCACGGCGGAATAGCTCGGTGCAACAAGCGATGAGGCGTAGGAGGGACAGATGATCACTATCTTGGCGCTGGGCCATTGTGAGTGAACCTTCTTGACGTATTGATCGGCCGCCGCCAACACCCGCTCCGGTGGTTCATCTAGGTCATTACGGCCACCGTCGATGAGCACGTAGTCGACGTAATAGTTGGCTGCATCGTGGTCGACGCGATCGATGAAGGGCACACGCGGCGGCGAAACGCTGTTAAGGCCGTGTACGAAGCCGGTGCCGCCTTGAACGTCGAGGGCCAAACCCCAGCCCATATTGTCGGCAACCAAATGCGGGTAAGTAACGACCCGGGCGTCAACGCCGCCGGCATAGGAGTCGCCGACGACGAGCAAGGTGGGCTTGTACTCGAACATCGCCGATATTGAACGGTTGTTTTCGCGTGATCCCGATTGATCGTTCGAGCGGTTTGTGCCGCTGCCCAGCTCAAAGTAAGCCAGGCCGGCGACGGTCGACGCTAATACCGCGATGACGATCAGCAGGGTCGCACGGTGCGCAACCCACAGTGTGTTAGACATGGACATAATTCGTCCTTGGCGGTTCAACGCCTACCACAGACGCTGGTTCGGGCGGGACGTCGCGCACACGAGGTTTGGTCTTGGCGCTCTTTCGCTTTCGCTGCCGCACGAACGCCGAAAACACCAGGATGAAAAACAGGTAGGAGGCTGCCTGCAGAAGCGAGCCGCGCAGCAGAATCAACATGTAGAACGGCAGAATGCAGGCAAGCAGACCCGGCATTCGGTAGACGTCGAATTGAGCATTCAGACGGGTGTCCCAGCGGTGCAGGCCAAAGCCCAGGGCGAACATACCAACCGCGAGGACCAGCCAGCCACCGTTCAAATAGAACTCGATCCACAGGGGCGCGGACAAGTTCGTGAAGGAGTAACCGCGCTCATTCGCGATATATATTCCGGTGTCCACGGGCTTATCCGTCCAAAAAACCCTTGGCAGCCAAAAAAGCAGCACACCAGAGAACTGCCTGCCGGGCACAATTCCCTCTCGTGTGGCGGCCAGATAGCCGTTTATCAGTTCTGCAAAGGAGTCGTAGTCGGGCGAGAGCAACGATTGGACCGGATTGGTTGACTTCAACTCGGCCTGCGTGCTGTACCGGAATGCATCGGCGAGCGGAAAGATGAAGAGCAACCCGGCAATGAACCCGCAGGAGGTGAGACGGAAACGCTGGGTGGTGGCGAATAATCCAAACGCTGTGCCCGCAGCAAGCATTGCGGTCCCAGAGAGGTAACGGGCGTTCGAAATCGGATTCATGCTGTTTACCAGGAGAACTCCGATGATGACGATCAGCGTCATGTTGCCGCGCATTACAGGGGTCGAGATACGTTCTCCCAAGGCGCACGCCCTCTTAGCCTCTCCGCGGAAACGCAACAACGCTATCAGGGCGACCAGCAACGCCATATAGGTGCACGCGCGCGTCATCATGCCGAGGCTGCCCGGCTTCCAGATGGAATCATAGATTGCGTATGACTGTTCACGGGTTTGCAGAAATTGAATCCAGCCGACACGTGAGAGGTAGTAGATGTTGAAGAGGATGGCAAACCCGCAAAGCAGCATGGTGCGAAAGTAATTAACGGTGAATAGCTGGTCGACGATGTCGCGGGTCCGCTTGGACGCCTGCCAACGCCGCTGTAACGTGACCTTGTCCAATCCGGCGCCGGCAAGGAATGCGCAGCATCCGACGATGACGATCAACGCCGCCGCGCCGGTGTAGGTGGCATCGACGCGGGGAACCGTGACGGGCCACTGGTTTTCTCGGAGCTGAGCCAGGGGCGCCAGGCATAGAAAGCAATAGCCGTACCCCCAAAACATCATTTCGAACAGCCGCCGTTCACCGTTGCCTATCAGCCAGGCGAACCGCGCGGCGCAGATCGCCAGCGCCGGAAGCGACCAAAGCCAGGAGAAGTTGGCGGGGATACTAGTGAAGCGAATGATCGCCGCGGGGACGAACACCGCCAATGTGGCAAAAATCCACAGCGTGATCAGCGCCTCGTTCACCGGTGCCTTCTCCTGCGGGCGCAGCGTCATCGCCAGCCGCATCGCTCTTGGCACGCCGGCGTTCGGAAGGTCGCGGGCGGTGATGGTTCCGACGGCTGCCTGACCATCGGTGGCCGCGCCGATGGGACGCGTCAAATCCGGCGACACCCGCTGGTTGCGATCCCGGCTATCCGGGCCGGCCGGCGTGGCCCACGGCTCGAACCGAAGCAGCGCTATCACCGCGATGAACGTGGTCGCGGTCGCGATACCAACTGCGATCCCCGCAGCAGTGCGGAAGAGAACCGCACCCCCGAACGCTGCCGCGAGCGCAATCAGCGCGTAGCCGGCCGCGAGCTTCAGCGCATCGGCGCCGCGGTTGAAAGCGCGCAAAAAGATCGCGACGGCAATGATCCACGCTGCTATCGCGTACGCGAGAGCGATGATAAGAACGATCTCTTGCATCGCCTCGAACGTGCGGCCGAAGAGGACTGTGCCGGCACCGACAGGCATGAAGAACAGTCCCACGCCGATGAGGAGCGAACCCGAGGAAGTGACCAGAGCCACCCTGGCCAGGGAGCTCCACACCTGCGCCCGCATTAACCGTTTGCTTCGTGGGAGCACCGCCCAAGCCATTGCCCACGTCGCGATGGCGACTGGCGCCAGCAATGCGGTGGCGCCGAAGAGCGCGGCTGTGTCTCCGGGAGACAAGAAGACAGCAGCGAGGAGCAGTACCGCACACACAGTCGCTTGCCCGAGGCCAGATTTCGCGCCATCCCGAAGACGGCGGTGCCAGCCTTCGGCGAACCACGCGCGGTGACCTCTGAACGTCGGAGCGACCCGAATACTGGCCAACATTCCGATCAGGGCGAGTATGGCCAAGGCGATCCAGCCACCGATGAGGTAACCGCTGGTCGCCACGGGTGGGTGCAGCCACGTCGCCACCAGGAGCGCGGCCGAACCGGCGAACCAAAGCCCGTCCCACAGCGCCGCAACATGTGGCCGCCGCTCGGCGACTGCCACGTAACGCAATACGTTTTCCACCAGCACGACCGGTGTGGCAGCGATGAGCAACATAGCCGGCGCACGGATTCCCGGCCCCGCAATTGCCCACATGACGCCACCGACGATGGGGCTGGCGAACAGGGCGGTGGTCACGGCGAACGAGCCTTCCCGACGGATCTCGGCCCGGGTGCGCCCAGCGCACAACAGCGGCGTGCCCAGGGCACCCCGAAGGACGCCGCTAGCGGCAGCGAGCACCGTGAGAAGCACCGCAATCTGACCGAAGTATTGGGTGCTCGACACCACCGCGACCGCATAGATGATCAGTCCGTTGCCCAGACTGAAGACCCGGTCGGCGGCACCCGAGACGGCGCGGACCTTTCTCATCGACAAACCCTGGGTCATGCCTCAGTCCTTATTGCCCGTCGCCCAGATCTTTTGGAAACCTCCGGTTGAATCGGTCGCGCCGTGGTTCGAATAAAGTTGGAATGTGGCGAAGCTGCCCTGCCACTCCGAAATGCGCGGATCCGTCACGATTTTGCGTGTGCCGGGCAACTCCACCGTTACTTGGGCGCCATCAATCGTCAAGCGCGCTTCGTAGGGCGTCACACCATCTTGCTGCAGCGGCTGTCGAAAGAAATCGGCCGCGATCACGTCCAGTGGCGCGCCGTCGCTGCGAGAGACGCTGATATTCCAATTGATGGGCGTCACCACGAGATTGATCGGCAGGGGTCTGACCATTGGCGGAACATGTTTGTCGATGCCTCGCGACACCACAAGCGCGATTGCGCCCGGAGTCCCGGACCCGGGCCTGAAGACGAAGCGCGCGCCCATACTTCTCACGGAAAAACCGAGATTGCCTGAACTAAAGAACGCGGAGGCGGCCCCTTGCGTTGTGGGCTGATAGGTCAACGCGCCGTCCTGAATTCTGAATTGATCGCCGGGGTCATTGGAGCTTGAGGCCAAGCTGGCGGGCCGGCCGCCGTCGAAGTGGTCCGGCGCCGGCCCGTTAGGCATGGCGGCGAAATCGGCTTCGACGCGAATGCCCGGAGCGGCAATCGGCGCATTCTCACGCAGAAATCCCCACCAAAGTGCCATGGCCACAATAAGTGTCAGCACCAGCGCATAGAGAACTTGCGCTAAGCCGCCGGTTGAGCGGACGGTTCTAAGGCTCGTCATTCAGACCCCCGTTCGAGAATCTGGCTGTAAAGCTTTTCCAACTCACGGCCGACACTGCCGATGCTGAACCCGGACTGCACCGCCGATTGGCCGCGCTCCCCCATGTCACGGGCACGCGATGGATCGGAGAGGAGAACCGATATGGCTTGCGTGACCGACTGTGGGCTGCCGTCGACAACCAAACCGCATTCGTGGGTCCTGACGAAGTCCGCCAGACCACAGTCAGGGCAAATGATGACGGGAACGCCGAGCGCGAGCGCCTCCAGCACCGTCATGGGGAATGGTTCTCGCGCCGCGGGCAATACATAAGCGCACGCGCGCGCCATACGCTCGTTGGCGAGATCCGGTGGGACGGCCGGCTCCCGCCGAATGGAGTCCTCGCCGAACCCTTCTACACGCGCCCGGTGGATGACCGTATCGACGCCCACCTCGGCGCCTTCCGCAGGCCCGACGATCGCGAACTGCGCACGGACTCCTGACTTCAACAGCGACAAGGCGGCTTGCGCAAAGACGTCGGGCCTCTTGCGTTCGTGCAGTCTTGCGAAGAACAGCACCTCGGGTAAATCCGCTGACCGCTCTCCGGCGGCCGTGACCGCGGGTGTCGGCACGCCATTCGGCAGTTGCCGAAGCCTAAGTCCGGAGCCGGCGACGGTGCAGAGGTCACGGCGCTCGACTTCAGTCAGATACAGCACAGCTGCTGCGGACCGGAGCAGTCTGACCGTCCACAGCCGATCGATGAGCGGCGCCAGTGGATGGGTGCGGGGTGCGACCATGCCGTGCGTCTGCACGACAAAAGGAATTCCCATACGGCGCAGGCTGTCCGCTGCCGGAAGGGTCACCAGATCCCGAGAGAGGTGAAGGTGGGCGATGTCGAATTTCGGTGCATTCTCATTGAGCCAACGGCCCAGCGCCGGAGCACGCGTCGCCGCATAGCCGAAGCCAGGCATCACCCGCCTGGCAGGAAACAGGTGGGCGGGAACACCACCGACGTCTGCCGGTGCCTCGTCGAACCCGTTGAAGCCGGCGGCGATGACGGCGTCGTGACCCTTGTCTCGCAGCGCCGAACATAGGTTGACGCATACCCGTTCCACTCCTCCGTACGCACCATCCGGGGTCACCAGGGCGACAACGTGAAGGACCTTCATGTCACGCCATCCCGGCCACCGGTGGACGCACCCGCCTGCGGCTCGCGCACGGTCCTGAATGCGGAGGCCGCCAGCTCGTGGCACCACTTTTCGTAGCGGCAAATGGCGCTGTCGCGATCGAGCACCTCCCGTGAGAAGCGCTTGCCCGCTTCCCCGAATTGCCTGGCCGCGGTCTTGTCCCGACCAATCGACAGCGCTGCGTCGAGTAGTGGGCGCGGGTCGGCGGGCGGGACAATCACACCGGCTCCGGCGGCCCGAATCTCGCCGGCGGCAGCGCTCGACTGGTCTGTTGCGCCCACGACCGGCTTCCCGGTCATGAAGTAGGTCGTCAGCTTGCTCGGTACGGCCATGTCGCCGACACTGGGTTTCTCGTTGAGCAGGAGGACATCCGCGGTACTTAGGACTTCGCGAAATTCTCTGTCCGGCAACGGTTCGATGAATTCCAGTGTGGGAAGGCGCCGGCCGTCCTCCTGGAGTTTTCGCCGCTGGTTACCGTCGCCGACCAGGACGAACCGAATGGTGCATGGTGGCAGCTCAGTAGCGGCCAGGCGGGCGGCGGCCACCACGTTATCCAGGCCTTGCTTGACCCCCATGTTTCCGGCATGCACGACGATCAGCTCGTCGCCGCCCCACCCGTATCGTCTGCGCACATCGGTAGAGTCGCCCGATGTCGGCTCAGTTGGGAGGCCGAGATGTGTCCAGTTACGGATAACGGCCAATCCCGCGTCGTCGATGCCGACCGCGTTGAGGACACCGACGAAGCGGTCATGGATGACTGCCACTCCTGACGCTGCGCGCAACACCTGTGCCTCGAAGCGCGCCGCCATGTCGGCCGACTTGCCGCCCATCGCACCGGTTTCGACCACTCCCTTGCCGTAGAGGTCTTGAACGACGACTCCGACGGGTATTCCTCGCAGCCGGGCGGCCGCGACGACGCCGGCCGTAGCCAGCAACGCAGGACTCACAGCGATGACAACCGAGGACCGGTCCATCGTTGTGGTCAGCGCTGCTCTTGCGAAACTGGCTTCCATCAGAATCCGGTTGCGCGGGCGGGGATTTCGTGGGACATAGTGCCGCACCCGGTGGACCCGTACCCCGTTTATGATCTCTCGGTATGACCGCCTGGAGCGATAGGCGTCGTGGATCCGCCATTCCGGATAGTGCGGCATACCGGTGACCACGCTGACATCGTGTCCGTAAGCCGTCAAACCTTCCGCCATCCCGGTTGTGTAGGGAGCTATCCCGGTCACCTCCGGAAAGTAGTTGATCCCGTAGATTTTGATCTTCATGAGGTCACCTTCTGATGCGAGCGCGACGCCAAGATCGTGGCTCCTCCGGGAACGTCCCGGGTGACCAAAGCCGTGGCGCCGACTGTCGCTCCGTCACCGATGCGGACGCCGCGCAATACCGTGGCCCGCGTGGCGATCCACACCGCGTCACCGACGACGATAGGTGCATTATCGAACTCGAAGGTGGGGCTGAATCTGTCGTGGCTGCCGGTGCACAGCAGAACATCTTGAGATATGCAGGTATTCGATCCAATCAGCACGGGCTCGAGGTTGAGGATCCACACCGATTCACCGATCCAGGTGTGCTGCCCGATCTCCAATTTCCAGGGCCAGTGGATTTTGACGTCATGGCGTATGAGTGTTCCCTTACCGATGCGGGCACCGAACCAGCCCAGGATGAGCACTCGCAGGCGGTTAGGACACCACCACTGCATGGTGATGCAGCGCGACACCAGCATCCACAGCACCTGCATGGGCCACCGTCTGCCCTTGCTGTAATTCGCACCGGTGAAGTCGCGCAGGGAGAACCGTGCGCTGGGTGCCAGAAGCGGGTTTGATCCGATTCGTTGAGTCGTCCGGTCTCTGATAACCATGCCCTCACCAAATGCTTTCGTCACCGGTATGTCTGAAGAATCAGCGGCGCATGGTTGACGGCGGCGCGGAGGTGCGACCGCTCGGCATCGGTTTTGTGGCAACCGGTCCGGGTCCCGCCGGCGCGACTCAAATGGGCTCCGCTGGTCGCTATATCCGACTCGAGCGGTGCTGAGCAGGGCACGCTACACCCTCGCTGACGCGTGATGAGTCCGATACCAGTCGAGGGTCGCACGAATCCCCTCCTCGAGGGATATTCGAGACTCCCATCCGGTTTTTCGCAGAAGGCTGACGTCCAGCAGTTTTCGTGGCGTGCCGTCGGGCTTGCTGGCGTCCCAACGTGTCTCTCCGGTGTAACCCACGGCGCGCGCGACTATTTGGGCCACCTCGCGGATTGTGTGGTCAACACCCGTGCCGACGTTGACTTGGCTTGCACCGTCGTAGTGCTCCAGCAGGTGCAAGGACGCGGAGGCCATGTCGTCAACGTGAAGAAACTCGCGGCGGGGCGATCCACTGCCCCAGTTCGTAACGACCCCCTGATCGCTGCTCTGCGCATCGTCATAGCGGCGGATCAGCGCCGGCAAGACGTGCGACGTCGTCGCAGAGAAGTTGTCGTTGGGCCCGTAAAGGTTGGTCGGCATTGCCGAGATCCAACGAAGCTGATACTGGCGACGCACGGCTTGGACTTGGATGATTCCGGCAATCTTCGCGATCGCGTACGCGTCGTTGGTCTGTTCAAGCGCGCCCGTGAGTAGGGCCTCTTCCGTGATCGGCTGCGGAGCGAACTTGGGGTAAATGCACGAGGATCCAAGGAAGAGAAGGCGTCTCACCCGTTGACTGAGAGCCGCGTCCAGAACGTTGACCTGGATCTGGAGGTTCTCAGAGATGAAGTCGACCGGGAAGGCGTTGTTGGCAAAGATTCCGCCGACGCGCGCCGCGGCGACAACGACAATTCGCGGCCGTGCTTCCTTGAAGAATGCGAAGGTCGCGCGGCGATCTGTGAGGTCGAGTTCCTCATGTGTGCGGGTGAGGATATTGGTGAAGCCCTGAGAGGAGAGGTGCCGGCAAATCGCGGAACCAACCATCCCACGATGGCCCGCAACAAATATCGCCGCATTGCGGTCCAATGGGCCGGGCATAAATCGCATGTCCTCCAAGGCGATTCAACTCCAGACCGGCAGCATTGGTGTGTCTATGCTCAGGCTGCCCTCGTGCTTTAACGCCGCGATGTCCGCGTCGACCATGATCCGCGCCAGCTCGGGAGCCCTCACCGATGCCCGCCACCCGACAACCCGCTCGGCTTTGCTCGCGTCGCCAACCAACGCATCGACCTCCGACGGCCTGAGGTAGCGCTCGTCGAATCGAACGTGTTCCCGCCAGTCCAGATCCACATAGGTGAATGCCGCTTCCACGAAGTCACGAACCGTGTACGGGTCGCCGGTGGCCAGCACGTAGTCGTCAGGCTCGTCCGCCTGCAACATCCGCCACATTCCTTCGACGTACTCCGGTGCATATCCCCAGTCGCGGACAGCGTCGAGATTTCCGAGATAGAGGTAGCGGTCCTGGCCTGCTTTGATCCGGGCCGCAGCGCGGGTGATTTTTCGGGTCACAAATGTTTCGCCGCGCCGTGGCGACTCGTGATTGAACAATATCCCGTTCACCGTGTACATTCCGTACGCTTCACGGTAGTTTCTCGCCATCCAGTAGGCGTACACCTTTGCGGCACCGTAGGGTGACCGGGGATAAAAGTCGGTTTCCTCACTTTGCGGCGGTGGCGACGCCCCAAACATTTCCGAACTGGACGCTTGATAGTACCGGCAATTTACCTTGCCAATGCGCAGGGCCTCCAGGAGGCGGGTCGAGCCCAATCCGGTGGTATCGCCGGTGTGTTCGGGTTCATCAAAACTGACGCGAACATGTGACTGTGCAGCCAGGTTGTATACCTCATCGGGCTCGATCGTCTGCAACAGGGTGACGAGGCGGGCACCGTCGGAGAGATCACCGTAGTGCAGGAACAGCCTGGCGTCGGGTTCGTGAGGGTCGACGTAGAGATGGTCTATGCGAGCTGTATTGAAAGTGGACGCACGCCGGATCAGACCGTGTACTTCGTATCCTTTTCGCAGCAATAGCTCCGCCAGATACGAGCCATCTTGGCCGGTAATCCCGGTAATCAAGGCCTTTTTCATGAACTGTTCCTCATTTACCGAGTCTCTGTTGGGCCGTCACGCAACGCTCCCTGCCGATACCAGCCACTGACAGGGGAAGCGACCAGCGCTTCGTGTGACACCCCAGCACCGCTGTCTCCTTATCGGGGCGATCAACACCGCGAGGCCACCCAAAACCGATGATCTATGTCCAGGCTATATTACATACTTATCGGATGGTCGCAAGCCGAATCGCTATCTCCGAGTATCTCGCCACGGATCCCTGGACAAGCGGGTGGGACAAGGTGTCGGACGTGGTCGACCGGCTCACAGAACGGGATGTCGCGCGTTATGGGCGACCCGCATGGCAATTCCCGACAGGGCCGGGCGCCGGCCGTGTCGTAGGGGCGCCGTACCGGCAGGCCATCGGTCAGGCGGCTGAAGCACAGGCGAGATCGCGCCGGCGAGCGTGCGCGGCGCCATTCACGTCGCGGACGTGCGCGAGCAACATCTCTGGGCAGACTTCGCGGCGCACTGCACCGCCGGAGGCTGCAATTCGGTGCAGTAGCCGATCAGCTGAAGCGACAGAGGCGCCGGGCAGTCGCGCCCCGCTGCACCACGTCCGGGTGGCTAGCCTGCCTCCGGCTCATAACCGTCGAGCCGAAAGTCCTTATCGTCGAACGCAGTGACCGGTGTGTAGTGGGACTCACGATCCCACCAAGCAAATTCTCCAACTTCCTTCACGAAACGAGCCGGCGCACCGGCATACAGGCCGGATGTCGGCAGTTCGCTGCCTTCCTTTGCTTTCACTAACAGCGCCCCGGCCGCCAACATCGAACGGTCGGGCAGGTAAGAGTCTTTCAACATGACACATGCCGTTGAAGTCACCGCGTACTTGCCCAAGACCACTCTCCCGACCGTGGTCTTGTTATCCGCAATATCGAGTTCGTGGCTTTGAATGATGCTCTTGATTCCGCCAAGCGCGGAATATGGTCCCAAAATGACTTGACCGGAACAGTCTATGTAATGCCTATTGGCCACAAACGACTGCTCTTTCATCCACAGCATGCCGACGTGGTCGCTATAAATCTGATATTCCGGTGCCGCCGTGAACTGGTTCCAGGACCCGATGAAATTTCTGCTATCTAAGCGAACATGGGCCAAGCCCTTGAAGATATTGAAACCAGAAATAATGGAACCGTTACCCAGGGAGAAGACTCCGCATCCCAAGACCAGGATTGGTCCGATGACGGCGTCATCGGCGATATCATTCCCTAACGCGCGCAGTGCCCATCGCTTGAAACCGCCGCTCGGCAGCAGCCATATGATCAGAGAAAGATACTTATTGGGCTTTTTCGGTGACCCCATCTGCCGTCCTTTTCGAATCTGGTCAGCTTGTACCCCACGTTGCTTCGGGCTGATGTTACTCATCCGCCCCGGCGCGCGCATACCGTGGATGGCGCTTGACCGGGTCAAGGTGACCGGATCGGGAGTGGCAGGCGGCATTCGTACCGGCGGCTACTGCAGAGACCGTCGACCACGGCCGGTCGCGTCCGCGCCGTAGCCCTTAGAACCCACCTTCGAGCATTGACTAAGCGCGCCTGCGTATCCAGGGCCGGGACACAAACCGGTTTCGCGACTCAATAACAAAAGAAGAGCCGGCACAACGGTCGGCTACCACTCGTTGACAATCCAGCTCTGCTACCGAACGCGCTGGGTCAGGACCGATCGCTGGCGACGCAACTACGACGCCGGTAGGCGCAAGCGGCGATTTTCCCCCGCGTCTACAGCGGTTATCAGGCTCTTCGGAGGCGTAACACGGGCGGCGATTGGGTGACAGGAATAGGCGCCGGTCATACTCGGCATAATTAGTCAGATACCGACGAGTCGACGCCGCTAACCCTCACGTTTGGGATAAGCCATCTCCCGTCGAAGGGCCGGCCAAGCGATATGGGATTTTCAGCAATGATCCATTGTGAGCGCCTGCGCGATTCCGGCGAACTGGTAGAGATAGATATATTCCCAGTACCACAGCGGCAAAACGTAGTGGCGGGGAACGGCTTTGGCTGAGATCGAGACGTCTAAACTCGACAGACATTGATGAAACAACAAGCGAGCACGGGGCAGATGGTATCGCCACGTGACGATGAGAACCTTATTCCACTTGTGCTCGGCGGCTAGGCGGCGCGTCATGATGGCCTCGCCGCGAGTGGTCGATGGATCGGGCTTAGAGCAAATCACGTTTACTGCATCGTAGTGACGTAGACATACTTGGCTCATCAGCCGGTCCGAGGCAGGATACGGATTCGAAAGCACCACCGTGGATGCAAGCCCCTGCTGGGCCAACGCCAGGCCATAGCCCTCGCGGCCATCGTGCTCTCCGCCGAGCACCACGACAGCGTCCACCCGCGACACAGCGGTGTCTGCGGCGTCGCTAAAGACGATGTATCCGGCAATACCGTTGAATCCCACCATCGCTATGGCAAACGTGGCGATGAAAGCCGCCGTTTGGCGAGCAATACGCCAGAACACAATCAAATGACTGTTGCTTCAGGTAAGGAGTGCTGTAACTCAAACGCGCAAGTCACAACACGTTGGTGCGCAGCCGCTCCAGAGAGCTGAGTGTTGGTCACAAATGCCTCGGTCGCTCAGACACCTACCGCAGACCCCCAACCACGCGGTATTGGAGGTCTTGAACGTACGGAGTTTCAGTGACATCGACGTCGGACCGCGCGGCGGCGCCGCCAGCGCCGCCCCGCCGGAATCTCGGCTGAAATCGATCCCGGACTCAACGGAAAGGTGCAAATTCCACGGCCCGCCGGGACATCGGCGGCGGAGCGG
>NZ_LZIR01000055.1 GCF_001667035.1 Mycobacterium sp. 852002-51057_SCH5723018
AGGTGTGAACCACCGCGCCGCTCTGACTGCCGGGCCAGATGTTCTCAGGTGAACCAGTGCCCGATCATGCGGTTGATCTCGACATAGAGCGGGATGCCGATGGTGACGTTGTAGGAGAACGTCAAGCCGAGCGATGCGGCAAGCGGCAAGGTGGGACTGGCCTCCGGGATCGCCAGCCGCTGGACCGCCGGGACGGCGATGTAGGACGCCGCGCCGCACAGCACCGCGAACAACACGTACGTGCCGGGCTTGAAATCGGTGTGCGTGAGGTAGGAGTAGAAGTGCGCGACGAAGATCCCCAGCGGCGCAAAGATATTCGGCGCAAGCAACCCGAAGAAGATGAATCCGGGTCCGGCCGATCGCAGGTCTCGGAGCTTGCGGGACGCGGTCATGCCCATCTCGAGCAGGAACAGACACAGCACGCCCTGGAATGCCAACACGAAGAACTTGTCGTCGTCTTGGACGACCTTCTGGCCCTGCAGCCCACTGATCAGACCGATGAGGATGCCGCCGAACAGCAGGACGAGACCGGGGTTGAGGAAGACCTCCTGCAAGAGCTCACGAGAGAAAAGCGGCATCCGCTTGGCCTTGCCGATCGCCGGGCTCTGGTCGGGCTCCCAGTTCGGATGCTCGAGCTTCTCCATCGAGAGCTCGAGTTCCTGCTCGACGCCGCGTTCGTTCTCGGCCTCCAGGCTTCCGCCGTGGGGCGGCCGCGCGGCGGCGCCGGGACCGACACCGACCCTGACCGGCGGGGTGTAGCCGGGCTCGTCGGGCATGTAGCCCGCCTCGTTCAGGCCGCGGTGCCGCAGGCGCGCCACCAAGTACAGCGCCACCAGGCAGCCCGGGATCTCCATGACGGCCAGCATCACCGGCATGTAGGCGTTGAACGCCATGCCGATGGCGGCCAGCACGGCCACGCAGGTGGCGAACGTTCCCGCAGAGTCCGAGCCGTAGTAGCCGGCGACCGTGGCCCTATCGACTCGCCGCATCGAACTCAAGCGGCCCAGCAGCACGTAGGCCAAGAATCCGATGACGAAGTTCAGCAGGAAGCCCACGACCACGAAGCCAATGATATTGCCGACCTCGTCGGGTTTGATCTGGGCGAGCTCTTCGCCTCCGTGCCAGCCGATGGCCAGCAACAGGTACATTGTCAGGCCCTGATAGATGACGTAGGGAAACTCGAACCGCACCTTCAAGATCGGGATCAGGAATCCGAAGTAGAAGAAGAGCAGAAGCGGCTTGAACAAGTTGTGCGTGAAGTTGTGCCAGAACTCTTGCAGCATTGGTGCCTCTCTTTTCAGCGGTGATCAGGGGAAGCACCGTCCGTAACCGGGGCAACCACGGAATCCCGAAACCGTGCAAAATTTAGCCCCGCGATTACGGCACCGCCACTCGGATACGGCCCGAAATGCCCAGGTTTGGCCTCCGCTTGCCGAATGGGGCGGTTTTGCTAAAGCCGGTGGTCACAGCCGCGCTGGTAGGGCCATACGACGCGGAATTAGCGTGAATCCACTGTGACTATTCTGTGTGTTCACTGTGGGGATAGCGTGTCGCGGGGCACCCGACGGCACCCGCGTCGGGGGCGGCGCGGATGCCCTAGCGCGGGAAGGCCCAACAGGAGCTCACACCGAAGACGCGCGATCCGTGAGGTTTTTCCCGAGGCCTGCAACGAGATCTTGACGGCCCGCCGGGGCCGTCGGCGATCGGCAGCCCCTAGCAAACCGTGCGCGGCGCCTCCCGCGTTTCTCACACGCCAGGCGCACTGGGCGAACCCATGTTCTCACCGTCATCGATTTCATCGATCGGCGCAGCGCAGAACATTGTTAGCTGGGCAGACCGAAAACGCGGGTCGTTAAAGTTCTGTTAACGCCGTCCGCCGGGCGTCTGACCGGCGATTCCGCCGTGGCGAACTCTCTCCGTGCGCCTTGGTCACCCCCTCCTGGGGTGCTGTTGAGCCGGTGACGGGAGGGGTGGCGCGCGGTTTCATAGGTTAGGCTACATTTACTTCCGTGACCGAGGTCAGCGTCGAGACGAGTCTCATCGGCACCGCGTCGCCGCCGATCCCCCTGCCTTCCGAGATCCGCCCGGCCGACCTGGCCGCCGAGCTCGCCTCGGCGCTGCCGGAACGGCTCGGCGAGGAATACCTGCTTTACGAGCGTGACGGCCAATGGGTGCTGGCCAGCGGCGTGCGGGCGATGGTGGAGCTGGACAGCGACGAGCTGCGGTTGATCCGCGACGGCGCGACCGAGCGGCAGCGGTGGTCGGGGCGGCCGGGACCGGTCCTGGCGGAAGCCATTGACCGACTGCTGCTAGAAACCGACCAGCTCTTCGGATGGGTCGCGTTCGAATTCGGCGTCTACCGCTATGGCCTACAGGAGCGGTTGGCGCCGCGAACGCCGCTGGCGCGGATGTTTTGGCCGCGCACCCGCATCGTGGTGACCGAGGATGCGGTGCACTTGTTCGGCGCGGCGGACGGCCACCGGGAGGCAGTGCGCGACTTGCTGGACGGCGGGCTGCGCCGCATGAGAGGGGCCAGGGCGGTCGATGTGACCGCCGACCCCTCCGGCTACCGCGAGCGGGTGGCGGTCGCCGTGCGCGAGATCGCGTCGGGCGCTTATCACAAGGTGATCTTGTCCCGTTGTGTCGCGGTGCCTTTCGCGCTCGATTTCCCGGCCACCTACCGGCTGGGTCGCCGCCACAACACGCCGGTGCGGTCATTCCTGTTGCGTTTGGGCGGGATCCGTGCGGTGGGCTACAGCCCCGAACTCGTGGCGGCGGTACGCCACGACGGCGTCGTGGTTACCGAGCCGCTTGCCGGCACCCGCGCGCTCGGGCGCGGTGCGGCGCGCGATCGCCAGGCTCGCGACGACTTGGAGTCGAATTCCAAAGAGATTGTCGAACATGCCATTTCAGTGCGCAGCTCGGTACAGGAGATGACCGAGATCGTCGAGCCAGGCACGGCGGTCGTCGCCGACTTCATGACGGTGCGGGAGCGGGGGAGCGTTCAACACCTGGGCTCCACGGTCACCGGCCGGCTGGCTCCCTCGCGCGACCGGATGGACGCGCTGGAAGCGTTGTTCCCGGCGGTCACCGCGTCGGGCATCCCGAAGGCTGCCGGCGTCGAGGCCATCCTGCGTCTCGATGAAGGCCCCCGCGGACTGTATTCCGGTGCGGTCCTGATGGTTTCGGCGGATGGCGGGCTCGATGCGGCGCTGACGCTGCGCGCCGCCTACGAACACGACGGCAAGACGTGGTTGCGGGCCGGTGCCGGGATCATCGAAGCATCCGAACCCGAGCGCGAGTTCGAGGAGACTTGCGAGAAGCTTTCTACGCTGGCGCCGTATCTGATCCCACGGCACTGACGTCCCGCGCAAGGTGCTCAAGAGGGAAGGAACGCTGACGCTCAGCGGACGATAATCGCCGTTTTCGGTGGGTCGTCCATCGGCCCAGGTTTCGGGTCGCGGTCGCCCGGGTACCAAAGTCGCTGAGCGTAACGCCGATTGCGGATGTGCCCGACGTCCGCGGCGGCGTTACGCTCCTTGCTGCCCCGGCCCCTCCGGGTTGCCGAGCCGGCGGGCGATCGCCTTCTTGTCGACCTTGCCGATCGGCGTGGTGGGCAGGGCGGCCATCGCCACCAACACGTCGGGGCGGGCGTGGGCGGCCACCCCGCGCGCGTCGAGGTGGGCATTCAATTCCGCCAGGGTGAGCGGTTGCCCGCCGAAAACTACTGCTGCGCAGATCTTTTCGCCCAGAAACCGATCGGGCAGCGCAACCGCCGCGGCCGCGAAGATCGCGGCATGGCTCAGCATGTGCTCTTCGAGGTCGGCCGCGGCGATGGTTTCTCCGCCGCGGCAGATGACGTCTTTCACCCGGCCGGTGACCACCAGATACCCGTCGTCCCTGCGGCGCACGAGGTCGCCGCTGCGGTAAAAGCCGTCGGGATCGAAGCAGCGCTCATTGTCGCGTTCGGCGCGGAAGTAGCCGTTGATCGTGTATGGCCCGCGCACCAACAGCTCCCCTTCGTCACCCGGGGCGACGGGCTCGCCCGCTCCGTCGACGACGCGGACCTCGTCGGCGGCACACAACGGGCACCCCTGGGTGTTCTCGATGATTTCCGGAGGATCGTCCAGGCGGGTGTAGCTCAGCAGCCCCTCGGCCATCCCGAACACCTGCTGCAGGCCCGGGGTCAGCGCGGCGCGCACCAGCCGGGCGTCCTCGGGCTCCAGTTTTGCCCCTCCAACTTGCAGCAGCCGCAACGACTTTGGCGGCGTCGGCTCCCACTCGCAGGCATGCGCCCACAGCTTGGCCAGCGCCGGCACCAGGGCGGTGACCGTGACGCCGTGACGCGCGACGGCGGCGAAGGCGGCTTCCGGGCTGGGGTCGGTGCCGAACACCGTGGTGGCGCCCGCGGTCATCGCCCCGAGCAGGCCCGGGCAGGCCAACGGGAAGTTATGGCCCGCCGGAAGGACCGCCAGGTAGACGTCGTCGGCGCTGAGTCTGCAGAGTTCGGCGCTGGCGGTCGCGTTGTACCGGTAGTCGTCATGGGTGCGGGGGATCAGCTTGGGGGTGCCGGTCGTACCGCCGGAAACCAGCAGCAGCGCGGGCGCCGCCGGGTCGGCCGGCACCACGGGCGCCCGCGCGGGGCTTTCATCGCACAGCCGCGCCCACGAGGTGAACGGCCCCGGGTCGCCGTCGACGATGACGTGGTGCAGCGTGGGGTGACCCCGGACGAGGTCACGCGCCATGGCCGGGTAGTCGAAACCGCTTGTGGCATCGGCGATCACGAGCGCGGAGGCCTGGCTGACCGCTGCGAAGTGTCTCAGTTCGGCGGCCCGGTGGCCGGGTAGGCACATCACCGGGATCGCCCCGGCCCGCAACAACCCGAACAGCGCCACCGCGAACTGGCAGCCGTTCGGCAGCTGCAGCAGGACGCGGTCACCCGGCGCGATGCCCAGCCCGCGCAGTCCCGCGGCCGCGTGGTGGGCCCGCACGTCGAGTTCGGCATAGCTCAGGCCGCCGGCCGCGAGGGCGTCGATCACGGCGGTCCGGTCGGGCCAGCGCCGCGCCGCGTCGGTCAGGATCGTGTCCAGGGTGCGCCCGGCCCAATAGCCCGCCGCCCGGTAAGAGGTGGCCCGGTCGGCCGGGAACGGCACGAATCCCACCAACGTCTGCGGTGTGTTCGGGGGCACGTGTCTCCTCAACAGGGATCAGCCGGGGGGTGGTAGCGGCGACGTAGGCATCGAGGATAGGGTAACCAAGCAACTTAGGGCAGCCTTTGCTAATTCAGGAGGATTTTCGTGGTGCGTGCCCCGGCGTGCTCGGAGGACATCCGCGCGGAGGTCGCCGAATTGCTCGGCGTCCACGCCGACGCCATTCACCCGGCTGGAAACCTCGTCGGCCAGGGCCTGGACTCCATTCGGATGATGACGCTGGCCGGTCGCTGGCGCCGGCGGGGCATCGCCATCGATTTCGCCACGCTGGCCGCCACGCCGACTGTCGAGGCCTGGTCCGAGCTGGTTGCGGCCGGCGGCGTGGGACATGTTGGCGAGGGATCGGCCCCGCCCGTCGACGCCGATCCCTCCCACCAGGGTGAGCCCTTTCCGCTCGCCCCGATGCAGCACGCGATGTGGGTGGGCCGCCAGGACAACCAGCAGTTCGGCGGGGTGGCCGGGCACCTCTACGTCGAATTTGACGGCGGCGCGATCGACCCGGACCGGCTGCGCGCGGCGGTCACCCGGCTTGCGCTTCGCCACCCGATGCTGCGGGTGCGGTTCCTGCCCGACGGCACCCAGCGCGTGGCCACAGCGGACGAATGCGGGGACCTTCCCGTCACCGTGGTCGACCTGCGCGGGGATGCCGAAGGTGCCGAGCGGCAGCTGGCCGCCCTCCGCGACGCCAAGTCGCACCAGCAGCTCGACGGCGGCGTCTTCGAGCTCACGCTGACCCGGTTGCCGGGCGACCGGTCGCGGCTGCACGTCGACCTGGACATGCAGGCCGCCGACGCGATGAGCTACCGCACCCTGATGGCCGACCTGGCCGCCCTGTACGCCGGTCGTGACCTGCCCGAGTTGGGTTACACCTATCGCGAATACCGCCAGGCCATCGCGCACCAGGAAGGCCGGCCGGACCCCGCCCGCGGCGCCGACCGAGACTGGTGGGCGCGGCGCATCCCACAACTGCCCGACCCGCCCGCGCCGCCCTCGACGGGGGGCCGCGATTCGCGCACCAGCACCCGGCGCTGGCACTGGCTGGACCCGGCGACCCGCGACGCGCTGTTCGCCCGCGCCCGAGCCCGCGGAGTGACACCGGCGATGGCGCTGGCCGCGGCGTTCGCCACCGCCCTGGCGCGCTGGTCGGCCACGTCGCGGTTTCTGCTGAACGTCCCGCTGTTCGGGCGCCAGCCCCTGCACCCCGACATCGGCCGGTTGGTCGGCGACTTCACCTCCTCGCTGCTGCTCGACGTCGACCTCACCGGCGCCCAGACCCGGGCGGCGCGGGCGCACGCCGTGCAGGACGCCATGCGCACCGCCGCGGCCCATTCCGCCTACCCCGGGCTCTCGGTGCTGCGCGACCTGAGCCGCTATCGCGGCACCCAGGTGCTGGCGCCGGTCGTCTTCACCAGCGCGCTGGGCCTCGGCGAACTGTTCCACGCCGATGTCACAACGCAATTCGGCACCCCGGTCTGGCTCATCTCCCAGGGCCCCCAGGTGCTGCTCGACGCACAGGTCACCGAATTCGACGGTGGGGTGCTGGTGAACTGGGACGTGCGCGATGGCGTCTTCGCGCCGGGCGTCATCGACGCCATGTTCGCCCACCACGTCGACGAACTGCTCCACCTGGCCTCGACCGACGACGCGTGGGACGCCCCCGGCCCTTCGACGCTGCCGGAGTCACAGCGCGCCGTGCGTGACGCGGCCAACTGCCGCGCGGCCGAGCCGAGCGGGGAAGCGCTGCACGACGGGTTCTTTCGCCGCGCCCAGGAGCAGCCCGACGCGCCCGCGGTGTTCGCCGGTTCCGGCGACCTCAGCTACGCGCAGCTGCGCCGCCAGGCGCTGGCCGTGGCAGCGGCGTTGCGCGCGAACGGGATCGGCCCCGGCGACACCATCGCGGTGATGGGCCCGAAGACCGCCGAACAGGTGCCCGCGCTGCTCGGCATCCTGGCCGCCGGTGGCGTGTACCTGCCGATCGGCGTCGACCAGCCGCGCGACCGCGCCGAGCGCATCCTCGACACCGGCGGGGTGCGCCTGGCCCTGGTGTGCGGCGGGCGGCCGCTGTCTGCACAAACGGAGATGCCGGTGCCGTCTTTGGTGATCGCCGACGTGCTGCGCGACGCGCCGGCGGTTCCCGAAACCGAGCCTGACATTGCGCCCGCCAGAACGGATCCCGCCGAGCTCGCCTACGTGTTGTTCACCTCCGGTTCGACCGGGGAGCCCAAGGGTGTGGAGATGACGCACGACGGCGCCATGAACACGGTGGAATTCCTCACTCGCCACTTCGGCATCGGCGCCACCGATCGGTGCCTGGCCGTGTCGACGCTGGAATGCGATCTATCCGTGCTCGACATCTTCGCCACCCTGCGCGCCGGGGGGGCGATCGTCGTTGTCGACGAGGCGCAGCGCCGCGATCCCGACGCGTGGGCCCGACTGATCGATACCCGCGGGGTCACCGTGCTGAACTTTTTGCCGGGCTGGCTGGAGATGCTGGTCGAGGTCGGGCAAGGGCGACTGTCGTCGCTGCGGGTGGTTGCCACGGGCGGCGATTGGGTGCGCCCCGGCCTGGCCCGCGGGCTCAAGGCGCAGGCGCCCGACCTGCGCTTCGCCGGGCTGGGCGGCGCCACCGAAACCGCCGTGCACGCAACAATTTTCGAGGTGTCCGAGGAGCTGCCGGCTCACTGGACCGCGGTGCCGTACGGCAGGCCGTTTCCGAACATCGCCTGCCGGGTCGTCGATGACACGGGCGCCGACTGCCCGGACTGGGTGCCCGGCGAGCTGTGGTTCTCGGGGCGCGGCATCGCCCGTGGCTACCGCGGCCGCACCGAACTGACCGCCGAGCGCTTTGTGGAGCACGAGGGCCGGATCTGGTACCGCAGCGGAGATCTGGCGCGCTACTGGCCGGACGGCACCCTGGAGTTCGTCGGCCGCGCCGATCACCGGATCAAGATCAGTGGATATCGCATCGAACTCGGCGAAATCGAGGCCGCGCTGCGACGGGTGCCCGGGGTGCGCGCTGCCGTGGCCGCCCTGGTGCCCGCGCCTGGTGACACCGACGTGCTCGCCGCGGCGGTCCGCCTTGACGACACCGGGCGGACCGCCCAACGGATCCGCGAGGACCTTGCCGAGCTCGTTCCCGCACACATGATCCCGCGGCATGTTGCGGTGGTCGAGCGCATCCCGTTCACCGACGGCGGCAAGATCGATCGGAGGGCCGTCACGGCGCTGCTCGCCGAGGCGTTGGCCGGGCGACCCGAAGGCGAGTCGGTGCCGCACGAGGCGCCGCGCACGCAGTTGGAACGGGCGCTGTGCCACATCGTCGCCGAAATCCTGGGCCGGGACCGCGGCGCGACGGGTGTACACGACGACTTCTTCTCCCTCGGTGGCGATTCCGTGCATGCCACGCAGGCCGTCGCCGCCATCCGGCAGTGGCTCGATTCGCCGAGCCTGATGGTCGCCGACGTCTTTGCCGCAAGGACCGTCGCCGCCCTCGCGGAATTGCTCACCGTTCGCGAAGCCGGCGGCGACCGGCTCGAGCAGGTAGCCGACGTCTATTTGGAGATCGCGGACATGTCGAGTGGCGACGTGTTGTCGGCGCTCGGATCGGAGCTCGAGCCGGCCACCGAACCAGGCCAACGGGAGTTCAAGCCCTGGGTGAAGCGGTTCACCGGTAGCGCTTCGCGTGGGTCGGTGATCGTGTTCCCACACGCCGGCGGGGCCGCCGCGGCCTACCGGTCACTGGCCAAGGCGTTGTCGGCCAACGACGTCGACGCTTACGTGGTGCAGTATCCGCAGCGGGCCGACCGGCGAAACGATCCCGCGGCGGACAGCATCGGCGCGCTGGCGCTCGAGTTGTTCGAGGCCGGTGACTGGCCATCGGTGGCTCCGCTGTCGGTGTTCGGTCACTGCATGGGCGCCGTGGTGGCCTTCGAGTTCGTCCGCATCGCCGAACGCAACGGCGTGCCGGTGCGCGCACTGTGGGCCTCCGCCGGCCAGCCTCCGTCGCTGGTGGCCGGGTTTGGACCGCTGCCGACCAGCGAGCGCGGCGTGCTGGCCGACATGGTGGATCTCGGTGGCACCGATCCCGTGCTGCTGGACGACCAGGAGTTCGTCGAACTCCTGGTGCGGGCGGTTCAGGCCGACTACCGCGCCCTGAACGCCTATTCATGCCGGCCCGACGTGCGCATCAATGCCGACATCCACGCGCTGGGCGGCCATGGTGACCACCGGATCACCCGGGAGATGTTGGCCGCCTGGGAAACTCACACATCGGGACGATTCACGCTGTCGGATTTCGAGGGCGGTCACTTCTACCTCAATGATCACCTCGACGCGGTGGCCCGCATGGTAAGCGCCGATGTCCGCTAACGATCCGGTCGTCGTCGTCGGGCTGGCGCTGGAAGCACCCGGCGGGGTGGAAACCGCCGACGATTTCTGGGCGTTACTGTCCGAACAGCGAGAGGGGCTTGGGCCGTTTCCCACCGATCGAGGGTGGGCGCTTCGCGAGTTGTTCGACGGGTCCCGGCGCGACGGATTCAAGCCCATCCACAACCTTGGCGGATTCCTGTCCAGCGCAACAACTTTCGATCCAGAATTCTTTCGCATCTCACCGCGCGAAGCGGTGGCAATGGACCCGCAGCAGCGGGTAGCGTTGCGGCTGGCATGGCGCAGCCTGGAGAACAGCGGCATCAATCCCGACGACCTGGCCGGCCACGACGTCGGCTGCTACGTCGGTGCGTCGGCGCTGGAGTACGGTCCCGGGCTTTCGGAGTTCTCCCACCACAGTGGGCATCTGATCAGCGGGACGTCGCTGGGCGTCATCTCGGGGCGCATCGCCTACACGCTGGACCTGGCCGGTCCGGCGCTGACGGTCGACACCTCGTGCTCCTCGGCCTTGACCGCGTTTCACACCGCCGTCCGGGCGCTCACGGCCGGCGACTGCGACCTCGCGCTGGCCGGCGGGGTCTGCGTGATGGGGACCCCGGGGTATTTCGTCGAGTTCTCCAAGCAGCACGCGCTGTCCGACGACGGCCACTGCCGGCCCTACAGCGCGCACACCAGCGGAACGGTATGGGCGGAGGGCGCGGCCATGTTCGTGCTACAGCGCCGATCCCGCGCGGCCGCCGACGGGCGCCCCATCCTCGCCGAGGTGCGTGCCAGCTGCCTGAACTCTGACGGACGCAGCAACGGGCTGACGGCGCCCAGCGGCGAGGCGCAGCTGCGACTGTTCCGGCGCGCCATCGCGCAGGCCGAGGTGGAGCCCGTCGACGTCGGGATGGTCGAAGGGCACGGCACCGGCACCCGGATCGGTGACCGGACCGAACTGCTGTCGCTGGCGGCCAGTTACGGCACCGCGCCGGCCGGACGGGGACCGCTTCTGGGGTCGGTCAAGTCCAACATCGGGCATGCGCAGGCCGCGGCGGGCGCCCTGGGCCTCGCCAAGGTGATCCTGGCAGCCGAACACGCCACCATACCTCCGACCCTGCACGTCGACGAGCCAAGCCGCGAAATCGACTGGGACAGCCAGGGTTTGCGGTTGGCGGACAAGATGACGCCGTGGCAAGCCGTGGACGGATGGCGGACCGCGGCGGTGTCCGCGTTCGGGATGAGCGGCACCAACACCCATCTGATCGTGTCGATGCCGGACACCGCCGACCCATCCGCGCGCAAGGTGGCCTGATGGCGCGCAACCGACTGCCCGACGGGCGGATCCCCGTCCTGCTCAGCGCCCACGCCGACGGCCTGATCCCTGCGGATGCCCGGGCGATCGCCGACTATCTCGACCGCTCTCCGGAAACGACTGTGGCACAGGTGGCCCGGCAGCTGACCAACACGCGACAGGTCCGCCGGCACCGGGCAGTGCTGCGGGCCGCGGACCGAGTCGAACTCATCGACGGGTTGCGGGCGCTGGCCGCCGGCCGCGAGCATCCGCTGGTCGCCTGCTCGGCGCTGGGTTCGGCTCCCCGGCAGGCGTTCGTCGTTCCCGGCCAGGGTGGTCATTGGCCGGGCATGGGAACCGTCGCGTATCGACGGCTGCCGAGCTATCGGACCGCAGCCGACAGCTGCGCCGCGGCGTTCGAGGCCGCCGGCATCGTGTCGCCGCTGCGCTACCTGACGGCTGAGGGCGGCTCCGGCGACGAGTCGCAAAGGTTTTCCGAGGTCGAGATCCAGGGCGCACAGTTCACTCACGCCGTTGCCCTGGCCGAGGTTTGGCGCTCGTGCGGTGTGCTTCCCGACCTCGCCATCGGTCAGAGTCTCGGTGAGGTCGCCGCGGCCGTCATCGCCGGCGGCATCGCGTTGCCGGATGCCGTCGCGGTGGTCGCGGCCCGCGCCCATGTGGTGGACCGGCTGCCGGGGCGCTATGCGATGGCGACGTTGGGCATCGGTGACCGCGAGGCCGGGACGCTGATCGCGGCCACGGACGGCTGGGTGGAGCTGTCGGTGGTGTATTCCGCTGAGACCGTTGCCGTCTCTGGCGATCGCGACGCGGTGCTGGCCATCGTCGATGAGGTCCGCTCCCGCGGTGGGTTCGCCCGCGAGATCACCGCGAGCTTCCCGGGACACACCAGCCTGCTCGAGCAGTTCCGCGACGACTTCCGGGCGCAGCTCCCCGATTCGCGATTCGCCGACACACCAATCCAATTCATCGGCGGCACCACCGGCGGTGTGGTCGCGCCGAACACGCCCTTCGGCGACTACTGGTATGCAAACCTGCGCAACCCGGTGCGATTGGACCGCGCGTTCGAGTCGGCAATCCGTTGCGGTGCCGGGGCGTTCATGGAGCTGTCGGCTCACCCCGCGCTGTTGTTCTCGATCGGCCAGGCCTTCGAGGCGAACCTGCCGGACGGCCCGGCGGTACTGGTCGGCTCGGCCCGCCGCGACGAGCCGGTGCTCGACACGCTGTCGGCGAACATCGTCGTCGCGGCGGTGGCCGACCCCGGCTATTCCTGGGCGGCACACCTGGACGGCGTCTCCGACGGTGTTGGACTGCAAGGATTTCCGAACGCCCCGATGCGCGCCATCCCGATGTGGGCGCATCCGGAGCCGCTGCAGCCAATGCCCCGGCTGCCGGGGACGGAGGCCGGTCTCACGCTTGCCGTCGAGTGCTGGGAGCGGGCGGCGCCGTCCACACCTGTCGCCGGACCGCCGATGCGTTTGGCGGTGCTCGATCTCGGCGGTGACGGTGGGCTCGCCGGGCCGCTGCGTGCGGCGATCGAGTCGCACCCGGCGGCCAGGCTCAGCGCACCGCAGGACGCGCAAGTCGTGGTGGCGATCGCGCCCACCCTGGGCGGTGCCGACGCCGGGCGGGCCGCCCAGACCCTCACCGGACTGATCGGCGCCGGCCTGCTCGACTACCCGAACGCGCTCGGACCCCGCTGCCAAACGGCCTGCCTGGTCACCGTGGGCGCCGAGCGGGTCGGCGATCAAGACGCGCCGCCGGTGGCCGGGCATGCGGCGCTGGCCGCGATACACCGCAGCCTCGGGTTCTATTATCCCCCAACGGCGTTCACCCACCTTGACCTGCCGTCGTGGGAACTGCCGCCGGCTGCCGGTGCCGCGGCCGTGGCGGCATTGCTGTCCGGTGGCGGCGAAACCGCGTTGCGCGCCTCAGCGGGTGGGTACGCGCTGTTCGAGCGCTGGTTCCGCGACGCTCCGGCCGCTTCGGCGTGGCCACTGGACTCCGGGCTGCTCGACGACGTCGTCATCACCGGCGGTGCCGGCGCCATCGGTTTGCACTACGCGCGTTACCTGGCCGAGCACGGCGCGCGGCGCATCGTCCTGCTGAGCCGCCGCCCCGCGGATCCCGAGGTGCTGAACGCCCTTTCGGCCGAGCACGGCGCCGAGGTGGTGTCACCACCGTGCGACATCACCGATGCGGCCCAGTTGTCCCGCACCGCAGCGGAACACGGCGGCGCGGGCGCGTCGCTGATCGTGCACGCGGCGGGCGGCGCGACCTTCGGCACCGCCGGGCTCACCGCCGCCGCCATCGCCGAGATCACCGCCGACACCTTCGCCGCCAAGGTCAGCGGCCTGGCCCACCTGGCCGAGCTGTGGCCGGCTCGTTCGGACGCACGAATGCTGTTGTGTTCGTCGGTGTCCGCGGTGTGGGGCGGACGGGGACACGCCGCGTACTCGGCGGCCAACCGCCTGCTGGACGTGATGGCCGCCGAACTCCGCGCGCGGGGTAAGCATTGCGTCGCGATCAGATGGGGGCTGTGGCAGGCCTCGGCCGACGGCGAGTGGAACCGGGGCATCGTCGATGCGGCCGAGGCCGCGAACATCGAGCGGTCCGGGTTACGCCAGATGGCCCCGCGGGAGGCGATCAAGGCGAGCCTGCGCGAGTGGCGCGACGATCCGATGGTGTTCTCTGCCGACGCGGTCCGGCTGCGGATCTTCCTGGACAGCAGGCGGTCCGAGCCCGCCGGCAGGCCAGGGATGGAAGTCTTGCCGGACGCGGCCGACGCGGTGCTGGTCGTCGATGCGGTACGCACCCAACTGGCGGCCGTGCTCGGAATCGAGCGGGCCGGCGAAGTGAATCTCAGCGAGTCGCTCTTCGATCTGGGGGTCGACTCGATGCTGGCGGTGGATCTGCGCAAGCGCCTCAAGCGGGTGGTCGGGCGGACGGTGTCGCTCGCGACGCTGATGGGTGAAATCACCGGCGACGAACTGGTCGCACAACTCTCACGCGCCGAGCAGCGCCTGAGAAACAACACAGAAAGTGGACATTTCGCGTGACTGATATCGCCGACGCCGGCGCCCGGCTCGATGCGGCCCGCCTGGAGCTGCTGCGCCGCAGGCTCGCCGACCGCGGCCTCACATCCGAGACCGAGGATCCCCGCCCCGCTGCCGCCGACCAGCTCACCGACGGCCAGACCCGGATGTGGTTCGTGCAGATGGCCGACCCCAGCGGCGCCCTGCTCAACGTCTGTGTCTCCTACCGGATCACCGGCGACATCGATCTCGCCCGGCTGCACCATGCCGTCGACGACGTCGCGCGCCGCCATCGGCTGCTACGCACCACCTACGCCCTCAGTGAGGAAGGCGATCCGCGGCCGATCGTCCACGACGAGCTCCGCCCGCGGTGGGAGCAATACGACTTGTCCGGCTTGCCGGAACGCGCACGGCAGCTTCGCCTCGAGGTGCTGGCTCAGCGAGAATTCTCCGCGCCATTCGACCTCTCCACCGACGCACCGTTGCGAATCACCGTGGTGCGCACGGGAACCGAGGAACACGTGCTGCTGTTGGTGGCGCATCACATCGCCTGGGACGACGGCTCGTGGCGGGTATTCTTCGCCGACCTCACGAAGGCCTACCAGGGGGCCGACCTGGGGCCGGAGCGCTACCTGGCCGCCCCGCCCGGGCCGGACACCACCGAGGCCGATCTCGACTACTGGCGGGCCGTCATGGCCAACCCGCCGGAACCGCTGGAACTGCCGGGCCCGGCCGGCACGTTCATGCCGACCAACTGGCGCGCCGGCCGCTGCACGCTGCGGTTGCCCGCCGACACGTCCCAACGGGTCACGGCGATGGCCCGCGACACCGGCTGCACCCCGTACATGGTGCTGCTGGCCGCATTCGGCGCCCTCGTGCATCGCTACACGCACAGTGACGACTTTCTGGTGGCTGCCCCGGTGCTCAACCGCGGCGCCGGAACTGACGACGCCATCGGCTATTTCGGCAACACGGTGGCGATGCGGCTGCGACCGCACTCCGCGACGAGCTTCCGCGAATTGCTGAAAACGACGCGTGACGTCGCCACCGGGGCATTCGCACACCAGCGGGTGAGCCTCGACCGCGCCGTGCGTGAACTCAATCCCGACCGCCGGCACGGCGCTGAGCGGATGACCCGGGTCAGCTTCGGATTCCGCGAGCCCGACGGTGGCGGATTCCGCCCGCCCGGCGTCGAGTGCGAACGCTACGGCCTGCGCGGCAACCTCACCCAGCTACCGCTGGGTTTCATGGTCGAATTCGACGCCACCGGGGCGCTGGTCGAAGCCGAACACCTGCTGGAGATCCTCGAGCCCGCCCTGGTGCGTCAGATGCTGGATCACTTCGCCGTGCTGCTCGACGACGCCCTCGCCGAACCGGAAAAGCCGTTGGCCGCGCTGGCGGTGATGGACCCGGCCGACGCCGAGTGGCTGCATGAGGTGTCGCGCGGCGAGGCGTTCGATGCTGCCCCCAGGACGCTCGCCGACCTGGTCTCCGAGCAGGCCGCGCGTACCCCGGACGCGATCGCTGTCGTCTATGAGGGCCGCCGCCTCACGTACCGTGACATCAACGAAGCGGCAAACCGGCTGGCGCACTGGCTCATCGAGCGCGGGATAGGCAGCGAGGACCGGGTCGCCGTGTTGCTCGACAAGTCGCCGGAGCTGGTCGTCACCGCGGTGGGGATCGCCAAGTCCGGCGCGGTGTATGTCCCCGTGGACCCAACGTACCCGCGGGAACGGCTGGAATTCATCCTCGACGACTGCGAAGCGAAGCTGGTGCTGCGCGAGCCGGTCACCGACCTGGCCGGCTACCCCGGCGACGACCCCACCGACACTGACCGAATCCGGCCGCTACGACCGGAGAACACCGCGTACCTGATTTACACCTCGGGGACCACCGGGCTGCCCAAAGGCGTTGCGGTGCCACACCGCCCCGTCGCGGAGTACTTCGCCTGGTTCAGGGGCGAGTACGGGGTCGACCAGAGCGACCGGCTGCTGCAGGTCGCGTCGCCAAGTTTCGACGTGTCGATAGCCGAGATCTTCGGAATGCTGGCCTGCGGGGCTCGTATGGTGATCCCGCGGCCCGGGGGGCTCAACGACATCGGCTATCTTACCGACCTGCTGCGCGACGAGGGCATCACGGCAATGCATTTCGTGCCGTCCCTGCTCGGCCTGTTCCTGTCGTTGCCGGGTGTCAACCAGTGGCGGACGCTGCAGCGGGTGCCCATCGGCGGCGAGCCGCTGCCCGGCGAGGTGGCCGACAAGTTCCACGCCACTTTCGATGCGCTACTGCACAACTTTTACGGCCCCACCGAAACCGTGATCAATGCCAGCCGGTACAAGGTGGAGGGCCCACAGGGCACCCGGATCGTGCCCATCGGCCGGCCCAAGATCAACACCACGATGTACCTGCTCGACGATGCGCTGCAACCCGTACCGGTCGGCGTGATCGGCGAAATCTACTTGGGCGGAACGCATCTGGCGCGAGGATACCATCGCCGCCCCCGGTTGACCGCGGAGCGATTCGTGGCCGACCCGTACCGACCCGGCGCCCGGATGTACCGGACCGGGGATCTCGCGCGCCGCAACGCCGACGGCGATGTCGAGTTCGTGGGCCGCGCGGACGAACAGGTCAAGATTCGCGGCTTCCGGATCGAACTGGGTGACGTCGCCGCGGCCATCTCGGTCGACCCCACCGTCGGACAGGCCGTCGTGGTGGTCAGCGAGCTGCCGCGGCTGGGCAAGAGCCTGGTCGGCTACGTGACGCCCGCGGCGGGCGAGAAGGTCGACGTCGACCGCATCCGGGCCCGGGTGGCGGCGGCGCTGCCTGAATACATGGTGCCGGCCGCTTACGTTGTGCTCGAAGAGATTCCGATCAGCACGCATGGCAAGATCGACCGCGCGGCGCTGCCCGCTCCCGAGGTCGGTTCCGGCGCCGCGTTCCGCGAACCGCAAACGGGCACCGAGCGGCGCGTCGCCGAGCTGTTCGGCGAGCTCCTCGGCCGCGACCGCGTCGGCGCCGACGACTCGTTCTTCGACCTGGGCGGCCACTCACTGCTCGCCACCAAACTCGTTGCCGCGGTGCGTAACAAGTTCTTGGTCGAAATCGGTGTGCGTGAGGTGTTCGAACTGGCGACGGTGGCCAGGATCGCCGAACACGTCGACACCACAGACGCATCGGGTACCGGTCCGGCGCGGCCGCAGTTGACACCGGCACGCCATGACGGACCGGCGCTGCTGTCGTCATCGCAGTTGCGCAGCTGGTTCACCTACCGCTTCGACGGCCCCAACGCCGTCAACAACATTCCCTTCGCCGCGGCGCTGCGCGGCCCCTGCGACGCGCGTGCGCTGGTGGTGGCCATCACCGACGTCGTCGCGCGGCACGAGATCTTGCGCACCACCTACCGCGAGATCGACGGCGTGCCACGCCAGATCGTCCACCCGCCCGCCGAGGTGCCGGTGCGGCGCGCCGACGGGCCCGACGAGGACTGGCTGCACGCCGAGCTGGAGAACGAGCGCCGCCACGTCTTTGACCTGGAGACCGACTGGCCTATCCGGGCGGCGTTGTTCGGCGTGCCCGGCGAGCACGTGCTGTCGCTGGTGGTGCATCACATCGCCGCCGATCATTGGTCTGCCGGGGTGCTTTTCACCGATCTGCTGACCGCCTACCGGGACCGCAGCAGCGGGCAAGAGCCGTCCTGGGAACCGCTGCCCGTGCAATACGTCGACTACGGTGCGTGGCAGGCGGAGCTGCTGAACGACGGTGTCGGCATCGTCGGTCCGCAGCGCGAGTACTGGACCCACCAACTCTCGGGATTGGCAGGCGAAAATGGCCTGCGCCCGGACTTCCCGCGCCGCGGCTCGCTCACCGGCGCCGGCGACGCCGTCGAGTTCGGCTTCGGGGCGGCGACCCGCGCGAAGCTGACCGCCCTTTGCCGCGATCTCGGCATCACCGAGTTCATGCTGCTGCAGGCCGCCGTCGCGGTGGTGCTGCACAAGGCCGCCGGCAGCCCGGACATCGCCATCGGCACCCCGGTGGCCGGCCGCAACGAATCCGAGCTGGATCGGCTGATCGGATTCTTCGTCAACATCCTGGTGCTGCGAAACGACTTGCGCGGCAACCCGACACTGCGTGAGCTGCTGCGGCGGACCAGGGAGATGGCGCTGGCCGCCTACGCGCATCAGGACCTGCCGTTCGACCAGGTAGTGGACGCGGTCAATCCCGCGCGGTCCCTGTCGCGCAACCCGCTGTTCGACGTGGTGGTGCACGTTCGCGAACAGTTGCCGCAGGACCACGTCATCGACAGCGGGCCCCACGGTGACACCACGTTCAGCGCCTTGGAACCCACATTTGATGTCGCACACGCCGACATGTCGGTCAACTTCTTCGCATCCGATCCCGCCTCCGGCGGCTACCGCGGTCTCGTCATTTACCGCCCGGAGCTGTACAAACGCAGCACCGCACTACGGTTCGCGGAGTGGCTGGTCCGCGTCGTCGAGGCGTTCGCGGACCAGCCCGATCAACCGCTGCGCGAGGTCGAGATCGCCGGTCCCCAAGAGCGACAACGCATCCTGGACCGGTCCAACGCGGGCGAGGGTGTGGCGCGGGTGTACCTGCTGGACGCCGCGCTGAACCCTGTCCCGGCCGGCGTGGTGGGCGACGTTTACTACGGCGGCGGCCCGGTCGTCGGCGCCCGGTTGC
>NZ_LZIR01000056.1 GCF_001667035.1 Mycobacterium sp. 852002-51057_SCH5723018
CCCTGGGCCATCTGGATGCCGCGAAGTTCGACGCCGCGTTGGCGTCTCATCGTGATGCGCTGATCGCTCAGTGGAAGCAGGATCACGGCGATGGCGGGGACGGTTTAGATCAGCGGCCGCCGTTGCCGGGTGCTGTCGAGGCGTTGATGCGTCTGGTGGAGGCGGGCTGGGACGCCGAGGCCACCCGCCGCCCGCACGGCCAGCACACCACCGTGGTGGTGCACCTCGACGTTGAGCAGCGGGCTGCGGCACTGCATCTGGGTCCGTTGCTGTCCGATGCGAACCGCCGCTACCTGACCTGTGATGCCACGTGTGAAGTCTGGTTCGAACGGCACGGCGAGGTCATTGGTGCCGGACGCGCGACCCGGGTGATTAACCGGCGGCTGCGCCGCGCGCTGGAGTATCGCCACCGCATGTGCGCGGTTCCCGGCTGTGGAGCCACCCGGGGTCTGCACGCCCATCACCTGCGGCACTGGGAAGACGGCGGGCCCACGGAGTTGGCCAACCTGGTGCTGGTTTGCCCTTATCATCACCGGTTGCACCATCGGGGCGTCATCACCATCACCGGCCCCGCCGACGCGCTGATCGTCACCGACAACGCCGGCCGGTTGCTAAGCCCGGGATCGCTGGCGCGCCCACCCACGCAACCCCGGCCCGCGGTGGCGCCGTGTCCGGGACCGACCGGCGAACGCGCCCAATGGTGGTGGTATGACCCCTACCA
>NZ_LZIR01000057.1 GCF_001667035.1 Mycobacterium sp. 852002-51057_SCH5723018
AAACATCAGTATTTCCGGTCTGTTTGGGACGTGTTACAAAGCCGCGGCCGAGAAATGTTTGTCGCCGACTTCTTCGGTGGCATTCGCGGGTGCGGGCGGCATCCTCGTGGGTCCTGCCACCGTGCCGCGCCGCGTGCGATCAGAAGCCCTGGGCTGCCAACCATTCGAGTACGATTCCGGCGACCTCTTTCCAGCCATTATCGATGGTGAGCGAGTGACCGCGCCCCTCGAAAACGTGAAAGTCCGTCACTGCCGGGCTTTTTGAATACATGGCGACGACTTCCTTCGTGACTTTGAAGGGAACGACGTGGTCTTCGGTGCCTGACGTCAACAGCAGAGGGCCGCGGTCGGCCAGGTGGGTGTCGACCTTGGCCGCCGAGTGCCGTGAGAAGTTTGCTCCCGCATCCTCGAACAGGGGCTTACCGGGTCCGGGGATGGTCAACTCCTCGTGAAGGGCGTCGGACTCCTCTTCGGTGAGATTGTTACCGAAGGCATAGTGGAACTGCTTGGCTGTAAGAGACACCGCCCGGTGCCGGTTGGCGGGGTTGCCAAGGACGGGGAATGCCGATTTGATCTGCGCAAACGGCAGTGCCTTGACTCCCTTGATCGGCGCGGGGTCGATGGCAACGGCAGCTGCGATGAGGCCTTCGGCGAGCAACTCCTGGGCAAAGAGCCCGCCGAAGGAGTGCCCCACCACGATGGGCTTGATGCCGCCCCGCGCCTCGATCAGTCCCGCGTAGTGGTCGACGATCTGCTGGATACTGACGTCGTTCATTCCGTCCGGGTTCGCGCGTGTTTGTGCGACCGTCGCGAGGTCCCCTGGCCAGCCTGGTGCGGATACCGCGTAGCCATTGCTCTCGAAGAGCTCGAGCCACGGCTGCCAAGCAGTCGAGTGGATCCACAGACCGTGAATGAAGATGACTGGGTGCGGTTTTGCGGGTGATGTCATTAGTCGTGTCCTCGTGTGTGCTGGGAATGCTATTCAATCGGGCGCCAGCCACTGGCGAAGCGCTTGGAACAGACCCTAAGGCGGCCAGCGCACGCCAAAACCCTTCCCAGGCTGATCGTGCAGGTGGTGCACAAGTGTTGGCACTCGGTGAGGCACGTCGGCGCAACATGCCTGGTGACGCGAGATCAGAAAGTCTGCGACGCCAGCCGATTCACAGCGGACAGTACGCTATCTGGCAGGCTTCGTGGCCGACGCCGTCAACGAGGTGATGCCTGCTCAGTCAGCGGCCGGCCTGGCGGGCGAGTTCTCGCCATTCGCTCGGCGACACACCGAATTTGGTTCGGAACATTCGGGCAAAGCTGGAGGCATCGGTGAACCCCCACCGGCGGGAAATTGCCGAGATCGGATCCTTCAGGAATGGCAAGGCGAGGTCTCTGCGCACTCCCTCTAGTCGTCGCGTTCGGATCCAGTCCCCGAGCGAGATGCCTTCGGCGGCCAGTATTCGATACAGCTGCCGCTCCGATATGTGGTGTTCGGCGGCGATGCGCGCAGCATCGAGATCCGGTTCCCGCAAATGCATTTGGACGTACTCCATAATTCGGGCGACCAGCGTGGCCTGGAGCGACTCCTTTCCGAGATCGACGGCGTCGAGATGGGTAGTGATAACCGCCCGAAGCAAATCAATTCCCGGCTGACTGACCACTTCGCCGCCAGGCCGATCAAACGCTCCTGGCCGCGCGGCCAGTCGGCGGAAGTAAGCGACGGCGATGTCTGAGATCGGATGATCCGGACACAACGGAGTAGCGCTGATTTGCCGGATGACATCGACTGGCAACGCTATTCGATCCAAGGGTATTCGGAACTTGTGTTGGCAGATGCCGTTCGGATCGGCGAAGATGAATGGGGCCGTTGAGTCCCATACCGCGAGATCGCCTGGGCGCAGGCTTATTTCGCGGTTACGCTGGCTCAGGCCGCACGATCCCGTCAGCTGCAGGCCGAAGAAGAGACTCGGCTTCAGGTCGTCGCCCGGCAACGCCTTGTAATGAACCTTGACGGCGGTGGAGCTCACCGACCACACCGTGAGATCATTCAAGTCAGTGATCGCCACACTCCCTGCGGGCGGGCCGCGATCAGCCGGGTGCTCGATCTCGAGCGGTGCGAAAGTCCGCGAGGTGATGTCACGCAGCACCTCTTCACGATCGGCCGCCGGAAATCGCCTGGCGTCGAACTTGACCGTCACCGTGCTGCGCTCCAACCTGTCCTAACTGCGAACAATTCGCCCATTTTGCCATTAGCGGGAGCGGCAATCAGCAAAAGATCGCAACCAATTGACGCCCAACGCGCGGAATAACAGGCCTGCGGACGACCGGGCGGTTCACGGCACTCTTTTCCTGCTACCGGCGCCGTTGAGTACGCCGAAAGCGTGCCGGCGTCGTCCCGATGTCGGCGCGAAAGGCATGGGACGCGTGGGCACTTTACCGAGACGCGCGCGGTTCGGTAGGTGGGATCGAGTCGACCTCACCTACTACGTCCCGCAGGCCTCCCCAACAGGGACGTCCCGATGGTTCGCTTTATCGATCAGCACGGTGACATTCTCGAACACCACCGCGTCAGGTTCGGATACCCGGGTATACCGACAGAGGACCCCGGACGGTGCGTGCCCGGACCGACGCGACGGCGGTCGGGTATACGGCGCAGGGCTTCCGTGAGCGCCTGGGCGCGACGGGTATCAGCAACGTGATCGGACAGCGGGAGGTTGCCGTCGAGTGACCGCCCACCTGCCTGCTCGCGTCACGATCGGACGAATATGATCGGCACGATTCGAGCTTGATGGTGCGCCGTCACCGACAGTGCCACGAGGGAGTGGGGAAGTTCCATGCCGAACCAGCAGCAAGCCGACCGGATGACGTCGGGCAAGGGGTTCATCGCAGCGCTCGACCAGAGCGGCGGCTCGACGCCGAAGGCGCTGCGCCTGTATGGCATCGAGGATGACGCGTATTCCTCCGAGGAGGAGATGTTCGACCTCATCCACCAGATGCGCTCGCGGATCATCACCTCCCCGGCGTTCACCGGCGACCGGGTGCTGGCGGCGATCCTGTTCGAGCAGACGATGGACCGGGAGATCGCGGGCGCGCCGTCGACCACCTACCTGTGGGAGACCAAGGGTGTGGTGCCCATCCTCAAAATCGACAAGGGCCTGGCCGAGGCGTCCGATGACGTGCAGCTGATGAAGCCGATACCGGGCCTGGACGAGCTGCTGGAGCGGGCCGTGAGCAAAGGCGTGTTCGGCACGAAGGAGCGCTCGGTGATCGGTGGGGCCAACCCGAACGGCGTCGCCGCGGTGGTTGCCCAGCAGTTCGAGGTCGCCCATCAGGTGCTCTCGCACGGCCTGGTGCCGATCATCGAACCCGAGGTCACCATCTCGATCTCGGACAAGGCCGACGCCGAGGGCATCCTGCGCGACGAGATCACCAAACAGCTCGACAACGTGCCCGACGGTCAGCGCGTGATGCTCAAGCTGAGCCTGCCCACCGAGGTCAACTTCTACCGCCCCCTGATCGAGCACCCGAAGGTGATGCGGGTGGTCGCCCTGTCCGGCGGTTACTCCCGCGAGGAGGCCAACGAGCTGCTGGCGAAGAACACCGGGCTGATCGCCAGCTTCAGCCGCGCGCTGACCGAGGGGCTCACGGCCGACCAGTCCGACGAGCAGTTCAACGCCACGCTGGACAAGGCGATCCAGTCGATCTACGACGCGTCCGTCGCCGGCTGAGGCGGCGCGGGCAGATCAACTGAAGTGCGCCTTGGTGATTTGTCCGTGGACGCCGACGGTGCGGTCGACCACCTGGGAGACCGAGAAGTCGGCGGCGGCGGCCAGGTAGGCGTATGCGGTCGCGCGGTCCATGCCCTTGTCGAACTCTAGAAAATCGAGGGCGTTCACGACCGCCCGGCGCATGGCCACGTTGAGGTCATTGATCTGCCCGTTGACGCTGCCGTCGGGGTCGGACAGCCCGATCGGCACCCACAGGTCGGCATTCTCCGCGAACGGGTAGCGGTAGGCCACCGACGGGGCGTCACCGGATTTAGGTTTGCACACCGTCAGGCGAAACGTTCCGCGCAGCGAGCCTTCCAGCGCGGTCAAGGCGACCTCGCCGTTGCCCATCGCCAGGTGGGGGTCGCCGGCGTAGAACAGCGCCCCTTCGGCGAACACGGGCAGATACAAGGTGGACCCGACGCCGAGCAGCCTGATGTCGATGTTGCCCCCGCCCAAAGTCGGGGGGATCGAGTTGGAACTCGGTGCGGTCAGGGACGAGTCCTGGGAAAAGGCGACGCCCAGGATTCCCATGAACGGATTGAGCGGGAATCGCACTGCCGCACTGCGGTAACGCATGACCCCGAGGCCGTTCTCGACGGCGGCGAAGGTGGAGACGTTGCCGTATTTCGTCGGGTCCGGGCTGGGCCGCCCGTCTTGGCTTATCGGCGGCATGACCTCTTCGATGCTGATGCCCGCCGGCGCGCCGCCGTCGGCGGTCCTGGCCAGCGCGCCCTTGCCGTGCCGGTTCGACACGACGCCGTAAGGCACGCGCGGCATCGCCTCCAGCGTTTCGATCTTGAGTACGTCTCCTGGCTGTGCGCCCTCAACGAACACCGGTCCGGTGACGACATGGGGACCGTCTTTGTCGAAATCACGTGGCGTGCGGCGATATTCGGAGGCGATAGCCGCGGCGTCTTGGAGTACATCTGGTGGCGCCACGCCTTTTGATCCGAAGTATGCGACGGGATTGCGCCCCTGGTCCTCGAGGATGCCCTCATGCGAAACGGCGTCGACCGTGATCGTCTCGCCCGATTTCATTCGGAGCACCGGCGGGGCGTGGACGTTGGGGACGTATCCCCAGAGCACTTGGTCGGGAATCGACTGCAGGTAGTGGGTGCCGCGGATGGCGCCCTGGCCCGGCTGCAACACCTTGACATCGTTCCTGGTGCCATTTGCGGTGGAGGCCGACCCCACTTTGGCGCACCCGGCGGCGAAGCCGGCTACGCCGACACCGGCGCCGACCGCCGCGACCGCCCTGACGAAGTCGCGCCGGCCAACCCCGTCGACGATGGTGTCATATGCATTTCGTGCAAAGGCCTCATCCATTGGCGCTCTCCAGGATCGATGGGACGACGGCATGCAAGGGATCTTTGCAGGCCGTGCGAACCTGGATCTAATACCAATCTGTGATAAGGCCCATCGATATTGATGATGGCCTATGGCAACCCTTTTGGGCGCTCGAAGGCAGACAGAGGGCGACCCACGCCATTGTTTCAGACGAATTACGCCGGCGCTACGGGTGCCGAAATTACTTCAGCCGCAGCCTGTCTTTCACCTCGCTGAGAGGATGCGCGGCATCAGCGGCGTGGCGCGACGGCCTCGACGATGATGCGCGTTGTGTTTTCGGCCCGACGTCGCGAATACTGGTGCGCCCCAGAAAGTATCGGGTAGACGACGCCTCCGACGATGGCGTCCGCCGCCGACTCGGCGGCGGCGGAGTCGATGCCGTCGGCGAGCAGCCGGACCCGGACGGTCTCGTGCAGCGGCGCGCTGAACCCGGCGCGCAGCTTGATGGCGGTGTCCTCGTGCTCCATGCCGGCGACGGTCAAAATCCGCAGCATGGCCAGGCCGCGCCTGGTGGTCAGGCTCGCGACGAGTTTGTGGACCCACGCGACCAGGTCGGCCGACAAATCGTCGGTGTGCTCCACCGACGCGAGGATCTTGTCGGCGTCTTCGAGCATGACGTCGGCGACGAGCGCGGGACGGCTCGGCCACCACCGGTAGATGGTCTGTTTTCCGACACCGGCCCGGGCCGCGACCGCCTCGATCGTCAAGCCGTCAAATCCGCGCTCGAGCAGCAGTTCTCTCGTGGCGGTGACGATGGCCGTGCGCGACTTCTCGCTGCGGCGCCTGGGCGCGTTGTATTGAATGAGATCGGTTGGCACCTAGTGATCCTCGTCTCTCGGTCCCCGCGAAGCGCGACTTTACATCTCCTGACCTGCCCCGTAGTCTGCCACAAGACGAGACGGTTCGTCTTGTAAGGGAAAGGGTAGCTGTCTTCGATGTCGCTAGGACTGACCCCGGAGCAGCAGGACCTCAGTGACGCCGTCGGCAAGTTCGCCGAACGGCACGCGCCCATCGCAGCGACGCGCGACAGTTTCGATGCATTGGCGGACGGGCAGCTCCCACCGTGGTGGGATGCGCTGGTAGCCAATGGCTTTCACGCGGTGCATCTGCCCGAAGACCTCGGCGGTCAGGGTGGACGGCCGCTGGACGCGGCGTGCGTACTGGAATCGGCGGGCAAGACGCTGCTGCCCGGCCCGCTGCTGCCCACGGTGGCGACGGGAGCCATTGCGCTGCTGGCCGATCCGACGCCGGCGGCGGAATCGCTGCTGCGTCATCTCGCATCCGGCGCACCGGCGACCGTCGTCCTTCCCGATGGCGGTGACTTCCACGCCCGCGCCGACGGCCAGCGATGGGTGGTCACCGGCGCCTCGGACGTCACCGCGGGCGTGCGGGCGGCGCGGGTGATCCTGGTCGGGGCCCACACCGAGGGCGATGACGTCGTCTGGGTGTTGGTAGACACCGGGCGGCCCACGGCCACAGTGGAATCCGTATCCGGAACCGACCTCGTGGCCGACGTCGCGATTCTGCGACTCGACGAGTATTGCGCCGCCGAGTCCGACACGCTCATCGGCATCGACGCTGAGCGCGCGGCCTGTGTCGCCGTGGCGCTCGTCGCGAGCACGACGGCCGGCATTGTGCAGTGGTGTGTCGAGGCGGTCACGAGCCATCTGCGGATCCGCGAACAGTTCGGCAAGGTGATCGGCACATTCCAGGCGTTGCAGCACAGCGCGGCGATGCTGCTGGTCAACAGCGAGTTGGCCGCCGCGGCGGCCTGGGACGCCGTGCGCGCCGCCGATGAAACCCTCGACCAGCACCGACTCGCCGCGGCCGCGGCGGCGGTGATCGCGATCTCGCCGGCGCCCGACCTGGTGCTCGACGCGCTGACCATGTTCGGCGCCATCGGCTTCACCTGGGAACACGACGTGCACCTGTATTGGCGGCGGGCGACCAGCCTGGCCGCCTCCATCGGGCCGGCCAGCCGGTGGGCGCGGCGCGTGGGCCAACTGACCTGCACCCAACAACGCGACATGTCAGTCGATCTCGGCGACACCGAATCCGGCTTCCGCGCGTGGGTCGCGGAAACACTGGATTCGGCGCTGACCCTGCACAACGACCGACCGGGCCGGCAGGGCGACTACGAAAACTTCGCCACCGGACCGCAGCGCACCGCCATCGCCGACGCGGGACTGATCGCGCCGCACTGGCCGTCACCGTGGGGAATCGACGCAGGTCCACTGCGGCAGCTGATCATCGCCGAGGAATTCGACAAGCGGCCCGCGCTGGTTCGTCCGTCGCTGGGCATCGCGGAGTGGATCCTGCCCTCGGTGCTCCGCGCCGCGCCAAAGGACCTGCAGGAGCGCCTGATTCCGCCGACGCAGCGCGGCGAGCTGGCATGGTGCCAGCTGTTCAGCGAGCCGGGCGCCGGATCTGATCTCGCCGCGTTGGCCACCCGCGCCACCAAGGTCGACGGCGGCTGGGCGATCAACGGTCACAAGATCTGGACGTCGGCCGCGCACCGGGCCGACTATGGCGCGCTGTTGGCCCGCACCGACCCGAGTGCCGGCAAACACCGCGGCATCGGCTACTTCATCGTCGACATGCGTTCCCCCGGTATCGAGATCCAGCCGATCAAGACCGCGACCGGCGAGGCGCACTTCAACGAGGTCTTCCTCAACGACGTCGTCGTGCCCGATCACATGCTGCTGGGCGGGCCGACCGACGGCTGGAACCTCGCGATCGCCACCATGACCGAAGAGCGGTCGGCGATAAGCGGATACGTCAAGTTCGACCGGGCAGTCGCGCTGCGCCGGCTCGCGACCGAACCGGGGCCGGAACGCGACGACGCGCAGCGCGCCCTCGGCGAACTCGACGCGTACACCAACGCCATCAAGGCCCTCGGCGTGCGGGAGACCATCCGGCTGCTCGACGGCCAGGCATCCGGGCCGGCGTCCAGCATCGCCAAGGTGGCGATGAACGTGCTGTTGCGCCGCACATTCAAGACCACGCTGGAGCTGACCGGGCGGGCCGCGATGGTCGCCGACACCGATCCCCCGATCGTGGAGCCATACCTGCACCTGCCCGCCGAGCTACTCGGCGGCGGAACCAAAGAGATCCAGCTCAACATCATCGCCCAGATGATCCTCGGGCTGCCCCGAAAGTAGGACAACACATGGGTTTACGCGGAGAGGCCGCGATCGTCGGATACGTCGAGCTGGCACCCGAGCGGCTCAACAATGCCTCGCCCGCGCCGTTCATCCTGGAACAGTGGGCCGAACTCGCCGCGGCCGCGCTCGACGACGCGGGACTGACCGGCGAGGTCGTGAACGGCATCGTGGCCTCGCACCTCGCCGAGTCGGAGATCTTCGTACCCTCCACAATTGCCGAATACCTTGGGATGGGAGCCAGATTCGCCGAGTTGGTGGATCTCGGGGGCGCCAGCGCCGCGGCCATGGTCTGGCGAGCGGCCGCGGCGATCGAACTGGGCATCTGCGACGCCGTGCTGTGCGCGTTGCCCGCCCGGTACATCACACCGTCGTCGGCGAAGAAGCCCCGGCGCATGGTCGACGCGATGTTCTTCGGTTCGTCAAGCAACCAATACGGCTCTCCTCAAGCGGAATTCGAGATCCCCTATGGCAACCTGGGGCAGAACGGCCCCTACGGCCAGGTGGCCCAGCGCTATGCGGCGATCTACGGCTACGACGAGCGGGCCATGGCCAAGATCGTCGTCGACCAGCGGGTCAGCGCCAACCACACCGACGGCGCAATCTGGAAGGACAAGCCGCTCACCGTCGACGACGTGCTGGCCAGCCCGGTCATCGCCGACCCGCTGCACATGCTGGAGATCGTGATGCCGTGCGTGGGCGGGGCCGCCGTCGTCGTCGCCAACGCCGAGGTCGCCAAACGCGCGCGCCACCGTCCGGTGTGGATCACGGGATTCGGCGAACACGTGCCGTTCAAGACCCCGACCTACGCCGCGGATCTGCTGCACACCCCGATCGCGGAGGCCGCCGACACCGCCTTCGCCATGGCCCGTCTGAGCCGCGATCAGATGGATATGGTGTCGATCTACGACTGCTACACCATCACCGTGCTGCTCTCGCTGGAAGACGCCGGATTCTGCGAGAAGGGCAAGGGCATGGAATTCGTCGCCAACCACGACCTCACCTTCCGCGGCGACTTTCCGCTCAACACCGCTGGGGGCCAGCTGGGCTTCGGTCAAGCGGGGCTGGCGGGCGGCATGCACCACGTGTGCGACGCCACCCGCCAACTCATGGGCCGTGCCGGCGCGGCCCAGGTCGCCGACTGCAACCGCGCCTTCGTGTCCGGCAACGGCGGCATCCTGTCCGAGCAGACGACGCTGATCCTGCAGGGGGACTGACGCTCATGGCGACATTCGAACGGCCGATGCCGGTCAAAACCCCAACCACAGCGCCGTTTTGGGACGCGTTGGCCGAACACCGCATCGTCATCCAATACTCGCCGTCGTCGCAGAGCTACGTGTTCTATCCGCGGGTGCGCGCCCCGCGCACTTTGGCCGACGACCTGGAATGGCGCGAGATATCGGGCATGGGGACGCTGTACTCGTTCACCGTGGCCCGCCGGCCCGTCGGACCCCACTTCGCCGACGCGGTTCCGCAGCTGCTTGCCATCGTCGAATGGGACGAGGGCCCAAGGTTTTCCACCGAGATGGTCTTGCCCAACAACCCGGTCGATCCGGCCGATCTTCGCGTCGGCATGCGGGTTCGGCCGGTGTTCTGCGACTACCCCGAGCATGACGTCACGATGTTGCGTTACGAACCCGCCGACTAGCTCGACCGAGATCAGCGCAGCCGCTCGGTCGGCACCCCGTATCGGTCCTGGTAGGCGCTCACCCGCTCACGCACCTCGGCGGCGTCCAGGCCGGTGTCCGCCCAGGTGTAGCGGCCACCCCCGCCGTCACCGGGATGGGCTGCCAGGAAGTCGCGCATCCGCCGTTCGGTGTCGGGACGCAATTCGCGGCCCAACTCCTGATAGATGTCCTTGATCGTGGTCCACGGGTCCTTCATGAAGTCGGCGAACAGCACGTCGATCACCCGGCCGGCGGGGATCGCGCGGCTGTCGCGCAGCGCCATCTCGCGCTCGAGGCCGACGACGATCTCCTCGTAGGACTGGGCCGCGCACTCGGAGACGGTCGAGTCGTCGCTGCCCATCCGCCGAAGGTGGTGGGTCAGCGCGGCAATGGACGAGATGACATTGAGCGGATCGCGGTGCGTCTGCACGATCAACGCGTCGGGGTACTCGGCGAGCAAGTTGTCCAAGTGCCACAGGTGCGCGGGCGACTTCAGCAGCCACTGACCGGGCGCGCCAGACTGCAGGTGCTGCAGGAAGATTCGGTGGAACCGGTAGGCGCCGGCATGGTCCGCCTCGTACAGCAGCCAGCGGTAGTACGTCGGCAGGCGGTACTGCACCGAAAAGATCATGCTGGTGAACTCGCTGGCCGTGATCCGGACGCACTCCTGCCCGACGAGGGCTCCCATGGGGTGAAATGCGAGGAACCCGGGAATGATCTGCTCGGACATCTCGATGCCCGCCTGCGTGGCAGCGATGCGTGGATCGGTGTGGTAGGTCTCGGGCCGCGGCACCGGGCAGGGCGCGTCGACCTCCCACGTCAGCGGCGCGCGCAGCTCCGGATCCTGGGCGAGCAGGTCGAAGAGGATCGTGGTCCCGGTGCGGGGCTGACCGACGATGAAGATTGGCTGACGGACGGGTTCGGCGGCGATCTCCGGATGTTGCTTGCGCCAGGCGACCACGTCGAGCCGGTTCTTCAGGGCGCGCATGATGTCGAGGTAAGCGACCTCCACGCCGATGGCCGAGAGCCGGGCTTCGTTGATGAACCCGTCCGTGAGTTGCTGCAGGCCGAGGCGCCAGCCCTGGTAACCAGAAGCGTCGCCGAAGTCATCGCTTCCGGCTTCCTCGCAAGCCGCGGTGACCAGCCGTCCCGGGTCGAAGCGCTCCTGCAGCGTCATGCCGGGTCCTCCCGTTCGCGCAGCGCCACCACGACGTCGGGCGGGCTGGGATTGTCGAGCCAGCGCAGGACCACGAACCCGCGATGCCGGCCACCGGTATCGAGCCAATGGCCAAATCCGAAGTCCTCCTCGGAGATTGCGATGCGCACCCGCCCGTCGGCATCCGGCCGCACCGCACGATTGGTGACCGAGCTGTGGCGCCGGCGCGGCTCTAAGCACTCGTGCCAGATGCTTTCCAGTGTCACGTTCCAGTAGCGGGTGTCGGGTGGCTCGATGTCGAGCACCAGGGCCTGGCCGGCGGCCAGCGAAAAGGTGCCCAGCATGTACAGGTTGTCCGGGGTGGTGTCGGCCGCACCGAGATCGGCGGCCTCGGCGGTCAGCAGCGTGTTGGGCCTCGCCAACAGCTCGGGCTTGATAGTGCGGTGCAGCGTAACGAGTTTCATCAGTGTCCACGCCATCGCGCTGAACTGGTCGGCGAGTTCGGCATCGGTCAGCGGTGCCACCGGGTCGGGATCGAGGGCGTTGATGCGCATCGTGGCCGGCACTTCGGAGGCGGGATCGCCGATGTACTCCCGCACGACGACCGAGGAAGCGTCGTCGGGGATCTTGACCCACTGGGCACCGGCGAGATCGGACGGTTCGTCCGCGGAGAGCACGAGCGCGAATTCGCCGTCGCTCAGGGCCAGGTCGACGTCGCCGAGGTAGTTGGCCATCCGCCGCGGTGTCAGACCGGTGCCGGCGAGGATCTGAAAGCCGAGGTAAGCGGTGGAGCCGCGGGTGCCGGTGATCCGGTAGCGCCGGTCACCGCGGATCATCGCCAGGTAGTAGTTGCCGTCGGGGTTGGGTCCGCCGATCATCCTTGTGTCCGAACACATATCGAAGAACGACGGCCGATCCGGGTCGGCCTCGACGGACAGCTGCGAGCACAGCGACGACACGCGGGCGATGACCCGTAGCCCCTCGAGGAGCTCCCGCTCGGATTCGGCGTCCACGGTCACGATCTGGGTGACATCGGCCAACATCTGCTGGTAGAACTGCCACGCGGCACGCGCCTTCGGGGCGAGCTGGTCGGACTGCTCCGGCGCATTGGTTTCAGCCATGCCACATGCATAGACGATGCGCGGGCCTCCGGGCGCCGATTCGCCCCTTCTTCGCCGAACGCTAATACGACTAATAGTCCGTGTCATCCGACGGGGCGGTCCGAGCCGTTGACAGCTTGGCTTGCGGTCCTCTTGCGACCGATCGCTCACAAATATGCTTTGGCCATTGGATGTACGAGGTGCGGGGCGGCGCCGGGCCAAACCGCTCCCGGCGTTGACACTGTGACTCATACCATTGTCTACTAGTCAGTTGAGCGAGGGAGTGCGGCATGAACAAGGACGACCTGATCCTGATCAGCGTGGACGACCACATCGCCGAGCCCGCCGACATGTTCGACGCGCACGTGCCCGCCAAGTACAAGGACTTCGCGCCCAGGGTGGTGATCGAACCCGACGGCACACAGCAGTGGTACTACGGCGACGTCCGTGGGCGGAACATGGGACTCAATGCCGTCGCGGGCAAACCCCGCGAGATGTACAACATCGACGCCTCACGGTATGACGAGATGCGGCCGGGCTGCTTCAACGTCGACGAGCGGGTCCGCGACATGAACGCGGGCGGGCAGCTGGCGGGTTTGAACTTCCCGAACTTCACCGGCTTCTCGGGCCAGGTCCTCAATCAGGGCCCGACCGCGACGTCAACCTGGTGATGATCAAGGCCTACAACGACTGGCACGTCGACGAGTGGTGCGCGGCCTACCCGGGCCGGTTCATCCCGTGCGGCATCCTGCCGCTGTTCGACGTCGCCGAGGCGGCGAAGGAAGTCAAACGACTGGCCGACAAGGGCTGCCACGCGGTGACCTTCTCCGAAAATCCGGAAGCGTTGCAAATGCCCAGCATTCACACCAAGTACTGGTACCCGCTGTTCGAAGCCGTCTGCGAGAACAAGACGGTGCTGTGCACCCACGTCGGCTCGGCGTCGCGATCTCCGCAGGTGTCGACGGACGCCCCGCCCAGCGTGCAGATGACGGCATCGTCGATGATGAGCATGTTCACCTTCACCGAGCTGATCTGGGCCGAGTTCTGGGCCGACTTTCCGCAACTCAAGTTCTCGCTCACCGAAGGCGACGTCGGCTGGATTCCGTACTTCCTCTGGCGCGCCGAGCACGTCTACAACCGGCACTCGGGCTGGACGCTGGCGAAGTTCCCGCCCGGTTACAGCGGACCCAGCGACGTGTTCAAGCGCCACTTCTACACCTGCTTCATCAGCGACAAGGTCGGGGTGCGCAACATGGACTGGTTCAACGAGGACATGCTGTGTTGGGAGTCCGACTTCCCGCACTCCGACAGCAATTGGCCGTTCGCGCCCGAGGACGTCATGGAGACCATGGGCCACCTCGACGAATCGGTCATCAACAAGATCACCCACGAAAACGGGATGGCCGCATACTCGTTCGATCCGTTCCGGCACATCCCCAGGGAGCACGCCCGCGCGGGGTACCTGCGCTCGCAGGCCACCGACGTCGACGTCGTCACTCATGTCGGCCGCCGGGCCAGCCAGCGCGACCGCGACGCGTGGACCCGGATGACGCAGTTCGCTCTCCAGGCGCAGGTGACGGCCGAGGCCGTCGGTATCGCGGGACGCGCCACCACCCTGGGCAACTGAGCGTGACCGCCCGGACGCCATTCGCGGACTGGCGCGTGCTGGAGTTCTCGAACGGAATCGCGGCGGCCTACTGCGGCAAGATGTTCACCGACGCCGGCGCCGACGTCGTCAAAATCGAATCCCCGCAGGGAGATTCGATGCGGCGCTGGTCGGCCGGGGGACCGGCCGGGGCGCTGTTCGGCTACCTGGCGGCGGGCAAGAAGTCGGTGAACGACCCGGCGGAGACCACACCGCTGCTGGCCGGTGCGAACATCGTCCTCACCGACCTGACCGACGGCTGGAGCCTCGGCGACATCACGGCCCACACCGATCCCTCGGCGGTGGTCGCGGCGGTGACGCCGTTCGGTGCCACGGGTCCCTACGTAGATCAGCAGGTGGTCGCCAACGAGTTCATCCTGCAGGCGTTGTGCGGGTCGATCGCCGGCCGGGGATGGCCGGACGACGAGCCGGTCCAGGCGGGCGGGCGACTCGGCGAGTGGCTGGCCGGCAGCGTCGCCGCGGCGGTCGCCGCCGCGGCCGCGCGGCATGCCTTTCGGGCCGGTCGCGGCGAGGTCGTCGACGTCTCGACGTTCGAGGCGATGGTCATCGCGATGGGTGGGCTGTCGACGATGTCGGCCAGCGTGCTGGGCGCGGATTCCCTTCTGTACCAACGCAGCCTGGAATTGCCATCGATCGTTCCCACCGCCGACGGCATGGTCGGGTTCTGCACCATCACCGCGCAGCAGTTCCAGGACTTCCTGGTGATGATCGACCGGGCCGACCTGGTCGACGACGCCGAGCTGGCCTCGTTCGCCGGGCGCGTCGCCCGTCGCGACGAGTTCCTCGGCATGGTGACCGACTGGACCCGATCCCGCACCACGGAAGAGGTCGTTGACCTCGCGGTGGCATTCCGCATCCCGGTGGCCCCCATCGGCACCCCGGCCGCGCTGCCAAAGGTCGACCACTTCGTGCAGCGCGGCGTCTTCGTCGAATCGGAGCTGGGGGTGCTGCAGCCCCGGGTGCCCTACCGCAGCGGCGCCATCGCGACCCGGCCGCCTGGCCGTTCCCCGGCTCTCGGTGCCGACAACGGGCGCGTCCATTGGTCACTCCGCTCACCCCGCCCTCAATGGCCCGATGATCCTGGCGGCGACGCCGGCGCACTTCCGTTGTCCGACATACGGGTAGCCGACTTCACCGCGTTTTGGGCGGGGCCGGTGGCCACCCAATTCCTCGGCGCCCTGGGCGCCGATGTGATCAAGCTGGAGGGCGTTCGCCGGCCCGACGGCATGAGGTTTTCCGCGGGCCGCCCAGCCGACTGGGACCAGTGGTGGGAGTGGGGCCCGGTGTTCTTGTGCAGCAACAACAACAAGCGCGGTGTCAGCGTCGAGCTCAGCACCGCGACCGGACGCGACATCGCGTTAGAGCTCATCGCCGCAAGTGATCTCGTCATCGAGAACTTCTCACCGCGGGTGATGGGCAACTTCGGCCTCACGTGGGATGCCGTGACCGCGGCCAATCCGCGCGCCGTCATGGTGCGGATGCCCGCGTTTGGCCTCGACGGCCCGTGGCGCGACCGTGTCGGCTTCGCGCAGACGATGGAACAGGCGACGGGGATGGCGTGGATGACCGGGCACGCCGACGGCCCACCGGTGATCCCGCGGGGCGTGTGCGACCCGATCGCCGGGCTGCATGCCGCGTTCGCCGCGATTGCGGCGCTGGTGGTCCGCGACCGCGAGGGGACCGGCATGCATGTCGAATCCACCATGGTGGAGTCGGCGCTGAACGTCGCCGCCGAAATGGTGGTGGAGTACTCGCGCAATGGAATCGAGCTGCGTCGAAACGGAAACCGTGGCCCCGGCGCGTGTCCCCAGGGCGTGTACCCCTGTCGGGGCGAGGACGAATGGGTGGCGCTGGCCGCGATGGACGACCCCGCTCGCGGCGCGCTGGGCAGCATGCTCGGCCTCCCCGAGCTCGCCCTTGATGAGGCCGCGTGGCGGGAGCGGGCCGACGAAATCGACAAGCTCATCGCGGACTGGACGGCTCGGCGCTCGGTGGCCGACGCGGTCGACGCGCTGCGCTCCGTCGGGGTGGCCGCGGCGCGCGTCACGGCGCCCGCGGCCCTGCTGGCCGATCCGCAGTTGCTGGCGCGCGGATTCTGGGAGAGGGTCGACCATCCCGTGGCCGGTTCGTTTCTGTGCACCGGGATGCCCTTCGCCTTCGCCGGCAGGCCACGGCGCTGGATTCACCGGATGCCGCCGCTCTACGGCCAGCACACCGGCGAGGTGCTGACCGGGATCCTGGGCCGCAGTCAACAGGACCTGGCGGAGCTGCGCGACTCGGGCGTCACCGCCACACGGCCGGCGGGACTGTGACATGGCGGTCACGCTGTGCGTGCCGCCCCGCGCCGGCGAATTGTGCGCGCCCGTCCGCTTCCTGGTGCGGCAGGACTCCGTGGTGATGGAACTGACCGCCCGCCACCGCATCACCGGCGTGGAGTGGGACGAGGGCGAACGCGCGGTGGTGATGGTCGTCGAGATCACCGACCCGCAAACGGCGCGGCCGATCGACGTGCGAATCGACGTGCTGGAGGCCGGCGTGGCGCGCGCCGAGGCGCGAGCCACCACGATCGGGACCATCGAGCGCGACGGGCGTGAATACCACGTGGTGGGAACCTATTTGGGGGTTGTTGCCGATGAAAACTAGTCCGAGGAAGCGGACCGCGGCCATCGTCGGCGTGCACAACACCCGGCAGGCACGCCGACTGGATGGGGAAACCTCGCGGAGCCTGGCGCTCAAGGCGATTCGGGGCTCGCTCGACGACGCCGGCCTGAGCCTCGACGACGTGGACGGAATCAGCGCGGGCCCGCTGTCCACCGCGCTGATTTACGACCTGCGCCTCGGCCCCGCCTGGCAGGGTCTGGCCTTCGGGGTCGGCATGATCACAGAGGCGGCCACCGCGATCGAGCACGGCATGGCCGACGTCGTCGTACTGGTCGCCGCCCAAGCGGGCGAATACCGCGATCACGAGGCCACGGCGCCGTGGACCCGGCCCGAGAACGAATTCGTGGCGCCATGGGGAATGTTCACCACCGCGGAGTTCGCGCTCATCGCGCGGCGCCACATGCACGTCTACGGCACGACGCGCGAGCAGCTGTCCATCGTTGCGGCGACCATCCGCAACAACGGCTCGGATAACCCGGAAGCCGTTTATTACCAACGGGGACCGTTCACACCGGACGACATCACCGCGTCCCGGCCCGTCGCCGACCCGTTTCATCTGCTCGACTGCGCCACCACCTCCGAGGGAGGGTGCGCGCTGGTAGTGGCCAACCTCGACAAGGTGGACGTCGCTAGCCAACCGATCTATGTGTTGGGCAGCGGTGCGGACTTTCACGGCCCGTCCTACCAGCACCCACCCGCGTGGGACCTCACCGGTCGCCGCGGCGATCACGTGAACGGTGTGGTCGGCCGCCGCGCCGCCGAGCGGGCGTTCGCCCACGCCGGGCTGCGAAGAGACGACGTGGACGTGCTCGAGCTCTACGATCCGTTCTCCTTCGAAATCATCCGCCAGCTAGAGGCTTTCGGATTCTGCGGCGACGGCGAGGGTGGGCCCTTCGTCGCCGACGGTCACATCGCCATCCGCGGCAGCCATCCAATCACCACCGACGGAGGAACGATGTCGTTCAGCCACGCGGGCTCCAATCCGCAAATGATGCAACGGGCGGTTCGAGCCGTTCAGCAGTTACGTGGCGAGGCCGGTGATCTGCAGGTGCGCGACCCGCATGTCGCGTTGTGCAGCAACGGGGGAGCGGGCGCCCTGTTCACCACGCTGCTGCTCCTTGGAGACCAACCTCGATGAGTTCGCACTTGCGCCCCCAGGGGGGCCCCGTGCCCCACGCCGGCACGCCGCTCAGCCGTCCGTTCTGGCAGGGCTGCCGAACCGACGAATTGCGGTACCAACGCTGTGCGGCCTGCGGCGTCGCCAACTTTCCGCCGACCGAGCACTGCCGCCAATGTCTTTCGGCCGAATTGCGGTGGATGCGTAGCGGCGGTGTGGGCGAGATCTACAGCTGGACCGTGGTGCACCGACCGGTCACGGCCGAGTTCGAACCGCCCTATGCGCCGGCGATCGTCACGCTAGACGAGGGCTACCAGATGCTGAGCAACGTCGTCGGGGTGGTCCCGGAGGAGCTGGCGATCGGCATGCGCGTGAAAGTGCAATTCCACACCGTCGGCGCCGACCTGACCCTGCCCTATTTCACCGCGCAGAAATAGCCGACCGTGAGCACCACACGTACCAGTAACGGCCTGCCGATAACCGCCTACCTCGTCCTGGGCGTGCTGGCGGCCAACGACGAACAGCTGACGGCCGGCGAGATCAAAATGCGCGCCGAGCTGTCGGTCGGCCACTTCTATTGGTCGCCCTCGGTGAGTCACGTGCGGCGCGAACTGAACCGGCTGCTGGCGCGCGGAATGGTCAGCGAAACCGTGGCGCAATCCGGCAAGCGGGCCATCACCTTGTACGAGACAACGGATTCCGGACTCGACGGGCTGCGGCGCTGGGTCCGGCATTTTCCGGGTCAGGATCGCGTTGTCATCAAACATCCCGTCATCCTCAAAACCTGGCTTTCCCGCGGCGAGGATCCGGAGGGCGTGATCGATACGCTCGACCGGCATCTCGAGGCGACGCGGACTCGGCTGGACGAGGCGCTGTGGTCGAGGCAGCGTTCCCGCGACCTCGGCATCACCGACGATCCGGACCAGCGTTTCTCGTTCGCCGTCCTCGACTACGCGATCCGCGGTTTGTATGCGGAGATCTCCAACATCGCACAGCTGCGCGATGAAATCGCCAGCGGCACAAGCAAAGACCCCGTCACGCGGGTGCGACGGGCGAAGGGACAGATCCGGCGTCGGGAACCCAGGGACCCGACTTAGCCGCCACTACCCGGTACGCCGTGCCGCGTTCCTGGCGCTCCCACAGGATCTCGCCCTCGCCGGCGGCCGCACCCTCGGCGATCAGCTGGCGCTTGAGCACCTTATGGGTGGCGGTGCTGGGAAGGTCGGCGGCGATGCGGACGTATCGCGGACGGCCCTTGGGTGACAGGTCGGGCTGCACCTCCAGGAACGCTTCGAATTCATCGGGTTCGAGGGTGCCGCCCTCGTGGAGCACGATCGCGGCCATCACCTGGTCGCCGACGCGCTCGTCGGGGACGGCGTAGACGGCGACACGGTTGATCGCGCTGTGCCGCAAGAGGATCCGTTCGATCGGCGCCGCTGCCAGATTTTCGCCGTCCACCCGCATCCAGTCGGCGGTGCGGCCGGCCAGGTAAATCCAGCCTTCGGCGTCCCGGTAGGCAAGGTCGCCGGACCAGTACATGCCGTGGCGCATGCGTTCGGCGTTCGCCTCGGGATCGTTGTAGTAGCCGGTGAAGAACCCCGATCCGGCCGTGTTGACCAACTCCCCCACGGCCTCGTCGGCGTTGAGCAGCGCCCCGTTGGCGTCGAAGCGCGCGACCGCGCACTCGGTGACGGACTCGCTGTCGTACACCGCTACGCCTTCGACGCCCCGGCCGATCGAGCCTTTCGGCGTTCCAGGTTCGCGGATCACGATGACGGCGTTCTCCGTCGAGCCGAACCCGTCCTCGACATGAACGCCAAAACGGCGGGCGAACTCCTCAATGTCTTTGTCATTGGCCTCATTACCGAAGGCCACCCGCAGCGGGTTGTCGGCGTCATCGTCCCGTTCGGGGGTGGCGAGTACGTAGGCCAGGGGCTTGCCAACGTAGTTCATGTAGGTGGCGCCGTAGCGGCGGATGTCGGCGAGGAAATTGCTCGCCGAGAACTTCGCCGGCACGACGGCTGCGCCGGAGGCCACCCCCGGCGCCCATCCCGCGACGACCGCGTTGGAGTGAAAAAGCGGCATGGATACGTAGCAGACGTCCCGCTCGGTCAGGCTGAATCGCCCGACCAGGCTGACCCCCGCGATGGTGGCCATCAGGTGGGATACCTGCACCGCCTTGGGATTCCCGCTGGTCCCGGAGGTGAAGATCATCATGAACGCGTCCATCGCGGTGACGTCCCGATAGGGGACGAGTTCGCCGGCACCGGCGATGAACGTGGACCATTCCTCCGTGGATGTATCGAGGATCCGCGTTTCCCCGAGGTCCAAACGGTCCAGCAGCGGCCGATGTTCGGCGTCGGTCACGACGACCTGGCAGTCCGCCCGCCGGATGTCGGCGGCCAGCGCCGCGCCCCGCCGCGTGGTGTTCAGGCCGCACAGCACGTAGCCGCCGAGCCCGGCCGCCGCCATCTGGGCCAGCATCTCGGGGGCGTTGCCGAGCAGAGCGCCGATGTGCATCGGCCGGTGGGGGTCGGCGGCCGCGATCAGAGCGGCGGCCCGCGCCGTCGACTCCGTCAGGTACTGGCGCCAAGTCCATTGCAGGTTCTCGTGTTTCACGGCGACCGCCGGGTCGGACAAGCGCTTTCGCAGCAGCGCCTGGATCGTGTCGTCGGTCATCCACCGACCATCATCAGACCGCCGTCGACGGCCAGCAGCTGGCCGGTGATAAAGGCAGAACCGGGGCCGGCCAGGAAGACCAACATGGGCCCGACGTCCCGCGCGGGATCGCCCAGTGTCCCGCCGAGCGGAATCATCATCTTCATCTGCTGGTCGATGAGGGCGCCGGCCTCCGGACCGAGGAACTCCCGCAATCGCTCGGCGCCGGCCGTCTGCACCGCAGGCGCCAGGGCGTTGACGGTGACGTTGTCGGCGCCCCAGGCCTTGGCGGCGGATCGGGTCCAGGCCTGCACCGCGCCCTTGGTTGCGGCGTAGACGGCCGAGATCGGGCTGCCCATAACGGCTTCGGAGGATCCGAAGTTGATGATCCTGCCGCCCTTGGGATCTTGGTCTTTCATCACCGCGTACGCGGCCTGATTGGTCAGGATGGTCGCCTTGATGTTGGTGTCCAGCAGGAACGAGATCTCGTCGACGCCGATGTAGCCGGGAATCCCGGCCTGCCACAGCCCCGCGGCGTTGACCAGGACGTCGAGTCCGCCTAAGTGCTCAACCGCTTGCCGCACCATCGCCGAAACGGCGTCGGCGTCGCGCACATCGCACTGCATCCAAGCGGCCGACAGCTCGTCCGGCGGCGAAGTCTGGTGATAGGTGGCGGCGACGTCCGCGCCCGCGGCGGTGAGGGCCCCGACGGCGGCGGCGCCGATCCCGCTGGCCCCGCCGGTAACCAGGATCCGTCGGCCTCGCAGTGGTGGTGTCACGTCCGGCATGGCGGCAACCCTATCGGTTGTGTCGTTAAGTGTGGGAAATACGGCTGATCGGCCGGAACCACCCGGATGTCCGGGTTGTTGAATGTCGCGACGGAGGATCCGCCTACCAACGTCATCACCATTACGGAAGGAACGCTGATGGCATCACGACGAGTGTTGATCACCGGTGCATCGAAGGGGATTGGGCGAGCGGTCGCCGACCGGCTTGCCGGCGACGGCTACGAGCCGATAGGCATTGCCCGAACAGTACCGCCGGATTTCCCCGGCCCGTTCTACCAGCTCGACCTAGCTGATCGCGCCGCCACCGCAGCGACGCTGGCGAGCATCATCGAGGCCGGTCGAGTCGACGCGGTGGTAAACAACGCCGGTTTCGCCCGCTTCGGGTTCATCGGGTCCATCGACGAGAATGACCTGTTCAGCACCTATGACCTCAACGTGCGCACCGCGGTTCAGGTCGTGCAGGCCGCACTGCCGGGCATGCGCGCCGCGGGCTGGGGCCGCATCGTCAACGTCACGAGCCTGACCACGTTGGGCACGCCCGAGCGCACGCCGTACGCCGCGGCGAAGGCCGCACTGGAGGCGTGCACCCGGATCTGGGCCAAGGAACTGGCCTCGACCGGAATCACCGTCAACGCGGTGGCCCCGGGTCCCACCGAGACCGAAATGTACCGCGACCGCAGCCCGGCGGGCTCCGAACGGGAAGCCCGGCTTCTGGCCAGCATTCCGCTCCATCGGGTCGCCACGCCGGCCGAGATTGCCCACGCCGTCTGCTTTCTACTCGACGAGCGCGCCGGATACATCACCGGTCAGATAGTGCGTGTCGACGGCGGCGGCAGCGTTCCCGCCTGAGCACGGTAGCGGTCGTTTTGACCGTCACCGGCAGCCACGCCGTGAAAGAGGCTGTCCACCAAGGCATCGACGAATTCCTCCGTCAGCGGTTGACCTGGCCGGCGGGTCCCCCTCTTACGGCCTTTCTGCCCTAAGCTGGCACCGCGATCGTGGACAGCAGGTCGGCAAGGCGGTCCGGCTGGTCCAGCATGGAGAACGTCCGCGCACCCTCGATCACCTCGAGGCGTGCGTTCGGGATGGTGGCGGCCAGTCGTTCGCCGTCCGCGAGGTCGAAGAAGACGTCGTCGGCCGACCAGGCGATGAGGGTGGGCTTGCGGAACTCGGGCAGCCGGGCGGCGACGCCCGTGGTGACCTCGGTGCGCATCGAGAGGGTGAATTGGCGCAGGTCTTCGGCGACCGCCGGATCGGACAGACCCGCGCGCACCCAGGCCTCGGTGAGGTCATCGATGTTGCGGTGGGCCAGGCCGTCGAAGGCGCGCTTGCGTGCCGCCGGCACGCGCATCGCCTGGGCCACGGCCTTAAACGTCGTCTTGGACTTGGCCGCCAGAATCACCGGCTTGAGGATCGGCGGCGGAAAGTGTTCGAACGCATCGCAACTCGTGAGCACCAGCGCACCGAGCCGCTCAGGATGGTGCACCGCGACGAGTTGTGTGACGACACCGCCGGTGTCGTTACCGACCAGCACCACGTCCTCGAGATCGAGGGCGGCAAGCACCTCGGCGACGATGCCGGCCACGCCGTTGATGGTGCGGTCCGCTCGCGGGCGCAAGGCTTGCGTGTGCGCGCCCAGCGGCCAGGTCGGGGCGATGCAGCGGAGGCCGAGATCGGCGAGGCGTACGCCGACTTGGCGCCACAGTTGGCCGCCCATCATGTATCCGTGCACGAAGACGACGGGCCTGCCGTCCTCGGGTCCGGTTGCTTCGTAATGGATAGTTCCGGCACTAATGTCGATCGTCGACATAGCTAGCTCCCACCTTCGAGATATACTTACAAACAGGCTGTCTGTTCGTAAGTTACCAACAGGATGTATGGAAATCAAGAGACGGACTCAGGAGGAGCGCTCCGCGGCGACCCGCGACGCGCTGATCTCGGCTGCCCGCAAGCTGTGGGGCCTACGCGGTTATGCGGATGTCGGGACGCCGGAGATCGCGACGGCGGCCGGCGTCACGCGGGGCGCGATGTACCACCAATTCGCCGACAAGGCAGCGCTTTTCGGCGAGGTCGTTGAGGCCGTGGAGCAGGATGTGATGGCGCGGATGGCCACGCTGGTAGCCGAGTCGGGGGCGACGACGCCGGCGGACGCGATCAGGGCCGCGGTCGACGCGTGGCTCCAGGTGTCCGGCGATCCGGAGGTGCGTCAGCTGATCCTGCTGGATGCGCCCAGCGTGCTGGGGTGGGCCGCCTTTCGTGATGTCGCCCAGCGCTACAGCCTGGGCATGACCGAGCAGCTGCTCACCGAGGCGATCCGGGCGGGACAGTTGGTGCAGCAACCGGTGCGAGCGTTGGCCCACGTGCTGATCGGCGCGCTCGACGAGGCGGCCATGGCCATCGCCACCGCCGACGATCCCAAACGCGCTCGCCGGGAGACCCGGGAGGTGTTGCACCGGCTCATCGACGCGATGCTGGACGAATAGCCGTCGCTCCAGCAAGCGCTCCACCGGACGTCCACCTCGTTCTGACCAGTCCGACTGGTGTCGCACATGCGTGTCAAAAGTAAATCCGCCGAGGGTCGAGTGGTCGGGCAAAAAACACGAGAATCGCGCAACGATTCGACGCTCGAGGCGGGACGGGGCGTCTCAGCGGTGGCTCTGGGTGAAGAATTGCCAGATCGTGTCGGTGGCGTCGAGCGCCGTCGAGGGAGCCGGGATCCCCGCGAGCTCCGTCAGGGGACTCGGCTCCCCGCCCGGCCACTGATGGCCCGCGCCGGCCACAGAGATCAATTCCACGGTGCGCCCGTCGGCGCAGCCGGCCGTTTGGGTGGTCACGCTGCCGACGGTCCCCGACGTGGGCGGTCCGCACGCGTCGATCGATCGCCACGAGGCATTGACAGACTCCACCGAGGGACCGTCCACCCGGGGATTCCCGTTGATCGCGAAGGCTTTACCGGGTCCGCCCTGGTAGGGGACCCGGTCGTCGGCGGTGCCGTGGATTTGCAGCACGGAAGTCGGCCGGGCCTGGGAGCAGTCGGTCAGCAGCGTGCCGGCCACCGGCGCGATCGCGGCGAAGCTGTCGGTCTGGCAGCCCAGCCGAAGCGCCATCATGGCCCCGTTCGACATGCCGGTGGCGTAGACCCGTGCGCGATCGATGGGGATCTCCTGCTCGACGGCTCCGACCATGGCGGTGATGAACCCGACGTCGTCGACGTTGTCGCGCTGCGGTTGGCCGCAGCACGTGCCGGCGTTCCAGGCGCGGTTGAGGCCGTCGGGGTAGGCGACTAGGAAATGCCCGTTGTCCGCCTCGCTGTCCCAGTGGTAGGCACGCTCGGCCTGTGCACCGTTGCCGAAGCCGCCGTGCATCATGACCACGAGTGGCACCGCATCGGTAAGCCCCTGCGGCCGGTACAGGTGAAAGGTCCTGCCGACCCCACCCACCTGGATGGTCTGGGTGGATTGGCCGTCCGGAATCGATTGCGCGCCGGGCGTTCCCGATGCATGCCCGCCGCCGAGGCACCCGCCGAGCGCGACAACCAGAATCGGAACGAGGCAAACGCCCAGTGCGCGAGCGCATCGATTTCGCATCAACCCATCGTGGCAGCCCGCACCGACTTTGACAAGCAACTTGTCAATAGCGCGGTGGGTGGCACACTCATGACCATGCGACGCCTTGCAGATGCCGAGTGGGAACCGACCGTTCCGGCGCTGGTCAACCTGGTGGCCGCGTCGGGCGCGCCCCGTTTACGGGCGGCTTTCGCCGCAGCTGGACTCGACGGGATTCGCCCGGCCCAAGCGGTTGCCCTGGTGCCGCTGGTGGCCGGGGGGCTTCATGCATCGGATTTGGCCGACCGGCTGCGGGTGAGCCGGCAGGCGGTGGCCCAGGCGGTGGCCGCGCTGGAACGCCATGGCTACGTCACGCGAGTCCCCGATCCCGTCGATGCCCGCGCCCGGATCATCGAGCTGACGCCGCGCGGTCGGCAAGCGCTGCGCGTAATGCGCTCCAACGCCCTCGATTTGGAAAAACGATGGGAAAAGGTCCTGGGGCGCAAACGCTTGGGCGAACTGCGCGAGACCTTGCAGGTATTGCTCTCCAGCGAAACTTCGGAAGCGGACGGCGTAGGTTCAACCCCAAGCCAATGAAGAGGAGTCCGTCGTGCCCATATTCATGGTCGAGCGAACATTCGCCGAGGAACTGGAACCGAGCTTTGAGATCGCCGATGGCATCAATCGGATCAACGACCAAGAGGGGGTTCGCTGGATGTACTCGTTCCTGTCAGCGGACAAACGAAAGACGTATTGCCTTTATGAGGCGCCGTCGCCGGAGGCCATCCGGACCGCTGCCGCGCGTGCGGGCCTGCCCGCCGACGTCGTCATCGAGATGGGTGATCGCGTCATGCCCGACGGCGCGCTGTCCGACATCTGAGGCCTCTCAGCCCAGCAGCTCGTGATCGGCGGCATACATCGCCGCCTGGGTACGGTTCGCGGCGCCCGTCTTGATCAGGATGTTGCGCACGTGGTTGGCGGCCGTGTTGGTGCTGATGTAGAGGCGTTCGCCGATCGCCCGATTGCTCAGCCCCTCGGCGAGCAGCCGCAACACCTCGACCTCTCGGTCGGTCAGGCCGTCCGGACCCTCGGAACCCGCGGCTGGCAACGAATCAACCAGGGCGACAACGCGTTTCTGGCCGATCGGCGCGGCGATGGCGCGGGCCTCGTCGGCCAGTCGCCGGGCCTCCTCGGTGCGCCCGTGGGAGGCGGCAAACAACGCATAGCGGACCAGCGTCTCGCTGACATGAACCACCGACCCCATACGGCGATCCATCTCGAGCGCCGCGCCGAAACAACGCTCGGCCGCGCCGGCGTCCCCATCGAGCGCCGCCATCCTCGCCAGATATCGGTCGGCGCTGCCGAACAGCGCGACGAACTGCCCGGCCACCAGGTTCTTGCCGGCATATCGGGCGACGAACGGGCGCAGCGCGTGGAGCGCTTCTCGGTTGCCCAGCACCAATGCGGTCTCCACCATGAACACCAGCTCCATCGGCCACTGCGCCTCATTGGTGCGGTCACCGAGTTTGCGGTTGAGCAGATGGTTGAGCGCGCGGGTCATGCCCGCTTCACAGTCGAGCTCGGTATACAGTGCAAGCAGGCCGGGTACCCAGCGTCCGGCGAAAGTCTCACTGCCGTCGACGAATCCGGCGAATCTCTTCAGGTCTGACGTCTCGCGCCGGATCATGAACATCTGCACCCCGTTCGAACCCTCGGTGTCATCCGCGTCGAACGAATCCCCTGTGCGCAAAGCGATGTCGGCCCACCGTTCGGCTCCGGCGAAGTCGCCGCGCAGATACGCCAGCGCCTGCTCGACGCATGCGCCGACGAAGCCAAAGACCGGTTGCCCGCAGGCTTGGCCGGCTCGGCGCATGTCCGTGGTCGACGCGGCCAGGTCGTCGGGCCGGCCGGCCAGGTAGCTGACCATGGCGCGAAAGTGCGCGGCCGCCCCCAGCACCTCGTAGTCGCGGCGCGCCAACGCCATTCGTGACACCTCGGCCGAACGCTCCGCCTGGACTTCGCACATCTCCGGCGTGAGCCCGTGCCACAGGCTCGTCTTGAGGGTGTGCATCAGCACCGCTGGATCGTCGGCGGCCCGCGCGAGTTCGATCGCCTGGTTGCCGACCTCGCGCGCCCGCGTCGCCTCGCCGGCAAAGGCCAGCGCCCGTCCAAAACTGCCGAGCGCCTGCACGTAGTGCGGATCGTCGGTATCCAACCCGCAGGATTCCAGCGCTGACGCCAGCAGGTCGGCGGCCCTCGAATCAGACTGGCCGCGACGCCAATTCGCTTCCTCGTAGCCGACGGCCGCCGCCAGTCGGATCATCGGGTCGTCCATCGCGCTGAGGCGCTCATAGATGGCGCGCGATCGCGCGAAATCGCCGGCGCGCACGTGGTTTGCGGCCGCATCGAGGTCCAGCCGGGCCCGATCGGTGCGGCTTATCTCGGGCAGCGACGCCGCCCGCTCGAACCATCTCGCCGCGTCCTCATAGGCCAGGCTCTGTTCGGCCATCCGGGCCGCCTGGTGTGCGTACCGCAACGCCTGCGCGTGGTAGCCGAGCACGTGCGCCCGCAGACAGTGGTTCGCCAGGCGCGGAACGACCGATGGGTCGGTCCGGCCCTCGAGCGCGTCGGCGGCTCGCGCGTGCATGATCCGGAGCCGGGACGCCGCCATGCCGCCGAGGACGGCCTCGCGAGTGAGCGCGTGCACGAACGAAAACTCGCCATCGGAGTCCTGAACCGCCCGCACCAGCCCGACGGCTTCGGCCGAATCGATCGCCGCCAGCGTCGCAGCGAGGTCACCTTCGCAGGTCGCGATCAGCGCGGGCAGGTCGAACGTTTCGCCCAGCACCGCCGCCTGCTCGATCACCGCCCGGACGCCGGTGCCCAGCCCGGCCAGCCGCTGGGCGATGGCATCGCCGATCGACGCCGGGACCGTCCGCTGCACGCTCAACGTGGTTAGCCCGCCCCGGATCTCCAGGTCGTTGACCAGCTCGGTCAGGAAGAACGGGTTGCCGCCGGTCTTGTCGCGCAGCAAGGCGGCGGCCGTCCGCGCCGATGCGGGAGTCAGCTGCTGGGTTCGGCTCACGAATTCGGCGATCGCCTCGGTGTCCAGGCCCGCGAGGTCCAGGCGCCGCACCCCGTCGAACCGATGCAGCTCGGCGAGCCGGGCGGCGAGTTCGTCGGAGCGGTCCGGCTGGGTCGTTCGGAACGTGGACACCACCAGCATCCGCACGTCCGCGCACGCGGTCAGCACGTGTTCGAGCATGGCGAGCGTGGGGAGCTGCGCCCAATGCAAATCGTCGAGGATGAGCGCGATCGGGCGGTCGGCGGCCAGGCGCCGCAGGAAGCCGGTCAAGGCGTCGAAGAGCGCCTGCCGGGGCGAGCCGACCTCCCCCACGGGCTCGCCGCCAGGCAGATGCCGGTCCACCCGAGGGGACAGCCGCCGCAGCTGTGGTCCCACGTCCGCCAGCGCATCCGCCATCGAACCCGATGGGCCCGCCATCAGCAGGCGCTCCAGCGCCTCCGCGAACGGCGCGTAGGGGACGTCCTCGTCGGCCGTCGACCTGCCGACCAGCACCGCGACGTCGTGGTCGGCCAGCGTTCCGGCCACTTCGGCGGCCAGGCGTGTCTTTCCGGCCCCGGGCTCACCGCCGATGAAGACGGCCTGGCGGTCGCCGCCCTCGACCCGCTCCCAGGCCCGTTCGAACGCCGCCAGCTCCGCATCGCGCCCGACCAGCGGGCCGCGGCGACGGCCGAGCAGTTCCGCCGGAAGCGGTGGTGGCACCCACTGCGCCATGGGATCAACGTAATCGCGCAGGTCTGGCCGGTCGATAGTCAGAACTGACTATCGTTGGGTGTCTCGGTGATGCTCCGTTCTGGTCATGACGCAGCGGCCCCTTGCCTCATAGTGTCGCGGCATCAAGATCCGCCAAGCGGCTAGAGGAGGTGCGGGCCATGAGCCTGACAACCGCAACCGAGGAACTACGCGGCCGAATCGGGGCCGAGGTCATCCTGCCCGGCGACGCCGGATACGACGACGCTCGGGCGCTGCACAACGCCATGATCGACAAGCGGCCCGCGGTGATCGTGCGCTGCGGCTCGGCTGCTGACGTCGCGGGTGCTCTGGAGTTCGCGCGGACGTCCAACCTCGCGGTCGCGGTGCGCGGGGGCGGCCACAACGGGCCCGGTTTCGGCTCCGTCGACGGCGGGCTCGTCGTCGACCTTTCGCCGATGAACCGCATCGATGTCGACGCCGACCGGCGCACCGCTCGGGTTCAAGGCGGCGCGACGTGGGCACAGGTGGACCGCGCGACACACGCCCACGGTTTGGCGACGCCGGCGGGCATCATCTCGACCACCGGAGTCGGCGGTCTCACCTTGGGCGGCGGCCACGGCTACCTCACCCGCAAGCACGGCCTGACCATCGACAATCTGTTGGAGGCCGAGGTGGTGCTGGCCGACGGTCGCCTGGTGACGGCGTCCGACGCCGAGCACCCCGACCTGTTCTGGGCACTGCGCGGCGGCGGCGGAAACTTCGGCGTGGTCGTGTCTTTCACGTTCCGCCTGCACCCGGTGCACACCGTGGTTTGCGGCCCGACCGCGTGGCCTTCATCGGCCACGGCCGACATCCTGCGGTGGTACCGCGACTTCCTCCCCGCCCAAGACGACGACCTCTACGGGTTCTTCGCAAGCATGACCGTCCCACCGGCCGCGCCGTTCCCCGCAGCGTTCCACGGGCAGAAGGCTTGCGCCGTGATGTGGTGTTACACCGGTGATCCGGCCCGGGCCGACGAGGCGTTCGCGCCGGTTCGGCAGATGCAGCCGGCCTTCGAAGGCCTCGTCACCGCCCCGTATCCCGCGTTGCAGTCCACCTTCGATGCGCTGTATCCCAAAGGGCTGCAATGGTATTGGCGCGGGGACTTCTTCCGCACGGTGCCCGACGGCGCGGTCGACGCGCATGCCCACTTCACCGAGGAGTTGCCGACGATGCACTCCACGATGCACCTCTACCCGATCGACGGCACCGTCCATCGGGTGGGCCGAACCGACACGCCCTGGGCCTACCGCGACGTCAACTTCTCTCAGGTCATCGCCGGCGTCGACCCCGACCCGGCGAACGCCGAAGTGCTGAAGCGCTGGACGGCGGAATACTGGAACGCCACCCACCCGTACTCGGCCGGCGGCGCTTACGTCAACTTCATGATGGACGAGGGCCAAGACCGGGTCCGGGCGACCTATGGTCCGAATTATCAGCGGCTCAGCGAGGTCAAGGCGCAGTACGACCCGGGCAACGTGTTCCACATCAACCAGAACATCGTGCCGTCCGGATAGGGAGCGCTCCAGACCGCTGGACGACATAATCGTGACGTGATCGAAGATGCCTACCTGTACCGCCGTCTTGCGCTGCTCGAACAGCAGGTGCGTCTGCTGTCGGAAAGGGTCGGCGTCCCGTGCCCGACATTCGGCAGCGACGTGGGTGCCACCCCGTCGGGGCTACTCGAAGGCGGTGTGCCGGCCGAAGTCGTCGCGCTCGCCCGCGCCGGGAACGCGATCGCGGCGATCAAGCTGTTGCGCGAGATGACCGGCGCGGGACTGCGCGAGGCGAAAGAGGTCGTCGATTCCCTGTAGGCGCAGCTAGGGGGTCTTGAGGAACACGTCGTTGAGGGTGACGGTGCGCAGGTCTCGGTCGCGGATGATCTCGACGAGTTGCGGATAGACGTGTGTGACGGGCAGGTGATTCAGGTGCCCGATGACGATGGACTGCGGGGTGAAGTACTCGTCGGCCATCTTCACGATGTATTCCTCGGTGATCAGCGTGGAATCCGACAACGACCCCGACCATAGGGTCGGGACGGTGTAGCCGAGGTCGGCGGCGACGTCGTCAACGGCGGCGTTGCGCTTGGCGTACGGCGGGCGCCAATACGGCTTCGCGCCGATGCCGTAGGTCTTCTTCAGGAAGTCGTCGTTGCGGCTGAGCTGTTGGGCGATCTCACCTTTCGACAGGGTGGTCAGGTCCGGGTGCGACCAGGTGTGGTTGCCTAGCTGGATCTGGCCGGAGTCCACCAGCGGCCGAAGCGTCGCCAGGTTCTCGGTCCAGGAGTCGTAGACGCCGTTGACGAAAAAAGTCAGCCGCACCCCGGTGTCCTTGGCGAACTGCGTGTAGGCGCGCACCACTTCGCTGCTGACGCCGTCATCGACGGTCAGCGCCAGCAAATCACCTTGCCCGGGGATCTTGGTCAGCGCACCGCCGCCGGGCAGTGGGATGCGGGCACTCGACGGCGGTGGCCCCAACAAGGCGGACGGGGCGGTCGGGCCGGAGGTCGCCGCCACGTTGGCCGGGGGCGCCTGGGCGAACGTCCGCGGCTGCGGGTCGACTACCAGGCGGGCGGCGCCCACGCCGGCAACGGTGGCCGCGGCCAGCGCGCCGAGAAAACGACGCCGGTTCAGCTCCGGCGCGGGCCGGCTCCGGTCAGAAGCACCGGCTAAAGGGGAGATGAAGAATCCCCCGCGATTCCTGGTGGGTCGTTTGCGGTGCGATGTCGGCACACGCGACCCGGTACCCCGGATACCGCCGTAGCCAAACTCCGCCGTCACAGCAGCGAACGGTATCACTCGGACTGGACATACGCCGGATCTGTTACGGGAGGGTCAGCTGTGAACTCAGCCTCGAAAAGGTAACGGTCACGCATACCTCAGTGGGGCGCCCCGCCGCGGTGTTGCGGCAACCCGACGGGCTCGGCGTAAGGGGTTGCCAGCGTCGAGGCCAGCCACGGCAGTGATGCCGCGAACGCCTCGGCCGCGAACGGCCAGTCGTGCTTGCCGGGCTGGGTCACCACCGCGCAGGTGATCCCGTTGGCGGTGCCCACGGCGCACAGCGAGTTCGCGGCGGCGTCCTGGCCCTCCGGGTTGGCGAGGGGGTCCGTGCTGGGGCCGGCAAGGGTGGGATTGGCTTCCTCGGCTACGTTGCGCGGGCCGGACGACGCGGGAACGTCGAACCAACCCGACACCCCGGTGTAGCGGCCGTGGCGGGTCATGACGGTGATCGGGTCGAACGCGGCCCAGGCTGCGGTGTCACCGCCGAACAGGCGGGCGATGGTTTGCTCCTTGCCGCCGACGGTGGGGCGCACGTCGCCGGCGATGTCCACGAACGCGCTGAACATTTCCGGATGCATGACGGTCAAGCCGACGGCGCAGGTGCCGCCCATCGACCATCCGGCGACGCCCCAATTGGCTCGGTCGGCGCTCACCCCGAAGTTTGAAGCGACGAAGGGCACCACATCTTTCGTCAGGTGATCGGCCGCGTTGCCGCGCGCGCCGTTGACGCATTCGGTGTCGTTGTCGAAGGTGCCGGTGGCGTCGACGAAGACCAGGACCGGGGCGAAGCCGTGATGGCGGGCCGCAAAGTCGTCGATGGCGGAGAAGGCGCCGCCAGGGCGCAGCCAGTCGGCCGGGGTGTTGAACGCCGAAGGGATCATCATCACCGCGGGGAGCCGTGGCGGCGGATTGCTGCTGAACCATGCGGGGGGTAGATACACCAGTTCCTGGCGGTGGGGAAAGTGCGACGCGTCGGCGCTGATCGTCACGGGCACCACGACGCCCCTGGTGGGCTTGGTGCCCTCGAGCTGCATGGCGGTGACCCGCAGCCGATCAATCTGATCGGGTAACGGCGCCGACGTCAGCTGATTCCACGCGGCCAGCGCGGTGGGGAAATAGCCGACCCAGCCGTTCAAGGACAGGGCCGCACAGAGCACGCACAGCGGCACCGCAAGCACTGCCAGACCCCGCCGCCACCACCGGGCGCCCGGCCATCCGAGCAACAACACCGCGGCCGCCAGCCCGCTCGTCGCAATCCATAGCCACAGCGATACCGGCGCGGGGTCCCCGGCCACGCCGATCGAGGTGATGTACCAATAGGACAGCGCCGTCATCACCGCCGCCGCGCCCAGCGCCACCGCGAGGGGCCAGCCACGCCAACGCCGCCTGCGCCACCCGATCGCGATCACGACCACCAGCGCCGTGAGCGCCTGCACCGCCACCGGCAGCCAGCCATGCAGCAAGGACAGCTGTTCGACGAAGTGGGGCAACGGTCGTGACCTTCGCTAAATCCGATTCGTTCCGCGAGGCTGACTGGTGGCGGTGACTGTTGGCAAGGTAAGCCAGATCAACTATCCCACAGGATCGGCACGGGTCGTGGGAGCGAAGGAGCGCAGCCGCAGGCTGTTGCCGACCACGAACGCGCTCGAGCAGGCCATCGCGGCGCCCGCCAGCATCGGATTGAGCAGGCCGAGGGCGGCCAGTGGGATCGCCGCGACGTTGTAGCCGAAGGCCCAAAACAGGTTCGTCTTGATGGTGCGCAGCGTCCGGCGGGAGAGCCGGATCGCGTCCGCCGCCGCGCGCAGGTCGCCCCGCACCAGGGTGATGTCGGCGGTTTCGATCGCGACGTCGGTGCCGGTGCCAATGGCAAGCCCCAGGTCGGCGGCGGCGAGCGCCGCGGCGTCGTTGACGCCGTCGCCGACCATCGCGACCACCTTGCCCTCGGCTTGCAGGCCTTTGATGGCGGCGACCTTGCCGGCGGGCGTGACCTCCGCGACGACGCGCGTGATGCCGACCTGGTCGGCGATGCACCGTGCGACGGTGCCGTTGTCGCCGGTGAGCAGCACGGGCGTCAATCCCAGCAGCTTGAACTGCCGGACGGCTTCGCGGCTGGTCGGTTTGACGGTGTCGGCAATCACCAGGATCCCCCGAGCGTGGCCGTCCCAGCCGACGGCGACCGCGGTCTTCCCTTCGGCTTCGGCGCGGGCCATGGCCGCCGACAATTCGGCGTCGACGTCCCAATCGGCCAGGACGCACTCGCGCCCGACGGCGACGGCGCGGCCCTCGACGCAGCCGCGAACGCCCTTGCCTGCCACGTTCGCGAAGTCCAGGACCGCGGGCAGGGGCCCGGCCTCGGCCGTAGCGGCTATGGCGATCGCCCTGGCGACCGGATGCTCGGACGCGTCCTCGACGGCCCCTGCGTAACGCAGCAGCGTCGCACGGTCGGTCCCCGGCGCGGCGATGACGTCGACCAGGGTCATCCGGCCGGTGGTGACCGTGCCGGTCTTGTCGAGCACGATCGTGTCCACCGTGCGGGTCGACTCGACCACTTCGGGTCCCTTGATCAGCACACCGAGCTCAGCCGCGCGGCCCGCACCCACCAGCAGCGCCGTCGGCGTCGCCAGGCCCATGGCGCAGGGGCACGCGATGATGAGCACCGCCACGGCCGCCGCCAGCGCCGCAGTGAGAGGCGCGCCCGCCGCCAGCCACACCGCGAGGGTGGCCGAGGCGGCGGCGACGACGATCGGAACGAACACGGCGGAGATGCGGTCCGCGAGCCGCTGCACGTCGGCCTTGCCCGATTGGGCCGCCTCGACAAGCTTGGCCATCTGGGCGAGCTGGGTGTCTTCGCCGATCCGGGCGGCGCGCACGACCAGACGCCCGCCGGCGTTCACGGTGGCACCGGTGACGGGATCGCCCGCACCGACCTCGACGGGGATCGACTCACCGGTGAGCATCGAGGCGTCCACCGCCGAGGATCCCGCGACGACCGTCCCGTCGGTGGCGATCCTCTCGCCGGGGCGCACCACGAACTCGTCGCCGACGGCGAGCCGGCCGACGGGGATGCGGGTTTCCGCGCCGTCCCGCAGCACCGCCACGTCCTTGGCGCCGAGGTCCAGCAGTGCACGCAACGCCGCGCCCGCCCGCCGCTTGGAGCGCTTCTCGAAGTAGCGGCCCGCCAGGACGAACAGCGTCACACCGGCCGCCACTTCGAGGTAGAGGTTGCCGGTGCCGGTGCCGGTGCCGGTGGTCAGCTGGAAGCCGTGGTGCATGCCCGGCCGGCCGGCCGTGCCCCAGAACAACGCATACACCGACCACAGGAACGCCGACAGGGTCCCGACCGAGACCAACGTGTCCATGGTGGCAGCGCGGTGTTTGAGGTTCATCCAGGCGCCGGCGTGGAACGGCCACCCCGCCCACAGCACGACCGGGGCGGCCAGGGCCAGCGACGCCCATTGCCAGTAACGGAACTGCAGGCCGGGCAGCATCGCCATGAGGATCACCGGGCCGGCGAGCACGGTCGCGGCGACCAGCCGCATGCGCAGCGACACCAGCTCGGCGTCGTCGGGCGTCTCAAGGTGGCGTTGCGGCAGCGCCGCGGTGTAGCCGACCTTCTCGACCTCCGCGATGAGTGCCCGGGCGTCGTACCCGGACGGGACCACCACGGTGGCCTTTTCGGTGGCGTAGTTGACGGTCGCGTCGACGCCGTCGAGTCTGTTCAGCTTCTTCTCGAGGCGCATGGCGCATGAGGCGCAGGTCATCCCCGCGATTTCGAGCTCGATGCTGTTCAGTGGGCTCAGTGGGCTCATTGGGTGAGGGGTCCGGCTCCCGGTTTCAGGCGACCAAGACCGCGGCAAAGCCGGCCTCGTCGACCGCGCCCAGCACCGCGTCCTGGTCGACGGGCGCCGAACTTGTGACGACGAGCCTGCCCGTGCGCGCGCTGACGTCCACGTCGCGCACACCGGGGATCCGCGCCACCTCGCTTCGGATGGCGGCCTCGCAGTGTCCGCAGCTCATTCCGCTAACCTCGTACTCGCTCGTGGTCACGCCGCTCCTATCCGTACACCCCTTTGTATAGGAATTCGCGATGCGCGTTGCCCCGGGGGATTCCCGTCAGGTCGTAGCCGCACACGCGCGTCACGATTGTGCCTGAGCGCCGATCCGGTCTCAGACCCGGTCAGACGTAGCCCACACCGATATCGACGGACACCTGCGTGGCGGTGACCAACCTGGATTGGTCGGACGCCAGCCACGCGACGGCATCGGCGATGTCTTCGGGCTGGGCGATGCCCTCGGGCAGCAGCGGCTGGTGCATGCCCCGCAGGTGGGGGTAGGTGTCGGCGGCGGCATGCAGCGCGTCGCGCATCCGGCCGGTGCCCATCGGGGTGGCGACCGCTCCGGGGTTCAAACTGTTGACCCGGATGTTGTACCGGCCGAGCTCGGCGGCGAACGCGCGCGCCATCCCGACGACCGCATGTTTGCTGGCCGTGTAGTGCACCATGAACGCCTGCATCCTGATGCCCGCGGCGGACCCGATGAGGATGACCGAGCCGCCGCGCCCGCCGTCGATGATGTGCTGCGCACCGGCCATCACGGTGTTCCAGGTGCCGACCACGTTGGTGTCGATGGTGTCGCGGAACGCCTCCGGGGTGATCTCATCCCAGGCCGCCGGGCTGCAGATCCCGGCGTTGGCGACGATGATGTCCAGACGCCCCAGCTCGCCAACCGCGTTATCGACGGCGGCCTTGAGCGCGGCGATATCACGGATGTCGACCGCGCGTGTGACGACACTTCTGCCGTTGGCGGTGACGAGCCGCGCGGTCTCAGCGAGATCCTCAGGTGTCGGTGAATCGTAGGGAACGCTGGACGGCAACGGCCCGGCGATATCGATCGCGATGATGTCGGCGCCTTCGGCGCTCAGGCGCACCGCATGGGCCCGGCCCTGGCCCCGCGCGGCGCCGGTGACCAATGCCACCTTCCCCGGGATTGATTGGCTCATCGGTCGTTGCGTTCCTTTCTCAACCAGCACGCGACGCCGTCGTCGAACGGTCGTACCAGTGCGACTCGGCGAAGCGTAGCGTCGACCCCGTGCCGCCGGACAGCCGGAAGGAGACCGCCATGACCGTCAACGCCATCGACGCGGGACCCCGACAGGTGAGTCGGTCGGTCGAAGTGGACGCGCCGGCCGCCGAGCTTTACGCGCTGGCCGCCGATCCGCGCCGCCACAGCGAGCTGGACGGGTCGGGCACCGTCGTCAGCAACATCAAGGTTCCCGCGGAACTGGCTGTGGGGTCGAAGTTTTCGACGAATATGAAGATGTTCGGCGTCCCCTACCGCATCACCAGCAAGGTGACGGCGCTGAAGCCCAATGAATTGGTCGAATGGCGGCATCCGTTGGGCCACCGCTGGCGGTGGCACTTCGAATCGCTGTCACCCACCCGGACGCGGGTAACCGAGACGTTCGACTACAGCGACGCCGGCGCGATAAAGAACACGCTGAAGTACTACGAGCTGATGGGTTTTCGTAAAGCCAACGCCACGGGCATCGAGGCGACGCTGGCCAAGCTGCGCGACCGCTACGCCGCGCAGTAGGGGGTGCCGCATCTGAGCCGGGGACGGTAGGGGCGCCTGGCCAGTGTTCCGTCGACTGGTCGGGCTTGCCCGCGGCATGGATACGCGCGTTGTCAGTACGATTGGTTGCTGGAAGCTGACAACTGTCGCAATAGCATCTTCACGTGGAACTTCGTCAGCTGCGCTACTTCGTGGTGGTCGCCGAAGAGCTGAACTTCGGTCGCGCCGCAAAGCGGCTGCGCATTGCCGGGCCGTCACTTTCTCAGCAGATCAGGGTTCTCGAGCGGAATCTGCGGGTGCCCCTCTTCGATCGCGACCGCCGCTCCGTCACTCTCACGGCGACCGGAGCGGCACTGTTGCCGACAGCCCGTGCGCTTGTCGAACAAGCAGATTTCTTGCGCCGCCGCGCGATTGGATTATCGAATTCCGAACCCGTCCGGCTCGGCTATGTCGATTGGCTTCCCGCCGACTTGGCCGATCGGACGGCGGCCGTAGCGAATGTCGATATCGATACGTGGGTGCTGCCCTCGCACAGCCAGGTCGCCAGGGTCGCCGAAGGAGGCATCGACCTGGCGGTCTGTTGGGTCCAGGGCCCCGACCTCGACGAGTACGGCCTCGATGCACATCTCATCGGCGTCCAACAGCTGCAGGCGGCGAGTGTCGGCGGGGAGAGCTCCGCCGTGAATGCGGCGGATACCGTGGTCTTGCTCGACAGCGACTCCGGATGCTGGTCTTCGTGGAATCGGTACGGGGAGCTTTTCGCCGAGGTGACGGGAGCCAACACGCTGCGAATCAGCGACGGCGGAATCGCCGGCGCAATGTTTTTCGAGCACGTCCGCCGACTGGGCCGGCCGGTGCTCAACGCCCCCAAAGTCCAGAGCGCCGCCGTCGTACCCGCAGACATCGTGCAGCGCCCAATAGCTCCGCAGGCACCATATTGGACGTGGTCACTGGTATGGCGCCGCACTGAAGCCCGCGAGGCCGTGCGTGCCGTAATCGACGTGCTGACAACCGATGCCGTCCTGCCGGACCTTTCTTCGGCCTGGCTCCCCGCCACTGAAGCCTACCGATGACTGAGCACGCCGTCGCGCAATCGCTTGCAAAGATCGACGTTCACAACGTTGTCAGACATGCGTCATAACCGTCGCGTCCTCAGATCCACGTATCAGAGGCTCCCGGACGAAGAAGGACCACGGAACCGACGGGCGCAACCCGGCGCGGAAACTGCTCGATAGCAAGACTTCTACGTAACCTGCGTCACACTGCCGTGGAGCAATCAAACCTCCGTTGTGGCTTGGGGTTGGTGGCGCTACGCAGGCGCTCGAGGCGGCCGCCCCCTGCCACACATCGCTGCCCTAGCGAACGGCTGCCAAGTAACAAACCAGGCAACCAATCTCGGCGCCAGCCTTTCGGCGGCAACCGCCAATGTCTAAGCGGCCCACGCGCAATTCGTCGAGATTGCCAGCCAGTTCATGGCGACGCTGGCGGCGATCGGTCTCAACATCATCTTTCCGTGGGGATCGACACGAGCGAATTCTCGAGCCGTCAGCGCAATTGGTACGCGGGGTCCTTTTGCTGTGCCATCAGCCAGTCGCATGCGGGTCGCACGGCGGCGCAGCTTGATTGTTGGCGGTTTCAGTCCGGACGTCATCCGCGGCCTGAATCTCAGCTCCGAAGGAGAGCTGGCCCGGACGGAGCGGAAGCTACGCTCCAGACGGCCCTCCCGACAAATGGATGCGCCCAGTTTGACCAGCGGACTTGCGGATTCGTTGATGATTCGCATCGCCAAGCAGCGCGACTTGATACGGGCGACGGCTCAGCACTGCAAGTGGTGCGCTCACCCGCAACGATGGCACGACTTTCCAGCCGGGGTCGGCAACGAACAAGCAGTCACGCCTGGATAGGCAATTTCGGCAACTGAGAGGTGTTGCCTAATAACAACACTGCTCGCTTGCGGAAGATTCGCCGCTCTCTGTTAGAGAGATCCGATCAGGTTGGAGATGTTGCCCAACAAAGGATTTGTGCGGTCCGCACAGCTTGTCGCATCGCCCGCTAAACTCAATCGGCATAGAAGCCGCGGTGTTGTGGATAGGAGCGAAATCACAATGAGCGTTCTGGACGGGATCCTCGTCGGCGTTCGTGAGGATCTGGAGGCGCGTAAACGCCGAACGTCTCTCGCCGAGTTGAAGGCCAAGGTGGCGGACGCGCCGCCGGCACTCGACCCGATGCCCGGGTTTCGCTCCGCAGGCCTGACGATCATCGGCGAGGTCAAACGCAAGAGCCCCAGTAAAGGCGACCTCGCTGATATTCCAGACCCGGCCGCGCTCGCCGCTCAGTACGTGGCCGGCGGAGTTCAGGCGATCAGCGTTCTGACCGAGCACCGCCGATTCGGCGGATCACTGGCCGACCTGGATGCTGTCCGGCAGCATGTCGACGTGCCGGTACTGCGCAAGGACTTTATCGTTGACGATTACCAGCTGTGGGAGGCGCGTGCGCACGGCGCTGATTTAGCTTTGCTCATGGTCGTTTCACTCAGCGACGCCGAACTGGCTAACCTGCTGGGACTGTGTATGGAACTCGGCCTCACGCCGCTTGTCGAATCGCACACGGCCGACGAGGTCGGTCGTGCCGTGGCGGCAGGCGCCGAATTGTGCGGCATCAATGCCAGGGATCTGACCACGCTGAAGGTGGACCGCTCGGTGTTCGGCAAGCTGGCGCCGCTTATCCCGGAGGGCACGGTTCGGGTGGCGGAGTCGGGTGTGACGGGGCCGCAGGACGTGGCGGAGTATCGGGCATGGGGCGCCGACGTTGTCCTGGTTGGCGAGGCTCTCGTTCGCTCCGGTGATCCGGGCACCACCGTCCGCGATTTCATCGACACCGCGAACGCTCTGGTCAGCTAGGCCTGACCGGCATGCGCTGCGCCTGCGGTATGCGCATCGAGGCGAGGCTAGCCAAGCTGCGCGACCGCTACGCCGGCTCATGACGGATCGTCGGCATCCCAGGCCACCACGCCCGAAACCCAATGGGAGAGTTGGTCGACCTGGTCGTTGCGGTGCAGGTGACGCGGCGGTGTCGCGTAGCTGGCGTACGGCCGGCAGCGGATAACCACGCGGTTCTCCCGCTCCGACATCGCTGCGACGGAGGGACGCGCCTCCTCGCCGAGCGGCTGGCCCGACATCCGGCCGGCAACTGCCATCATCACGTCCACCGCAAGGTCACGGTCGTCATCGAGGGTCGCGTCGGCGTAGACCTGCAGGTAGCTAAACGGCCACCGCTCGTCGAGCACACACAGGCTGACCTTGCCGTCCCGCTGGATGACCCGGGCCTTGCCGCGGCCGGCCATGGTGGACACCAGCAGTTCGTCGGTGTCGGTGGGGATGTAGTAGACGATCGACATGGCCGGCCCGTCGTTGCGGCGGCGGTAGCCGAACACACAGGTGCGATGGGTGCGGACGAATTCGCGCCGCTCCGACGGAAACATGTCGCGGTCGGTCGGAGCGGTGAATGGCTCCGCGGCCAGGGGAAGCAGCATGTCGAAACGTCCTCGCTCGCAAGGGTGTTGACCCGACGCTTGATTAATAGATACAGTGTGGCCATAAATATGGTAGGTGTCAAGCTCGGGAGTGCTCAGATTGCGCAATGTGAGCGACGTCAATCAGGGCCGGCCCCGCGGCCGCCCGGCCCTGCCGATTGATCGGATCGTTGCGGCGGCCGTCGAACTGGTCGACGAGCACGGGGCCGACGGGCTGTCCATGCGTTCACTGGCACAGCGCCTGGGTTCGGGCACCGCGACGCTGTACCGTCACTTCGCCAACCGATCGGAATTGGTGGCGGTGATCGTCGACCGCATGCTTGGTGAAGCCGAGCTGGACACGGAAGCGCTGACCGCACTGCCATGGGACCGGGCGTGTATATCCTTCGCGCAGAGCATGTTTGACGCGCTGAGCCGCCATGGCAATGTCGCGTCGTTGTTGATCGGGCACGTGCCGATGGGGCCCAACGCGCTGGCGCACCGCGAGCTTATTCTGTCGATCCTTCTCGACAACGGATTCGCGCCGGTGGTTGCCGCCCACGCCTATGCCACAGTGTCGCGCTACGTACTGGGTTTCGCGATCCAACGCCCGAGATCCGCGGCCGCCGACGACGATCCCGAGTTGGCCGCGGCGTTCCACGAGCTTGATCCGTCGCGCTATCCGGCGACGGCCGCGGTTGCCGACGATCTGCCCGTTCCCCTGGAAGAGGAGTTCGCATACGGGTTGCGGCTCATCGTCGCCGGACTCGAGCGATTGGGTCGCTGAACCCATCGCGGTTGGAAACCGTGTCCCCTAGGAACAATTGCCCCAATGCCCATCCGAAGGGACTGCCGATGATCGACCATGCCCAGACCGCCGCCTCAAGACCGCATCGCCTGGCGCAGACGCTGACCTCATGCGGGCAGCTGATCAGCCGCTACGGCCTCGTGGTCGTGTTGGCCTGGATCGGGTTCGGCAAGTACGTGAAGATGGAATCGCGCGTGCTGATCGAACACAACCCCCTGATGAGCTGGGTCTACCACGTTTTCAGCGTCTCCACCGTCGCGCGCGGGCTCGGAACGATGGAAATCGTTGCCGCGCTTCTCATTGCGCTGCGGCCGCTGTGGCCCCGCGCATCGGCGGTCGGCAGCGCTCTGGCGGTGGTCCTGTTCATGGGCACGCTGAGCTTCCTGTTCACCACGCCAGGGGTGGTCGGGACCTATGCCGCCGGTCTGCCGGTGTTGTCGGCGCTGCCGGGCCAATTCCTGCTCAAGGATCTGGTGCTGATCGGCGTTGCGGTGTGGACTCTGGGCGATTCTCTTACGGCGCGAAAAGCGTTCCCCTGATCAATTCCTTGGCCGACCGCAGCGTGGCCGCGTAGGCCGCCGGCGCCAGGCTGGCGGCCTGCTCGGTCAGGCCGCGGGTCAGCGCGTAGATCGCGTTGACCGCGGCGTGCGGGTCAGTCCCTGCTGGCAACGTCTTACCCGCCAGCGCGTCCCCGATGATCTCGTTCACGATGTCGCGCAACGCTTTTAGCCCCGCGTACCGGGGTCGCCCGCCGCGCGTGCGCCCGGCGCTCTCGGCGCGCATCGCCCGGTCGAATGCGGCCAGGTAGGGATGCTCGCGCATCAACCGGTCCGACTCGTCGAGCACCGCCTCGAGCCGGTCGACGACGTCATCGGCCTGCGCCGCGGCGGCCCGCAGCCGCGACCGCGCGATGCCGTCGATTTCGGAGACGGTCGCGTTGAGCAACGCGGACTTGTTCGGAAAGTAGTGGTACAGGCTGCCGCTCGTCATGCCGGCGGCCCCGGCGATCTCGCGGATGGTGGCCCTGGAGTAGCCCACCTCGGCCACGCAGCGCATCGCGGAGGCGATGATCCGTGCGCGGGTCTGCGCACCATCGGCACCCACCGGGCGGCCCAACTGTGCCGGCGCTACTGGTTCACCCACCGCGCACCTCCGCGCCGAACCTCGAGTAATCGATCGTGCGATTATATTCTCTCCTAGCGGCAGCTTGGCTGCAGGGTCGACGGACAGGACGCACGAGTGAGGACATCACCATGACGCGGGCGCAGCTGGGTCGCCCGGTCGGCGCGAGCGGTGAGGAGACCCGCCGACGGATCGTCGCCGCGACCATGCGCTGCGTGGCCGAGGTGGGCTACTCCAGGGCCACCATCCGCGAGATCCGG
>NZ_LZIR01000058.1 GCF_001667035.1 Mycobacterium sp. 852002-51057_SCH5723018
ACCACCGCGGCGGGGATGCGGGCCGGAATCCCGACTTTGATTCTCTGGCACGGGATCGACGATCAGCCGGTCTGGGCGGCGGGGGTCGAACGACTCGGCGTCGGCGCCGCCCGTCAGTTGTCGGCCACCACGCAGGGATCACTAGTGGCCGATCTGGCCACCATCCTCTCGCCCGAATACGCTTCACGCGCCCGCGAAGTCGCCGGCCAGATATCGACGTCCCCCGAAAGCCTCGCGAGAGCCGCGGATCTTCTGGAAGACGTCGCTCGCCTTGGATCGCAAGCCTCATCACCGTAAGTCGACGGTGGCCTCCAGAAGGTCGGCCGCCCTGGCAACACTTTCGCCGGCCGTCGTCATCTTCGCGCCGACGTCACGGGCTTTTGCGGCGCGCTCCGGGGTCAGGACGGAGCGCAGGTCAGCGACGAGCGATTGCTCTGTGGCGCCCCAGAACGGGCGGCCGGTCCCGATGTTCAGCCGTTCGACGGCGGCGGCCCAGACCGGCTGATCGTCGATCCCGTGCCAGAGAATCAAAGTCGGGATTCCGGCCCGCATCCCCGCCGCGGTGCA
>NZ_LZIR01000059.1 GCF_001667035.1 Mycobacterium sp. 852002-51057_SCH5723018
ATACCAAGGGCCCATACCCAGCCATCAACACTCCCCAAATCACGAAGTGTTGCAACCATCCCTAGAACTCAAGGGCGGGTCGCGTCGTGGATTGCACGCTCGCGGAATAACTTTCAAAACCCCTGAGCTGGTGGCGCTTTCAGCGCTATGGGGCAGCCTACGAGACGTCGAGCGATGTCACCAGAAATTCGTTGCCATGCAGCACCTCAACGTCGGGGCTGTCGCAGCGCGGGCACCAGATCGACCAGGCCGAGGTGATCTCCGACTGCCGCCCGCAGGAACGGCATTTCACTTCGGCGCCGACGCACTCGAGTTCCAGCTCGGCATCCGGCATGTCCTCGGCGTCGCGGACCAGCGACCAGCAGAAGGACAGCGATTCCGGAACCACCTGCCGCAGGGCACCGATCCGCACGCGCACCACCTCGACGTGGCGGCCGCCGGCGTGCGTCTTGACCAGATCGGCGATCGCTTGGCACAGCGACAGTTCATGCATCGCCGATCACCGGCGTCCGCCCGGGAGCCTGCCCCGTGAGCCCCATGAGCACTGTCTACACCCAGACGGTCGGCCGGGCGCGTTGCCCGCGGGAACTGGCAATCCCGGGTATGGGGCGCGACACTGAACGGGTGACGCCTAAGCCGTCAGCGCTCGACCCCGCCGTCACCGAGCGGATCGGTGACTACCTGCGCGCCCGCGGACTGCGGCGGATGGCGTCGCGGATCCAGGTGCTGGCGGTGCTCGAGCCCGTCAACGGTCACCTACCGGTGGCCGAGATCCACCAGCGGGTGCGCGCGTGCCTGCCGCCCGGCGCCCAGCCGCCCGACGTGGCGACCATCTACCGCACGGTGACCACCCTGGTCGACCAGGGCTTGCTGCACGCGCTCACGCTCGACGGCGGCGTCACCACGTACGGCCTGGCCACCGCCCCCCACCACCACGCGGTGTGCACGCGGTGCGGCTCGATCATCGAGGTGCCCGCCCGGCAGCTGAGCTCGGCGCTCGAGCACGCGATGGCGGGCAGCTCGTTCTCCCTGTCGGAGGCCGCCGGACTGACGCTGCGCGGACTGTGCCCGCAATGCCAGGGCGACGACGCGTCAGCCCAGGTTCAGTAGCGCGTTTTCGACCACCTCGGGCAGCGCCGGGTGAATCCAGTACTGACCGCGGGCCACCTCCGCGGCGGTCAGCCCGAAGCTCATCCCCTGGATCAGCGGCTGGATGATCGACGATGCCTGGTGACCCATGATGTGGGCGCCCAGCAGGCACCCGCTGTTGCGCTCGCCGATGAGCTTGACGATCCCGGTGGTGTCCTCCATCGCCCAGCCGTAGCCGACGTCGCCGTAGTTCTGGATCGCCACCGAAATGTCGAATCCCCGTGCGATGGCCTGGTTTTCGGTCAGCCCGACGGTCGCCAGCTGCGGGTCGGTGAAGACCGCCGACGGCACGAAGCGGTGATCGGTCCTGACCATGGCGTCGGTGTCGTCCCAGTCGCGCAGCAGGTTGTGCTGCACGACGCGGGCCTCGTGGTTGGCGACGTGCTTGAGCTGATGCGGCGACGAGACGTCACCGAGCGCGAAAACGTCGCGGGCCGAGGTTCGTTGGTATTCGTCGACCGCCACCCGGCCGTTCTCGACGTCGACGCCGGCCTGCTCGGCGTCCAGCAGATCGGCGTTGGATATCCGGCCGGTCGCCACCAGGAGCAGATCGGCGTTGATCGTGCTCCCGTCGTCGAGCTCCAGGGCGACGCCGGAGCCGCGGTTCGCCGCACGCACGACGTTGCGGTGCGTGCGCAGCTCCCACTTGGTCGAGGCGATTCGGGTGAACCGTTCGCAAATGGTGTCGTCGAAATGCCGCAGCAGCGTGGCGCCCCTGATCACCAGGGTGACCCGCGTGCCGAGCGCGGAGAAGACATGCGCGAATTCGGCTGCCACGAAGCCGCTTCCGATGATCACGAGGTGCTCGGGCAGCTCGGCGATCCGCATGACGGTGTCGCTGGTGTGATAGCGGACGCCGGATGCCAGGATCGCCGACGGGATCACCGGGCGCGAGCCCGCCGCGATGACCACCTGATCGGCGGCGAATTCTTCGCCGGCGCCGGTGCGCAACAGGTAGCGGCCGTCGGGCTGCACCGGCCCGAACCGGGCGTGCTCGGGATACACGTCGATGTTGGGGGACGAGCGGCGATAGTCCTCGCCGCTGAGTGAGATCGGGTCGATGCGGCCGAAGACGCGCGAAACGATGTCGTCCCAACGCACCCGGTCGACGTGCGCGTCGATCCCGTACCGTGCCGCGCCCCGGACGGTGGCGGCGACCTCGGCGGCGTAGACGAACATCTTCGTCGGGATGCATCCGACGTTCAGGCAGGTCCCGCCGAAGGCGCCCTGCTCGCAGATCGCCGTCCGCTTGCCGGCGTAGCGGTCGTCGAGAATGCTGTTACCCGAGCCGGTTCCGATGATCGCGAGGTCGTAGGTTTCCATGGTCTTGGCCGTCACCCCTTCCGCGAAGGTGCCGAGGCTTCGGTATTAGCGGTATTAGCGGGGCCGGCCGTGTTGTCGGTGCTGAGAATGCTGAGGTAGCTGTCGAGCCACGAGTCGAGTTCGCGGTAGGCCGCCTGGCGCGGCCGCGTCAGCGACAGGAACACGTCGTGCTTGGCGTCGGCCACCGGGACGATGGTGCTGCGGTTCCCGATGCAGCCCGCCCACCGGGCGACCTGGGTGACATCGAGCACCGCGTCGCCGCATTGCATGGACGCCGCATCGCTGCTTTCGGGGACGGTGTGATCCGAACGCAGGATCAGGTTCGGCACGCCGACGTCGAGCCCGCGATGCAGCCGGGCCTGCCCGCGCCGGATCGCGTGCAGCCAGCCCGCGGTGATCGGGAAGCCGCCCACCGGTTTCCACTGCAGGTTGTAGTCGAACTCGCCGTGGTAGTCGCGGTGCAGGGTGGTGCCGTAACCGCCGTCGGTGGGCGAGCGCACCACGCCCTTGGACCGCACCCGCGACAGGCCGGCGATCAGCGCCGAGGTCACCGGCAGGCGCAGCACCGCAGGGCCCTGCAGGTCCAGAAACGGGCTGTTGAGCACCAGGCCGCTGACGGCGGCGTGCGCGGCGGGATTGCGCCGACGTAGCCGATCCAGCCACAGCGACACGATGAGTCCGCCGGAGGAGTGGCCGTACACCAGCACGCGGGTGGGCCGGCCGCCCTCTTGGACGATCGACAAGGCGTGTTCGAGTTCGGCGTCGTATTGGGTGAGGTCGGTGATGAAGTGAGGGGTCTGGCCGTCGCGGCACGATCGGCCGCACTTCTGTAGGTCCAGCGCGTAGAAGGTGAAGCCGCGCTCGGCGAAGTGATCGGCCAGCGCCGTGTTGAAGAAGTAGTCGGTGTAGCCGTGCACCGCCAGCACCGCGTGGCCGGCCCCTGAGGCCGCCGAGGTCGCTGTGGCCACTGAGGTCGCTGGGGCCTGGTCGCCGAGTCGGACCAGAGTTGCCACGATGTCGCCCTCGCCGGCCGGATCGGACCCGAGCGGGATCGTGCGCTGCCAATAGCCGGGCAGCACATCGGGCACCCAGCCAGTCACCCCGCCGCTCACGAGGCCAGCTTAAAGGTGTTGCTGGTTACAGGGAGGCCGCATGACGCTAGTGCCCGGATTGCGTCGGGATAACCTGGGACCGGCGCTCCCCGAGGGAAGGACCAGCGATCCGGTGGCACAGCTAGCCAGGACGGCACGCACCGACGTCGTGCTGGTGGGCGCCGGGATCATGAGCGCCACGCTGGGGGCGTTGCTGCGGCGGCTGGAACCGGAGTGGTCGATCACCCTGATCGAGCGGCTGGACGCGGTCGCGGCCGAAAGCAGCGGCCCCTGGAACAACGCCGGCACCGGGCATTCCGCGCTGTGCGAGCTGAACTACACCCCGCAGAACCCCGACGGGTCGATCGACATCAGCAAAGCCGTCCGCATCAACGAGCAGTTCCAGGTGACCCGCCAATTCTGGGCGTACGCCGTCGAGAACGGCATCCTGACCGATCGCGGCTTCTGTAACCCGATCCCGCACGTCAGCTTCGTGCACGGGGCGCAGCGCGTCGACTACCTGCGGCGGCGCCAGCGGGCGCTGGCCGACAACCCGCTGTTCGCGCGGACCGAATTGATCGACCATCCGGACGAGTTCGCGCGCCGGCTGCCGTTGATGGCGGCCAAACGCGACTTCTCCGAGCCGGTCGCGCTCAACTGGGCCCCCGACGGCACCGACGTCGACTTCGGTTCGCTGTCGCGACAGCTCATCGGTTTTTGCGTGCGGGGCGGCACCACCGCGCTGTTCGGTCACGAGGTGCGCAACCTGACCCGCCAATCCGACGGCAGTTGGACGCTGCTGGTCGGCAACCGCCGCACCGGCGAAAAGCACCGGTTGAATGCCAAATTCGTCTTTGTCGGCGCCGGGGGCGACGCGCTGCCGCTGTTGCAGAGGTCGGGCATCAAGGAGGTCAAAGGCTTTGCCGGCTTCCCGATCGGCGGCCGGTTCCTGCGCACCGACAACCCCGCGCTCACCGCCGCCCACCGCGCCAAGGTGTACGGCGTGCCTGCGCCGGGGGCCCCGCCGCTCGGCGCGCTGCATCTGGACCTTCGGTTCGTCAACGGCAAGTCGTGGCTGGTGTTCGGGCCCTACGCCGGCTGGTCGCCGAAGTTCTTGAAACACGGCCGCCTCACCGATCTGCCCCGCTCGATCAAGGCAGACAACGTGCTGTCGATGCTCGGCGTCGGGGTGACCCAGCGCAAGCTGGTCGACTACCTGATCGGCCAGCTGCGGCTCTCCGAGCCCGACAGGGTGCGGGCGCTGCGCGAATTTGCCCCCAGCGCAACCGATTCCGACTGGGAGCTGACGGTGGCCGGCCAGCGGGTGCAGGTCATCCGTCCGGACAGGCGCAAGGGCGGGGTGCTCGACTTCGACACCACCGTGCTCAGTGCCGCCGACGGGAGCATCGCCGCGCTGTTGGGCGGCTCCCCGGGGGCGTCGACCGCCGTGCCGGCCATGCTCGACGTGCTGCAGCGCTGCTTCGCCGATCGGTACCGGTCGTGGTTGCCGGCGTTGAAGGAGATGGTGCCGTCTTTGGGGGTGGAGTTGTCCGGTGAGCCCGCGCTCTTCGGCGAGGTGTGGTCGTGGGGGACCAAGGTGTTGCAGCTGGAGGCTTCATGAGGCGCGCCGGCGACGATGCAGAGCGAAGCGATGAGGAGGAGCGGCGCCATGAGTGAAACCTTGCGGCGCTCTTGGTCCAAAGACCTTGACGCCCCGACGCTTTACGAGCTGCTCAAGCTGCGGGTGGAGGTGTTCGTCGTCGAGCAGGCCTGCCCGTACCCGGAGCTCGACGGGCGTGACCTACTCACCGAGACGCGCCACTTCTGGTTGGAAACGCCCGACGGCGAGGTGATCTGCACCCTGCGGTTGATGGAGGAGCACGCCGGGGGCGAGAAGGCGTTCCGCATCGGGCGGCTGTGCACCAAGCGCAGCGCGCGCGGGCAGGGCCACACCACGCGGCTGCTGCGCGCCGCGCTGGCCGAGGTCGGCGACTACCCGTGCCGGATCGACGCGCAGACCTACCTGGCCGACATGTACGCCCAGCACGGATTCGTCCGTGACGGCGACGATTTCCTCGACGACGGCATCCCCCACGTGCCGATGCTGAAGCGCGGCTCCGGGCTGGGGGAGCTGCCGTGAAGCCCTATCCGTTCAGCGCCATCGTCGGGCACGATCAACTGCGGCTCGCGCTGCTGTTGTGCGCCGTGCGCCCCGAGATCGGCGGCGCGCTGATCCGCGGCGAGAAGGGCACCGCCAAGTCGACGGCGGTGCGGGGGCTGGCGGCGTTGCTGTCCGCCGCGACCGGCAGCGACGGTGGTGGTTCGGGGAGCGGCCTGGTCGAAATGCCGCTCGGCGCAACCGAAGACCGCGTGATCGGCTCGCTGGACCTGCAGCGGGTGCTGCGCGACGGTGAGCACGCGTTTTCGCCGGGGCTGCTGGCCCGCGCCCACGGCGGCGTGCTCTACGTCGACGAGGTCAACCTGTTGCACGACCACCTGGTGGACGTGCTGCTCGACGCCGCGGCGATGGGGCGGGTGCACGTCGAGCGTGACGGCATCTCCCATTCGCACGAGGCCCGGTTCGTGCTGATCGGCACGATGAACCCGGAGGAGGGCGAACTGCGTCCGCAACTGCTGGACCGGTTCGGTCTCACCGTCGACGTGCACGCGTCGCGCGACGTCGACGTGCGCGTGCAGGTCATCCGGCAGCGGATGGCCTACGAGGCCGATCCCGACGCGTTCGCCGAGCGCTACGCCGACGCCGACGCCGAGCTGGCCCGCCGGATCGCCGCGGCCCGCGCCGTGGTCGATGATGTGGTGTTGCCGGACAACGAGTTACGGCGCATCGCCGCGTTGTGCGCGGCGTTCGACGTCGACGGCATGCGCGCCGACCTGGTGGTGGCCCGCACCGCCGTCGCGCACGCCGCCTGGCGTGGGGCCCGCGTCGTCGAGGAGCAGGACATCCGGGTGGCCGCCGAGCTGGCCTTGCCGCACCGGCGCCGGCGCGACCCCTTCGACGATCCCGGCATCGATCGCGATCAGCTGGACGAAGCCCTGGCGCGCGCCGGCGCCGAAGACTCGACACCCGAACCCGAGCCCGATCCCGACCCGCCCGGCGGCGGGCAGTCGCCCGGCGCGGATGCCGCTCCGCAACAACAGCATTCGAATGCGATACCCACACAAGCGACGAGGCCCAGCGCGCCGCCGGCGACGGTCTTCCGCGCCCGGGCGCTGACGGTTCCGGGCGTCGGCGAGGGCGCCCCGGGCCGACGGTCCCGGGCCCGCAACGCTTCTGGCAGCGCGATGGCGGCGGCCGACGGGAACGACCCGGGCGCGCACGGGCTGCACCTGTTCGCCACCCTGCTCGCGGCCGCCGAGCGCGCCGGGGCGGGCCCGCTGCGGCCGGAGCCGGACGACGTGCGCCGCGCCATCCGCGAAGGCCGCGAAGGCAATCTGGTGATCTTCGTCGTTGACGCCTCGGGCTCGATGGCCGCCCGCGACCGCATGGCCGCGGTGAGCGGCGCCACCCTGTCGCTGCTGCGCGACGCCTACCAGCGCCGCGACAAGGTCGCGGTCATCACGTTCCGCCAGCAGGGGGCGCGGCTGCTGCTCCCGCCGACGTCGTCGGCGCACATCGCCGGCCGGCGACTGGCCCGCTTCGACACCGGCGGCAAGACCCCGCTGGCCGAGGGCCTGCTGGCCGCCCGCGAGCTGATCATCCGGGAAAAGGCGCGCGACCGCGCGCGCCGTCCGCTGGTGGTGGTGCTCACCGACGGGCGCGCCACCGCCGGCCCGGACCCGTTGGGCCGCACTCGGATCGCGGCGGCCCGGCTGGTCGCCGAGGGTGCCGCCGCGGTGGTCGTCGACTGCGAGACGTCGTATGTGCGGCTGGGATTGGCCGGTCAACTCGCCCACCAGCTCGGCGCGCCGGCCGTACGGCTCGAGCAATTGCGCGCCGACCACCTGACGCACGCCGTGCGCAGCGTCGCCTGAACGACCGGGAGACAACCGCCCATGCCACAAGGGAAACCGCTCCAGGTGCCCGACGACGGCCTGACCACCCGGGCGCGGCGCAACACGCCGGTGCTGGCGGTGCACACCGGGCCGGGCAAGGGCAAGTCGACGGCCGCATTCGGAATGGCGTTGCGCGCCTGGAACGCCGGCCTCAACGTGGCCGTGTTTCAGTTCGTCAAGAGCGCCAAGTGGAAGGTGGGCGAGGAGGCGGCCTTCGCCCGGCTCGGCGAGCTGCACGAGCGGCAGGGGATCGGCGGGGCCGTCGAATGGCACAAGATGGGCGCGGGCTGGTCTTGGACGCGTAAGTCGCGTAAGTCCGGCAGCGATGCCGACCACGCCGTGGCCGCGGCCGACGGGTGGGCCGAGATCTCGCGCCGGCTGGCCGCCCACCGCCACGACTTCTACGTGCTCGACGAATTCACCTATCCGCTGAAGTGGGGCTGGGTCGACGTCGACGACGTGGTGGACGTCCTGGTGGCCAGGCCCGGTCAACAGCATGTGGTGATCACCGGGCGCGACGCCCCGCCGCGGCTGATCGAGGCCGCCGACCTGGTCACCGAGATGACCAAGGTCAAGCACCCGATGGACGCGGGCCGCAAGGGCCAGAAGGGCATCGAGTGGTGAGCGCCCTCGCCGGTCCCTCCGGTCCCCGCGAGCGTGCGTGTTTGCACGGCGACACGCCGTGCGAGGTGTCATTCTGCGCACGCTCGCGGCAGCGGGTGGCGCGATGAAGCCCGTCCCCGCGATCGTCATCGCCGCGCCCGCGTCGGGAAGCGGAAAAACCACGGTCGCAACCGGTTTGATCGGGGCGTTGCGGCGGGCCGGCCACCCGGTCGCGCCGTTCAAGGTGGGCCCGGACTTCATCGACCCCGGCTACCACGGCCTGGCCGCCGGGCGCCCGGGCCGCAACCTCGATCCGGTCCTGGTGGGGGAGCGGCTGATCGGCCCGCTGTACGCACACGGTGCCGCGGGCGCGGACATCGCCGTGGTGGAGGGCGTGATGGGGCTCTTCGACGGGCGCATCGCAACGAGCGCGACGGCTCCCGCGGCCGGCTCCACCGCGCACGTCGCCGGCCTGCTGGGCGCCCCGGTGATCCTGGTGGTCGACGCGCGCGGCCAAAGCCATAGCATTGCCGCACTGCTGCACGGCTTTTCGACGTTCGACGCCGCGACCCGGGTGTGCGGTGTCATCCTCAACCTGGTGGGCTCGTCTCGGCACGAGCAGGTGCTGCGGCAGGCGTGCGAACAGGCCGGTGCCCCGGTGCTGGGCGCCATTCCGCGCACGGCCGAATTAGAGGTTCCGACAAGGTATCTCGGGCTCGTCACGGCCGTCGAGTACGGCCGTCGAGCGCAGGCCGCGGTCGCTGCGATGACCGACTTGGTGGCCGCACACGTCGATATCCCCGCCGTCGTCGCGGCCGCGGGATGCGGGTGCGCTGATGATCCGTGGGACCCGGCGGCGGCCGTGGGCGACGGCCGGCCCGGCCACGCCGTCGTCGCGATGGCGACCGGGAAGGCGTTCAGCTTCGGCTATGCCGAACACGCCGAGCTGCTCCGCGCCGCCGGTGCCGACGTGGCCGAATTCGACCCGCTCGCCGACGCGTTGCCCGACGGCACCGACGCGGTGCTGCTGCCCGGCGGCTTTCCCGAACAGTTCACCGCCGAACTCTCGGCCAACGCCGTCGTCCGCCGCCAGATCCACGAGCTGGCCGCCGCCGGCGCTCCCGTGCACGCCGAATGCGCCGGCCTGATCTACCTGGCCTCCGAGCTCGACGGCCACCCGATGTGCGGGGTGCTGGCGGGGTCGGCGCGCTTCACGCCGCGCCTCACGTTGGCCTATCGCGACGCCGTCGCGGTGGCCGATTCACCGCTCTACACCGTCGGCCGTCGGGCGGTCGGGCACGAATTCCACCGGACCGCCGTCACGTTCAGCAAGGGCTACCAGCCCGCGTGGGCGTACCGCGACGACGGCGCAGGCGCCGTGCGCGACGGTGTGGTGCACGCCGGGGTGCACGCGTCATACCTGCACACCCACCCGGCCGCCGCGCCGGAAGCGGTGGTGCGCTTCGTCGCCCACGCCGCGGCCCGCGGCCGCTAGCGCCAGCTTCTAGGCTTGGCGGGTGACCGAGACCGAGAGCGCCTACCTGGCCGGATTGCGGCTGGCCGGCAAGAAGGTCGTCGTGGTCGGCGGGGGCACGGTCGCGCAGCGCCGGTTACCGCTGCTCATCGCGAGCGGCGCCGACGTGCACGTCATCTCGCGCACCGCCACCCGGTCCGTCGAGGCGATGACCGGAATCATCCTGTCGCTGCGCGAATACCGCGACGGCGACCTGGAAGGGGCTTGGTACGCGATCGCGGCCACCGACGATGCGCAGGTGAACGCGGCCGTGGTCGCCGAAGCCGACCGCCGCCGCATCTTCTGCGTCCGCGCCGACATCGCCGTCGAGGGCTCCGCGGTGACCCCGGCGACCTTCAGCTACGCCGGGTTGTCGGTCGGGGTGCTGGCCGGCGGCGAACACCGCCGGTCGGCGGCGATCCGGTCGGCCATCCGCGAGGCGTTGCAGACGGGGACCATCACACCGGAAGCCCCCGATGCACCCGAGAGCTCCGACGTGGCGGGGGGCGGGGTGGCGCTGGTCGGCGGCGGTCCCGGTGACCCCGAGCTGATCACCGTGCGCGGCCGCCGCCTGCTCGCTCAGGCCGACGTGGTGGTCGCCGACCGGCTCGCGCCGCCCGAACTGCTCGCGGAGCTGCCGCCGCACGTCGAGGTCATCGACGCCGCCAAGATCCCGTACGGGCGGGCCATGGCCCAGGACGCGATCAACGGCGTCATGATCGAACGGGCGCGGTCGGGCAGCTTCGTGGTCCGCCTCAAAGGCGGGGACCCGTTCGTGTTCGCCCGCGGCTATGAGGAGGTCCTCGCGTGCGTGGACGCCGGGATTCCGGTCACGGTGGTGCCAGGTGTGACGAGCGCCATAGGAGTGCCCGCTCTGGCGGGCGTCCCGGTCACCCACAGGGCCATAAATCACGAATTCGTGGTGGTCAGCGGCCATGTTGCGCCCGGACACCCCGAATCGTTAGTGAATTGGGACGCACTGGCCGCGATGACGGGCACCATCGTTTTGCTGATGGCCGTCGAGCGCATCGAACTTTTCGTCGACGTACTGCTGAAAGGCGGCCGACGTGCGGATACGCCGGTGCTGGTGGTTCAACACGGGACGACGGCGGCCGAGCATACGTTGCGGGCCACCCTCGCCGACACGCCGGAGAAGATCCGCGCCGAAGGGATCCGACCTCCCGCGATCATCGTGATCGGTGCCGTAGTAGGGCTCAGCGCCGCTCGGCGTTTAAACGGATCTTAAGATTACTGTAAGGTAATCCATTATGACGGCTCTCAACGACACAGAGCGCGCCGCCCAGAACTGGACAGCTGCGCGCCCCGATCGTCCGGCCCCGGTGCGGCCCACGCAGCCGGCGGAGACCGCCACCTCACGCATCAGCAGGTATTACCCCACATGGCTGCCTTCCTGGCGATTCATCGCGGCCGTGATCGCGATCGGCGGCATGCAGCTGCTGGCGACCATGGACAGCACCGTCGCCATCGTCGCGCTTCCCAAGATCCAGAACGACCTGAGTCTTTCCGACGCCGGCCGTAGCTGGGTCATCACCGCGTATGTGCTGACATTCGGCGGGCTGATGCTGCTCGGCGGGCGCCTCGGCGACACCATCGGCCGCAAGCGGACCTTCATCGTCGGCGTGGCGCTGTTCACCATCTCCTCCGTGCTGTGCGCGGTCGCCTGGGACGAGGCGACCATGGTCGTCGCCCGGTTGTTGCAGGGCATCGGGTCGGCCATCGCCTCGCCGACCGGCCTGGCGCTGGTGGCGACCACCTTCCCGAAGGGCCCGGCCCGCAACGCCGCCACGGCGGTGTTCGCCGCGATGACGGCGGTCGGCTCGGTGATGGGCCTGGTGGTTGGCGGGGCGCTGACCGAGCTGTCGTGGCGGCTGGCGTTCCTGGTGAACGTGCCGATCGGGCTGGTGATGGTCTACCTGGCCCGCACCGCGCTGCGGGAAACCAACCGGGAGCGGATGAAGCTCGACGCCACCGGGGCCCTGCTGGCCACGCTGGCTTGCACCGCTGCGGTTTTCGCCTTCTCGATGGGCCCGGAAAGGGGCTGGATTTCGGTCACCACCATCGGCTCGGGCGCGGTGGCTTTGGCGGCCGCCCTCGCCTTCGTCGTCGTGGAGCGCACCGCCGAAAACCCGGTCGTGCCGTTCGCCCTGTTCCGAGACCGCAACCGGTTGGTCACCTTCGGCGCAATCTTCCTGGCCGGCGGACTCATGTTCAGCCTGACCGTGTGCATCGGCCTGTACGTGCAGGACATCCTCGGCTACAGCGCGCTGCGTGCCGGCGTCGGCTTCATCCCGTTCGTCATCGCGATGGGGATCGGCCTGGGCGTGTCCTCGCAGCTGGTGTCGCGGTACTCACCGCGGGTGCTGACAATCGGCGGCGGACTTCTGCTTTTCTGGGCGATGATCTACGGCTCGTTTTTCATGCATCGGGGCGTGCCCTACTTCCCCAACCTGGTAGTGCCCATCATCGTTGGCGGGATCGGGATCGGGATTTGCGTGGTGCCGCTGACTCTGTCGGCGATCGCCGGTGTCGGCTTCGACCAGATCGGCCCGGTGTCGGCCATCGCGCTGATGCTGCAGAGCCTGGGCGGGCCGCTGGTGCTGGCCGTCATCCAGGCCGTGATCACCTCCCGCACGCTGTACCTGGGCGGCACGAACGGCCCGGTGAAGTTCATGAACGACGCACAACTGCACGCGCTAGACCACGGCTATACGTACGGCCTGCTGTGGGTGGCCGGCGTGGCCGTCATCGTCGGCGCTGCGGCGCTGCTCATCGGCTATACCCCCGAGCAGGTCGCCCACGCGCAAGAGGTCAAGGACGCGATCGACGCCGGAGAGATCTAACTCGCCCGCGCGTCCGCGGTGATGAACCATACCGGCCTCGTTCGGTCCTAGTTCGGCCTAGTGCGTTAGTGGCCACACCAGCTGGCGCAGGTATCCGTCCGGTTCCCTGTCGTCGATGCCGTAGTGCGCGGGCCATCGCTGCGCGGGCAGGTAGAGCGTGCCGAACAACGCGTCGAGGGCGGGGAACTCGCCGGCGTAGTTGGAGTTGTAGGCCCGGGGTTCGCGGGCGTGATGCCAATGGTGAAACTGCGGCGTGGCGATCACCCATCGGAGCGGGCCGAACGTGAGCCGCACGTTGGCGTGGACGAAGATGGCCTGCAGCGTGGTCACAATCACGAAGGCGCCCAAGCTGATTCGGCCGAAATCCAGCGCGTACAGCGGTAGCACCGCAGCGGATCGGATGAAGATCTGGTCCAGCGGGTGCAGGTGGTTGGCGGCGAGCCAATCAAGCTCGCGGATGCTGTGGTGTACGCGGTGGAACCGCCACAGTAGCGGAACCTCATGCGCGGCACGGTGTCCCGCGTAGCCGCCGACGGTCGCGATCGCCAAGGCGGCGACGACCTGAGCCGCACCCGGGCTGGCGGCGATCGCGGCGCGACACGGCGCGGGGACGAAGGCCCGCAAGACGGTGCCGACGACCGCGACCGCGATGACGATTCCGACCTTGAGCGCGGCGCCGTTGATCAGGTAGTGGACCACGTCGGTGCGCCATCCCGTTCGCAGTATCCGGCGCGGACGCAGCGCGAACAGCCGCTCGAGCGGGATGAAGATGATCGCCAGCGCGACCATGCCGACGACGATTCCGCCGCGCACGCTGAGCGCGGCCAGCACCAGCGCCGCCGTCAGCAGCACCAGGAGGGCACCGCCGGCGCCCGGCTTCGTCACACTGGGATCTGACGACCTCCGCGGTGCCTCGGGTGACACGGCCGGCGGCTCGGCCGATCGGGCCGGCCTGGCCAGTCGACCCCATCCCACCAGCACACCGGCGGCGACGACGATGCCCGCCGCCCCCACAGCCGGCCGCTGCGTGGCCAGCGCGATCGCGCCGATCACGAGCGCCGACTGCACGGCCAGCCCGGTCACGCCCAGCCGGTGTTGCCCCCGCAGCAGCCGCATCGCGTCCCGACCGGCCAGCGCCGCGGCCACCAGCAAGGCCACTGCCAGCAGCCCGGCGCCGCGACCCAGGTGCGGGCGGCCGAGGCTCGCGACAACCATTGCCGCCCAAAGGATCCCGATCAGTTCGATCGAGTACAAGACCGTCAGTGCCACCACAGTGCCTGCAGCGGGGCGGCTCCCATCATCGGAGACCGTGCGGGATGCGGTCGTGCCCATGCGCGGAACCGTATCGCCGGCGGCTAAGGAAAGCCTGAGTGGCAGCGAGCAAAACCCGACGATTTTCGGCGGGCCGCCGCCCGCCGCTAGGCTGGCCCGCTGTGATCACCCGGATGTCCGAGCTGTTCCTGCGCACCCTGCGCGACGACCCGGCCGACGCCGAAGTGCCCAGCCACAAACTGCTGATCCGCGCCGGCTACATCCGGCCCGTGGGGCCCGGCCTGTACAGCTGGCTGCCGCTGGGGCTACGGGTGCTGCGCAGGATCGAACGCATCGTCCGTGACGAGATGAACGCGATCGGCGGCCAGGAGATCCTGTTCCCGGCGCTGCTGCCGCGCGCGCCGTACGAGACGACCAACCGGTGGACCGAATACGGCGATGGGGTGTTCCGGCTGCGGGACCGCCGCGGCAACGACTACCTGCTGGGTCCCACCCACGAGGAGCTGTTCGCGCTGACCGTCAAGGGCGAATACAGCTCCTACAAGGACTTTCCGCTGCTGCTGTTCCAAATTCAGAACAAGTACCGCGACGAGGCGCGGCCGCGGGCGGGCATCCTGCGGGTGCGGGAGTTCCTGATGAAGGACTCCTACTCCTTCGACGTCGACGACGCCGGCCTCAAGGCCGCCTACCACGCGCACCGCGAGGCCTATCAGCGCATCTTCTCCCGGCTGCAGGTGCGCTACGTCATCGTGTCCGCGGTGTCGGGCGCGATGGGCGGCAGCGCTTCGGAGGAGTTCCTGGCCGAGAGCGCGGTCGGCGAGGACACCTTCGTGCGGTGCCTGGAGTCGGGCTATGCGGCCAATGTCGAGGCGGTCGTCACGGCTCGCCCGGAGGCGCGGCCAGCGGAAGTCGTGGCCGGGCTGCCCGAGGCGGTGGTCCACGACACCGGTGACACCCCGACGATCGCCACCCTGGTCGACTGGGCCAACACGGCCGACCTTGGTCGCGAGGTCACCGCGGCGGACACGTTGAAGAACGTGCTGCTCAAGGTCCGCCAGCCCGGCGGGGAGTGGGAGCTGCTGGCCATCGGGCTGCCCGGCGACCGCGAGGTCGACGACAAGAGGTTGGGCGCGGCGCTGGAACCGGCCGAGTACGCGTTCCTCGACGACGCCGACTTCGCCAAGTATCCGTTTTTGGTCAAGGGCTACATCGGTCCGAAGGCCTTGCGCGACAACGAAGTTCGCTATCTCGTCGATCCGCGCGTGGTCGACGGCACCAGCTGGATCACCGGGGCCGACGAACCCGGGCGGCACGTCGTCGGCCTGGTGGCCGGGCGCGATTTCACCGCGGACGGCACCATCGAGGCCGCCGAGGTGCGCGACGGCGACCCGTCCCCGGACGGCGCCGGCCCGCTGGTGTCGGCGCGCGGCATCGAGGTCGGCCACATCTTCCAGCTCGGCCGCAAATACACCGACGCGTTCTCCGTCGACGTGCTCGGCGAGGACGGCAGGCCGGTGCGCCTGACCATGGGGTCCTACGGCCTCGGGGTGTCGCGGATGGTGGCCGTCATCGCCGAGCAGCACCATGACGAGCTGGGCTTGCGCTGGCCGTCGGCGGTCGCGCCGTTCGACGTGCACCTGGTGATCGCCAACAAGGACGCGGAGGCGCGTGCCGGGGCCACCGCGCTGGCCGCCGACCTGGACCGGCTCGGCGTCGAGGTGCTGCTCGACGACCGGCAGGCCTCGCCCGGGGTGAAGTTCAAGGACGCCGAGCTGCTGGGTGTGCCGTGGATCGTCGTGGTGGGGCGGGGCTGGGCGGACGGCGTGGTCGAGCTGCGCGACCGCTTCGGCGGACAGACCCGCGAGCTGGCCGCCGGCGACTCGCTGGCCACCGACATCGCGTCGGCCATCGCGTCCTAGCTCGGCGAGCTACTCGTTGCCGCCGGGGAAGCTGGTCGTGATGGGCCAGGCGCCCAGCACCCGGTTCCATCTAGCGGCCATCACCGCGCTCTGCGTCAGGGCCGTGGAGGCGAACGCGCGGTCATCGGCGGTGTCGGCGTGCTCGATGACGGCGCGCCAGGCCGTCGCGCCGTCGTTCTCCATCCGCACCGCCAGCCGCGCCGCGTCGGCCGCGCTGGCCACCAGCAGGGGCAGCTGGTAGCCGGGCGCGGCAACGGGGGCGTTGGCCTTGCGGGCGGCCAGCATGGCGATGACGTCGTCGCGGCGCTGGCGGTGCACGGTCAGCGCCTCGACCACCATGTCGTTGACGCTGGGCGGCGACAGCGCCGACACGATGCCGTAGCCGTAGATCGTCGAGTGTTCGATGGCCAGCGCGTCGGCCAGCGCCGCGTTGTCGGCGTCCTTGCCGGAGCTCATATCGACGGGCCCCCGGGCACCAGGGCGACCGTATAGGACGCGGTGCAGGACGCGGCGATGGAGGCGAGCAGCCCGGCCCGATAGCCCGACTCGGTGGCCACCAGGCGGCTGGCGCTCTCGGCGGAGGCGCGCAGCGAATTGATCACGTCGGACACCGGCGGCGGTGGCGGCGGCGGGCCCGCCGGTTCGGCGGGACTGGGGCTCGGGCTGGAGGGACTCGTCGTTTCGCTCGACGAGGAGGAGGTGAACTTGCCGGCCGCGCGGGAGATCTCCGTCGACAGGGCGCGCGCTTGCGCGGCGCGTTGGGTGGCGACCACCGTCAGCGCGGCGGCGATCTGGGGCGGGTGGCCGATGTCCGCGGCGGCGGCGCTGGCCAGGGCACTGTCTTTCCGGGCCTGGTCCAACGGCCCCAACAAGTCCTCGACGGTGGGCGGCTTGGGCGGGGACTCGCCACAGGCGGCTACCACCACCCCCAGCGCAGCAAGGGCCGCGCCACCGGCGAGCACACCCCGCCTGTTGATGGGGGGTCCTCCGCTAGGCACAGCAACATCCTGCCATCGGAAGACCCGGCTACGAAGGTTGGCTGGTCCGGGGACCGTGACCACGGCTCGATCACGCCGTGATCGGCGATTCCTGGCGTATCGTTGATAGCTGACTCTGGCGGAACTGCAGCGGGTGCGTTCCCCGGGGCACCGGAAGCCGCCCGCGCGGCGACATCCGCAGATGACCGGACAACTCAAGATGAGGAGCTCGCCGTGACCACCGGGCTACCTTCGCAGACGCAGGTGATCGAGCTACTCAGTGGCGAGTTCGCGCGCGCCGGTTACGAAATCGAAGACGTGGTCATCGACGCGCGGACGCGCCCGCCACGCATTGCGGTGATCGCCGACGGCGACGACCCCCTCGACCTCGACACGATAGCCACGCTGTCGCGTTCCGCGTCGGATTTGCTGGACCGCCTGGACGGCGTCCGGGACCAGTACGTTCTCGAGGTCAGCTCGCCCGGCGTGGACCGTCCGCTGACCACCGACAAGCACTTCCGCCGCGCCCGGGGCCGCAAGGTCGAGGTGGCCTTGTCCGACGGGTCGCGGCTGACCGGCCGCCTCGGCGAGACGCGCGATGACACCGTCGCGCTGGTCCTCCGCGCGGGCCGGGGCTGGACGGTGCGCGCGATACCGCTCGACGAGATCGTCAAAGCCGTTGCGCAGGTTGAGTTTTCGTCGCCGGCCCAGACCGAGCTGGAGCTGGCGACTGGGGTGATCAGGGGTCGGTCCGACAGGACGGAGGCCGGAGCATGAACCGCGCCGGCGACGATGCACTGGGGGTGCCCCCAGCCGCGAAGCGGCGAGGGGGACGTAGCGATGAGAAGGAGCGGCGCTGATGAACCGCGCCAGCGACGATGCAGAGCGTAGCGATGAGAAGGAGCGGCGCTGATGAACATCGACATGGCCGCGCTGCACGCGATCGAGGTGGACCGGGGCATCTCGGTCAACGAACTGCTCGAGACCATCAAATCCGCGCTGCTCACCGCCTACCGGCACACCCAGGGCCACCAGATGGACGCCCGCATCGAGATCGACCGCAAGACCGGCGTGGTTCGGGTGATCGCCCGCGAGACCGACGAGGACGGCAACGTCATCAGCGAATGGGACGACACCCCCGAGGGTTTCGGGCGCATCGCGGCGACGACGGCCCGCCAGGTGATGTTGCAGCGGTTCCGCGACGCCGAAAACGAGCGCACCTACGGCGAGTTCTCCACCCGCGAGGGCGAGATCGTCGCGGGCGTCATCCAGCGCGACAGCCGGGCCAACGCCCGCGGCCTCGTCGTCGTCCGGATGGGCTCCGAGACGAAGGCCTCCGAGGGCGTCATCCCCGCGGCCGAACAGGTTCCCGGCGAGAGCTACGAGCACGGCAACCGGCTGCGCTGCTACGTGGTGGGGGTGACCCGCGGGTCCCGTGAGCCGCTGATCACGCTGTCGCGGACCCATCCCAACCTGGTCCGCAAGCTGTTCTCGCTGGAGGTGCCCGAGATCGCCGACGGGGCGGTCGAGATCGTGGCGGTGGCACGCGAGGCCGGCCATCGCTCCAAGATCGCGGTGCGGTCCATCGTTCCGGGCCTGAACGCCAAGGGCGCCTGCATCGGCCCGATGGGGCAGCGGGTCCGCAACGTGATGAGCGAGCTGTCCGGGGAGAAGATCGACATCATCGACTACGACGAGGACCCCGCGCGCTTCGTCGCCAACGCGCTGTCGCCCGCCAAGGTGGTCTCGGTGTCGGTGATCGACCAGAGTGCCCGGGCCGCCCGCGTGGTGGTGCCGGACTTCCAGCTGTCGCTGGCCATCGGCAAGGAGGGCCAGAACGCCCGGCTGGCCGCCCGGCTCACCGGCTGGCGCATCGACATTCGCGGGGACTCGCCCGGGCAGTCCGAAGGCCAGACCGAACACGGGGCGAGCCACCCGATGGCGCACGACCGCTGATCTCACCAAGCGCTCTGCGCGGGCGGTTCTGACCATCGGTTCGGTGACGCTAGACTGAGCCGTGATCCAGCGCGAACTTTCGGCTCCCGAAACCAGTCGGGCGCACAGAAACACTCCGGTGCGGACGTGCGTGGGATGCCGGAAGCGAGAGTTGGCCGTCGAACTGCTTCGAGTGGTGGCTGTGTCGACCGGGAACGGCGAATACGCCGCGATCGTTGACACGGGCAGTAGCCTGCCGGGGCGGGGTGCCTGGCTGCATCCCGTGCCGCAGTGCGCGCAACAGGCGATTCGGCGGCGGGCTTTCACCAGAGCGCTGCGCATCGCGGGTCCACTGGACACATCCGCGGTGGTTGAGCGTGTCAGCACGCCCGATTCGCCCGGCGACAGAACAGGTAGCAAAGAACATGAGCACACCGTGAAGTCCCGATGACAATGCGTCATAGCTAAACCCGAGGCGCGGCCCTACGACTGTCGCCTCATAGACAGGAGATGTAGTGGCAGGTAAGGCCCGCGTACACGAGTTGGCCAAGGAACTCGGTGTCACCAGCAAGGAAGTGCTCGCCCGGCTGAATCAACAGGGCGAATTCGTCAAATCCGCGTCGTCGACGGTAGAGGCTCCCGTGGCCCGCCGGCTTCGCGAGTCGTTCGGCGGCGGCAAGCCGGCCGCCCAGGCCCCCGCGAAGGCCACCGCGAAAGCCCCCGCTAAGGGTCCCGACGCGTCGCTCGACAAATCCCTTGATCAAGCCCTCGACAAGGCGATCAGCAAGCCCGCCGGCAACGGCGAAGCGACTGCGGCGCCCCCCAGGCCCGCCGCCGGCGGCGTGGTGGCCGCCGCGCCGGGCGCCCCGGCGCCCACCAGCGACGCGCCCGCCCCGCCGACCCCGGCCCCGCGGCCGTCGGCACCGCCAGCCGCGCAGCCCGGACAGCCCGGACAACCCGGCCCGCACCCCGGCATGACGCCGGGCCCGCGTCCCGGTCCGATGCCGAAGCCCGGGGGAATGCGCACCCCGCGGGTCGGCAACAACCCGTTCTCGTCGGCACAACCCGTCGACCGGCCCATCCCGCGCCCGCAGGCGCCGCGCCCCGGAGCGCCCCGGCCGGGCGCGCCCCGCCCGGGCGCGTCGCCCGGCAGCATGCCGCCCCGTCCCGGCGGCGCCGCAGGCCAGGGCCGCCCCGCGCGGCCCGGTGCCCCGCGTCCCGGCGGTGGGCGGCCGGGTGGACCCGGCGGCCGCTCCGACGGGGGCGGCGGTAACTACCGCGGCGGTGGCGGCGGTGTTGGTGCCCCGCCCGGGGGCGGTGCGGGAGGTTTCCGGGGCCGTCCCGGTGGCGGTGGCGGCGGTGGTGGCGGCCCCGGCCAGCGCGGCGGCGCGGCCGGCGCGTTCGGCCGTCCCGGCGGTGCGCCCCGTCGCGGGCGCAAGTCCAAGCGGCAGAAGCGCCAGGAATACGACTCGATGCAGGCGCCGGTCGTCGGTGGCGTGCGGTTGCCGCACGGCAACGGCGAGACGATCCGGCTGGCGCGCGGCGCGTCCCTGTCGGACTTCGCCGAGAAGATCGACGCCAATCCCGCGGCTCTGGTGCAGGCGCTGTTCAACCTCGGCGAGATGGTCACGGCCACCCAATCGGTCGGCGACGAAACGCTCGAGCTGCTGGGCAGCGAGATGAACTACAACGTCCAGGTCGTCAGCCCCGAGGACGAGGACCGCGAGCTGCTCGAATCCTTCGACCTGACCTACGGAGAGGACGAGGGCGGCGAGGAAGACCTGCAGACCCGCCCGCCGGTGGTGACCGTGATGGGTCACGTCGACCACGGCAAGACCCGCCTGCTGGACACCATCCGGAAGGCCAACGTCCGCGAGGGCGAGGCCGGCGGCATCACCCAGCACATCGGCGCCTACCAGGTGACGGTCGAGCACGACGGCGTCGTCCGCCCGATCACCTTCATCGACACCCCGGGTCACGAGGCGTTCACCGCCATGCGTGCCCGCGGCGCGAAGGCCACCGACATCGCCATCCTGGTGGTGGCAGCCGACGACGGCGTGATGCCGCAGACGGTGGAGGCGATCAACCACGCGCAGGCCGCCGACGTGCCGATCGTGGTGGCGGTCAACAAGATCGACAAGGAGGGCGCCGACCCGGCCAAGATCCGGGGACAGCTCACCGAGTTCGGCCTGGTGGCCGAGGACTTCGGTGGCGACACCATGTTCGTCGACATCTCGGCCAAGAACGGCACCAACATCGAGGCGCTGGAGGAGGCGGTGCTGCTGACCGCCGACGCCGCCCTGGACCTGCGGGCCAACCCCGACATGGAGGCCCAGGGTGTGGCGATCGAGGCGCACCTGGACCGCGGTCGCGGTCCGGTCGCCACGGTGCTGGTCCAGCGCGGCACGCTGCGCGTAGGCGACTCGGTGGTCGCCGGCGACGCCTACGGCCGCGTCCGCCGCATGGTCGACGAGCACGGCGAAGACGTCGAGGAGGCGCTGCCGTCGCGGCCGGTGCAGGTCATCGGCTTCACGTCGGTGCCCGGCGCGGGCGACAACTTCCTCGTCGTCGACGAGGACCGCATCGCCCGCCAGATCGCCGACCGGCGCAGCGCCCGCAAGCGCAACGCCCTGGCCGCGCGTTCCCGCAAGCGGATCAGCCTGGAGGACCTGGACTCGGCGCTGAAGGAAACCAGCCAGCTGAACCTGATCCTCAAGGGCGACAACGCCGGTACGGTCGAGGCGCTCGAGGAGGCCCTGTTGGGCATCCAGGTCGACGACGAGGTTGCGCTGCGCGTCATCGACCGCGGCGTCGGCGGCATCACCGAGACCAACGTCAACCTGGCGTCGGCCTCGGACGCGATCATCATCGGCTTCAACGTGCGCGCCGAGGGCAAGGCGACGGAGCTGGCCAACCGCGAGGGCGTGGAGATCCGCTACTACTCGGTGATCTACCAGGCGATCGACGAGATCGAGAAGGCCCTGCGCGGCATGCTCAAGCCGATCTACGAGGAGAACCAGCTCGGCCGCGCCGAGATCCGCGCGCTGTTCCGTTCCTCGAAGGTCGGCCTCATCGCCGGCTGCATGATCAGCTCGGGTGTGGTGCGCCGCAATGCGAAGGCCCGGCTGTTGCGCGACAACATCGTGGTCGCGGACAACCTCACCATCACCTCGCTGCGACGGGAGAAGGACGACGTGACCGAGGTCCGCGAGGGCTTCGAATGCGGTATGACGCTGGGCTATTCCGACATCAAGGAAGGCGACATCATCGAGTCCTACGAGCTGGTCCAGAAGGAGCGCGCCTGATGGCTGACCCGGCCCGGGCGCGCCGCCTGGCCAAACGGATCTTCACCATCGTCGCCTCGGCGATCGAGTTCGAGATCAAGGATCCGGGGCTGGACGGGGTGACCATCGTCGACGCGAAGGTTACCGCCGACCTGCACGACGCGACGGTGTTCTACACGGTGATGGGCCGCACGCTCGACGACGAGCCCGACTACGCCGGCGCCGCGGCCGCGCTGGAGCGGGCCAAGGGCGCGCTGCGCACCAAGGTCGGCGCGGGCACGGGCGTGCGGTTCACGCCCACGCTGACGTTCACCCGCGACACGACGTCGGACAACGTCCAGCGAATGGACGAGTTGCTGGCCCGTGCCCGCGCGGCGGACGCCGACGTGGCGCGGGTTCGGTCGGGGGCGAAACCGGCGGGGGATGCCGATCCATACCGTGTCAGGAGCGCCGGTGACGACGATCGACCCGAAGACTGACCGGGCGGGTGCCCCGCGCATGGGGGCACGCGTCGACGCCCACGGCGCCGTCGATCTGCTGTCGGGCGCCGAGACGATCGGGGTGATCGCCCACGTCCACCCCGACGCCGACACCATCGGCGCGGGCCTGGCACTGGCCTTGGTGCTGGACCGCTGCGACAAGCGTGTCGAGGTCAGTTTCGCCACGCCGGCGAGCCTGCCCGAGTCGCTGGCGTCGTTGCCGGGCTGCCACCTGCTGGTCAGCCCGGAGGCGATGCGCCGCGATGTGGATCTCGTTGTGACCGTTGACGTTCCGAGCGTCCACCGGCTGGGCGGGCTGGGCGACGTGGCCGGTTGCGCCGGTCAGGTGCTGGTCATCGATCACCACGCCTCCAACGACCTGTTCGGCACGGCCAACTTCATCGACGTGTCGGCGGATTCCACCACGATGATGATCGCCGACATTCTCGACGCGTGGCGCAAGCCCATCGAGCCGGAGGTCGCGCACTGCATCTACGCCGGCCTGACCACGGACACCGGGTCGTTCCGCTGGGCCAGCGCCCGCGCCCTGCGCCTGGCGGCCCGGCTGGTCGACGTCGGTGTGGACAACGCCGCGATCAGCCGAACGCTGATGGACAGCCATCCGTTCGGCTGGCTCCCGCTGCTGTCGCGCGTGCTGGGCTCGGCCCGCTTGCTGCCGGACGCGGCCGGCGGACGCGGGCTGGTCTACGCGGTCGTCGAGTATCAGGACTGGATCAGTTCTCGGCCGGAGGAGGTCGAGAGCATCGTCGACATCGTGCGGACCACCCAGCAGGCCGAGGTGGCGGCCGTCTTCAAGGAGGTCGCCCCGCAGCAGTGGTCGGTGTCGATGCGGGCCAAGGCCGAGGTGGATCTGGCCGCGGTCGCCTCGACCTTCGGCGGTGGCGGCCACCGGCTGGCCGCCGGGTACTCGACCGCCGGTTCGGCCGGCGACGTCGTGGCTTCGCTGCGCGTGGCGCTGGGCTGAGCGCTCGCTAGAACGACCAGCTGGCCGAGCGCTGCAGCACGAATCCGTGGTCGCCGCTGGTGGTGTCCAGGCAGGCGACGAGGTTGTCGGGTCCGACGGCGCAGGTGACGTTGAGGTAGGACAGTTTCTGTCCCACACCCAGCACTTTGGCGCCGGACGGCAACGGGGGCGGGTTGCCCCCGCAGCCGCCGTAGGACATCCGGCTCAAGTCGTAGCCGGGCCCCTTGAAATTCACCTGGCCCACCACGCAATCGCCGGGTCTTGGGTGACCCCCGCCCGGAAACGAAATGTCGTCCAGTCCCGGGATGTCGCCGCTGCACTTGATGTCCTGCGACGGTTGCGGCGCCGGCGCCGGCCCGCCGTAGAAGTCGCAGACCAGGGTGGGTGTGGCGGAGAAACTGACCCGGGCCGGGGAGCCCGGGCCTGCGGTCGTCAGGTAGCCGTCCACGGGGACGGCGGTGAAACCGTCGAGATTGGGAAATCCGGAGGGCGGCAGCGCGCCCGCCGGCGGCGCGGGCGCCGCGATCGCCGATGCCGCCGCCAGGCTCAGGCCGCCGAGGGCCCGCACGGTGCGGGCCCCCAAGGTGAGGGGGCCACCGCTCATCGTTTCCTCCCGGGTCAATCTCTGCATTGGTCGGATCTTATGGGTTATCGCACCTGGGCCCGTCCGCGTTGCAGCACCGCCTCCCGGTTGGCAGCAATGTCGTCGCCGCTGGTGCGGAATTGCCTGGCTGCCGTCGCCTCCAGCCACAGCCCCGCGCTGGTCTGGGTGTCGTCGATCCGGTGGTAGGAGGCCAGCAACGCCCGCACCGCATTCTGGTTGTTGCCCACGACCGACGCCGCGACCCCGCGGGCCGTCGACATCAGCTGGTCGTGCGGCACCACCTCGGTCACCAGGCCCGCGCGCAGCGCGTCGGTGGCGGACAGGTAGTCCCCGGTGAGGCTCATCCGCCTGGCCATGCCGACGCCGACCTTCTGGGGCAACCGCACGCTCAGCCCCCAGGTCGGCAGCAGGCCCACCCGGGCGTGCGTGTCGGCGAATCGGGCCTGGTCCGACGCGATCAGGATGTCGCAGTACAGGGCCAGCTCCAGCCCGCCGGTGACGGCGGCGCCGTTGATCGCACCGATCACCGGCTTGGTCATCGGGGGCCAGCGCGGCGAGATGTCCGGCAGGGCCGACTCGCTGCCCAGCTCCTTGAGGTCCAGCCCCGCGCAGAACACGGGATCGGTGCCGGTGACGATGACGACGTCCACGTCGTCGTCGGTGTCCGCGTCGGTGAGGGCGCCGAAGAACCGGTCCCGCAGCGCCGACGACAGCGCGTTGCGCGCCTGGGGCCGGTTCAGGGTCAGGGTGCGTACGCGCTCGCCGGTGTCGATCAGCAGGATGTCGTCGCTCATGTCATCACGGTAGCCAGGCCGGATGGGCGGCGGCGCCGAGCCTGCGCCCAGAGCGTCGGCGCGCCGGAATCCAGGCGCTGGGCGCAGGCTCGGCGCGCTGAGCGCAGGCTCGATGCGCCCCGTTGACCGCCGGGCGCGTTTATCGTTGAGCCATGTGCCGGAACATCACCGAACTGCGCGGCCTCGAGCCGGCGGCCACGCCGGAGGAGATCGCGGCGGCCGCGCGCCAGTACGTGCGCAAGGTCAGCGGTATCACCCGCCCGACGAGCGCCCACAGCGAAGCCTTCGAGGCGGCCGTCGCCGAGGTCACCGAGACGACGACGCGGCTACTGCGGGCGTTGCCGCCGCGCCGCCAGCCGCCGAAGACGGTCCCGCCGTTGCGCCGGCCCGAGGTGGTGGCCCGCCTCGCCGCGGCGAAATGACCCTCAGATGACGCAGACCGCCACCGCGCCCGCGCTCAAGGAGTGGGGCGCGGCGGTGCACGCGCTGCTGGCCGGGCGGCAGTGGGTGCTGCTACGCAAGGGCGGCATCGGCGAGAAGCGGTTCGAGTTGGCGGCCCGCGAGTTCCTGATGTTCCCGACGGTCGCCCACAGCCACGCGGAGCGCGTCCGGCCCGAGCATCGCGACCTATTGGAAGCCGGCGCCGCCGACGCAGGCGACGACCACCTGATCCTGCGGTCCGCGGCGAAAGTCGTTGCGGCGCAAGAGGTCAATCGGCCCGAGGGGCTCGCGGAGATCGAGGATCTACACATCTGGACCGCCGAGTCGGTGCGCGCCGATCGGCTCGACTTCCGGCCCAAGCGCAAGCTGGCCGTGCTGGTCGTCTCGGTCATTCCGTTGACCGAGCCGGTGCGGATCGCGCGCGCCCCGGAGTACGCGGGCTGCACCAGCTGGGTGCAGCTGCCGCTGACGGCGGCCGACGTCTCGCTGGCCGCGCCGGTGCACGACGAAGCAGCGCTAAACCGGGTCGCGCTGCGGGTCCGCGACGCGGTCGGCTAGCGGCGATCGCAAGCGCGGCGAAGCCGGGCGCAGAGGGTCGACGCCCTCAGCTCAAGGATCGGCGGGGCCGGCCGGGAGCAGCAGCCGGGACCGCCCGTAGTGCACGGCGTGGGTGGCCGGCGTGGATTGGCGGCCCGTCAACACGGGCTCGGAGGTGCCCAGGTTGCGCGCATAGCGGGGGAACCAGCTGCCGGCGATCAGCACCCGGATGCGTGAGCCGGCGCGAAAGCGGTGGGCGATGCCGTCGAGCTCGATGCTGACGGTCTTCTTCGACTTTCGGGCGGCGCCCAGCCGTCGGTACCCGTCGCTCACGTTGCGGGACCGGCCCTTGGCGCTGACCTCGCTCACCCGGACGAACAGATCGACGTGGGGGTTGTCCGAGGAGTGCGTCAGCTCGATGACGGGGTTCCCGTAGACGTACAGTTCCTGGGTCAGGGTGAGGCTGGTGAACGCGAGCACGTCGTCGCGCAGCGCCAGCCGGCCGTCGTCGCGGTAGCCGCCGGTGGGGGCCAGCAGCGGGCCGCCGGTGGTCGGCGTCGGATCGGCCGGGTCGTAGCGAAAGGTGGCCGGCGCCAAACCCTTTAGGCCCGTGGGCGCCGTCTCGCCCAGGTGGCCGCCGGGCCGCAGATACAGCGCCCGTTCGGTGGTGGCGGGCGGCCAGTCGGGCAGGTTGCGCCAGGCCTGACCCCGGTCCGAGCCGGTGACGCGGATGTGGACCCGGCTCGGGCGGCGCAGGGCGGGCGCGCCAGCCAGGTGATGGTCGAGCCAATCCAGCGATTCCCTCGCGCTGGTGGCCAGCCCCTTGCTGAGCAGTTGGGCGTGCGTCCACGGGCCGACGGTGAGCGCGACGTCAACACCGCGGTCGCGCAGGCGCCGGTATTGCCGCAGCGTCTGCCGCAAGAAGGTGTCCTGCCAGCCGCCGATCAGCAGCACCGGCACCCGCGCCCGGTTTAGCGCGTCGCCGAACCGCCGCGCGTTCCAGAACGGATCGCCGGGCTCGGTGTGTTCGATCCACGATTCGAACCACGGCGCGCCTTCGCCCAGCAGCGCCCTCGCCCCGGTGCCCATCGGCATTTCGGCCAACGCCCGCGGGACCCGGCGCGACGCCTGCAGCTGGCGGAGCGCCACCCGGATCCGCTGCGGGTCCTCCTGGCGGGACACCAGGTCGCTCCAGCCCAGGAAGTCGTTGACGGCGAACGAGCCGGTGCCCCACACCGAGTCGTTGAAATCGTGCGGACCAGCGGTGATGACTGCCGCGGCCAGCTCCGGCGGCGGGTCGGACAACAGGGCCCACTGGGTGAATCCCAGGTAGGACGCTCCGACGGTGCCGAAGCGACCGGTGAACCAGGGCTGCTGCCGGAGCCAGGCCGCGGTGTCGGCGCCGTCGGCGGCCTCGTTGACCATCGGGTCGAACTCGCCACCCGAACCGAACGTTCCCCGCACGCTCTGCAGCACGACGTGGTAGCCGCGGGCCGCGTAGAGCCGGGCGAACACCAGCGAGAACGGGAACTCGCGCCCATACGGCCCGCGCACCAGCAAGGTGCCGACCGGATTCGGTGTGGTCGGCGCGTAGTGGTCGGCCATCAGCTGGACCCCGTCGCGCATCGGCACCCCGACGCGTTCCACGGTGTAGTCGGTGGTGGCCCCCGGTAAACCCAACAGCCGGCCCACGGCGTTGCCGCCGAGCTGCCGCAGCGTGCCCAGCTTCGGCTGCGCCGGCCGGGTGGTCGTGGTACTCACGATCCCCAGGCTAGATGCGCGCGGCGCTCAGAACTTGTAGTAGGGCGCGAGGTCGTTGGCGCGTTGCAGATTGGTCGACATGCAGTCGACCTCGGGGTTGGAGTAGATCGTCGAGAAGTACAGCGCCTGCTGCAGCACCCCGTAGCTGGTCTTGAACGCGACCATGCACGAGTAATACCAGTAGCTGTTGTGATAGGTCGGCTTCATCACCCAGTACTGCGCGGCGCGGTGACCCTGGACCGTGGTCTCGACGGCGTCGGCCGGCAGGGACGCCTCGTAGGTGCGCCAGATGATCGGCTCGACGGCCAGCTGGTAGTTGCCCGCGTCGAAGTGGCAGCGCAGGCCGTCCTCGTGTTCGGGCGGCGTGAACGCCAACCCCAGGCCCTGGAGGGCGCCGAACGGGATGTCCTCGCACGCGTCGAAGGGGCGCGGGTCGGTGGTCGCCACGATGGGACTCTTCATGGTGGTTTCCATCGGCTGGGCGGTCGACCGCAGCTCGACCGTCCCACCCGCGGCCGGGCCCGGCGGGACGTGCCGCCAGCCCACCGCGCCGCCTACGACCGCGGTGACCAGCGCTGCGACCGCACCCAACAGACGCACCCTGGCGAACACTGACATCTCCCTACCCCCGCCCGGTCACGCCTCGGCGCTCCCCTCGCGGGAGTGTACAAGTCGCCTCAGCACGGTCACAGTGAAACAAGAACACGTTCTAATCCCGCGAGCAAGGGCCTGGGCGAAACCGGCTACTCAGACGGGTCGTTAGGCTGTTTAGTCGTGGCGGGACAGGAATCGACGAACGGCGCGCAGCCGACGCTGTGGGCGGTATCCGACCTGCACACCGGGCACCTCGGCAACAAGCCGGTCACCGAATCGCTGTACCCGTCGTCGCCCGACGACTGGCTGATCGTCGCCGGCGACGTCGGCGAACGCACCGACGAGATTCGCTGGGCGCTCGACCTGCTCCGGAAGCGGTTCGCCAAGGTGATCTGGGTTCCGGGCAACCACGAGCTGTGGACCACCAACCGCGACCCGATGCAGGTCTTCGGCCGGGCCCGCTACGACTATCTGGTCAACATGTGCGACGAGCTGGGCGTGGTCACCCCCGAGCATCCGTTCCCGGTGTGGACCGAGCGCGGCGGCCCGGCCACGATCGTGCCGATGTTCCTGTTGTACGACTACACCTTCTTGCCCGAGGGGGCGCAGAGCAAAGCCGAGGGCCTGGCGATCGCGCGGCAGCGCAACGTGGTGGCCACCGACGAATTCCTGCTCTCGTCCGAGCCGTACCCCACCCGCGAGGCGTGGTGCCGCGAGCGCCTGTCGGTCACCCGCGCCCGCCTCGAGGAGCTCGACTGGATGACGCCGACCGTCCTGGTGAACCACTTTCCGCTGGTGCGGGAACCCTGCGACGCGCTGTTCTACCCGGAGTTCTCGCTGTGGTGCGGCACCACCAAGACCGCCGACTGGCACACCCGCTACAACGCCGTCTGCTCGGTCTACGGGCACCTGCACATCCCGCGCACCACCTGGTATGACGGCGTGCGCTTCGAGGAGGTGTCGGTGGGCTATCCGCGGGAGTGGCGGCGCCGCAAGCCGTACAGCTGGCTGCGTCAGGTGTTGCCGGATCCCCAGTACGCGCCCGGCTATCTCAACGACTTCGGCGGTCATTTCGTGATCACCCCGGAGATGCGCCGGCAGGCCGAGCAGTTCCGGGAACGGTTGCGGCAGCGGCAGTCTCGATGACGGGCCGCACGCTGGTGTCGTCGGTGCTGCCCGACACGGTGTCGCAGGATCTGGCGTACGCGGAGGTGTATTCCGATCCGCCGGGCCTGAGCCCGCTGCCCGAAGAGGAGCCGCTGATCGCCAAGTCGGTCGCCAAGCGGCGCAACGAGTTCATCACCGTCCGCCACTGCGCGCGCATCGCGCTGGGCGAGCTGGGCCTGCCGCCGGCGCCGATCCTCAAGGGCGAGAAGGGCGAACCGTGCTGGCCCGACGGCGTGGTGGGCAGCCTCACCCACTGCACCGGGTACCGCGGCGCCGTGGTCGGGCGCACCCCGGCGGTGCGCTCGGTGGGCATCGACGCCGAACCGCACGACGTGTTGCCGAACGGGGTGCTGGACGCGATCACGCTCGACGAGGAACGCCACGAGATCGCCGCGTTGCCCGAAGGCCTGCATTGGGACCGGATCCTGTTCTGTGCCAAGGAAGCGACGTACAAGGCATGGTTCCCGCTGACCAGGCGCTGGCTCGGTTTCGAGGATGCCCACATCGTGTTCGACGTCGATCCGCCCGGCGGATCCACGGGGGTGTTCGTCTCCAAAATCCTGATCGATCCGGAGGCGCTGTCGGGTCCGCCGCTGACCGCGCTGCGGGGCCGCTGGTCGGTCGAGCGCGGGCTGGTGATCACAGCCATCGTGCTATGACCCACAGCGCCACCGGACCGGGGCTGGTTGTGGTGGACAAGCCGGCCGGGATGACCAGCCACGACGTCGTGGGACGGTGTCGGCGCATCTTCGGCACGCGCCGGGTGGGCCACGCGGGGACGCTGGATCCGATGGCCACCGGCGTCCTGGTGATCGGCGTGGACCGCGCCACCAAGATCCTCGGCCTGCTGACGGCGGCGTCGAAGTCGTATGCCGCCACCATCCGCCTGGGCCAGACCACCTCCACCGAGGACGCCGAAGGCGAACTGCTGCACAGCGTTTCGGCCGGGCACCTGACCGCCGAGGTGATCGCCGCCGCGATGGCGGGGCTGCGTGGCGAGATCGAGCAGGTGCCGTCGGCGGTCAGCGCGATCAAGGTGGACGGGCGGCGCGCCTATCGGCTGGTCCGGGAGGGCCACGCGGTCCAGCTTCAAGCCCGGCCGGTGCGCATCGACCGATTCGAGATGCTGGGCGCGCGCCATGAAGCCGAAATCCCGGACGTCATTGACGTCGACGTCGAGGTCGACTGCTCGTCGGGCACCTACATCCGGGCGCTGGCGCGCGATCTCGGCGCCGCGCTGGGCGTCGGCGGGCATCTGACGTCGTTGCGGCGCACCCGCGTCGGCCGCTTCGCGCTGCACCAGGCGTTATCGCTCGAGCACCTGGCCGAGCGGCCGCGGCTGAGTCTGACCCTCGACGAGGCCTGCCTGCTGATGTTCCCCCGCCGCGACCTGACCGCCGACGAGGCCGAAGCCGCCGGCAACGGCCGGGCCCTTGCGCCGGCCGGAGTCGACGGCGTCTATGCCGCCACCGATCCCGACGGCCGGGTAATCGCGCTGCTGCGCGACGAGGGGTCAAGGACCAAGTCGGTGGTAGTGATCCGCCCGGCGACGCTGTAGGCGCTCGCCGAGCCGGTAAATCTGCAGACAAAGTGCGACTAGGGCCTACAAAATTACCGGCTCGGCGAACGCGCAACGGGTCCCGGGCGACCGCTCGGCACGGGCAGGTTGCAGACTGAGAGCCTAAGGCGTTCGGAAGGGGCCAAAAATGTCCAACAACGTTTACGTCGTCGGCGTCGGCATGACGAAGTTCGAGAAGCCCGGCCGCCGCGAGGGCTGGGACTACCCGGACATGGCGCGCGAGTCGGGGACCAACGCGCTGGCCGACGCCGGCATCGACTACCGCGACGTCGAGCAGGGCTACGTCGGCTATGTCGCCGGCGATTCGACGTCCGGGCAGCGGGCGCTCTACGAGCTCGGCATGACCGGCATCCCGATCGTCAACGTCAACAACAACTGCTCGACCGGCTCGACCGCGCTGTTCCTGGCGGCCCAGGCCATCCGCGGCGGCATCGTGGACTGCGCGATCGCACTCGGCTTCGAGAAGATGCAACCCGGCTCGCTGAGCGGCGGCGCCCAGGACCGGGAATCCCCGATGGGCAAACACGTCAAGGCGATGGCCGAGATCGACGAGTTCGCGATGCCCGTCGCACCGTGGATGTTCGGCGCCGCCGGCCGCGAGCACATGCGGCAATACGGCACCACCGCCGAGCATTTCGCCAAGATCGGCTACAAGAACCACAAGCACTCCGTGAACAACCCCTTCGCCCAGTTCCAGGAGTCCTACACGCTCGACGACGTGCTGGCGTCGCGGATGATCTCCGACCCGCTGACCAAGCTGCAGTGCTCGCCGACGTCGGACGGTTCGGGCGCGGCGATCCTGGCCTCGGAGTCCTACGTCGAGCGCCACGGGCTGGCGGGGCAGGCGGTGGAGATCGTCGGCCAGGCGATGACCACCGACTTCGACTCGACGTTCGATGGCAGCGCCAAGAACCTCATCGGCTACGATATGAACGTCCAAGCGGCGCAACGCGTTTACCAGCAGTCTGGGCTGGGTCCCGAGGACTTCCAGGTGATCGAGCTGCACGACTGCTTCTCGGCCAACGAGCTGCTGCTGTACGAGGCGCTGGGCCTGTGCGGCCCCGGTGAGGCGCCGAAGCTGATCGACAACGGCGACACCACCTATGGCGGGCGTTGGGTGGTCAACCCGTCCGGCGGGCTGATCTCCAAGGGGCACCCGCTGGGCGCCACGGGTTTGGCGCAGTGCGCCGAACTGACCTGGCAGCTGCGGGGGGCCGCTGAGGCGCGCCAGGTCGACAACGTGAGCGCGGCGCTGCAGCACAACATCGGTCTCGGTGGCGCCGCCGTCGTGACGGCGTACCAGCGCGCCGAACGCTGAACCGCGCACCCGGGGGCACACCGTGATCGAGTGGTCCGACACCGATCTGATGGTTCGCGACGCGGTTCGCCGTTTCGTCGACAAGGAGATTCGGCCGCATCTCGACGAGCTGGAAACGGGCGAGCTGTCGCCCTACCCGATCGCGCGCAAGCTGTTCAGCCAATTCGGCCTCGACGCGATGGCGGCCGAGTCGGTCAAGTCCATGCTGGAGCGCGAGCGCGCGGGGAAGAGCGAAAAGCGGGAAAGCGCCGGCGATTCCGGGGGGATGGGCGCCCAGGCGTCGATGATCGCCGTGCTGGTCTCCGAATTGGCCCGGGTCAGCATCGGATTGCTGAGCACCGCTTCGGTCAGCCTCGGGCTGGGGGCGGCGACCATCATGAGCCGCGGCACGCTGGCCCAGAAGGAGCGCTGGCTGCCCGACCTGATGACGCTGAAAAAGATCGCGGCGTGGGCCATCACCGAGCCGGACTCGGGCTCGGATGCGTTCGGCGGCATGAAGACCACCGTCCGGCGCTCCGGCGACGGGGATGGGGCCTACATCCTCAACGGGCAGAAGACGTTCATCACCAACGGGCCCAGCGCCGACGTGCTGGTGGTCTACGCCAAACTCGCCGAAGACGGTGACTCCGCTCTGGATCCGCGCAACCGGCCGGTGCTCGTCTTTGTGCTCGATGCGGGCATGCCGGGCCTGACGCAGGGCAAGCCGTTCAAGAAGATGGGCATGATGTCCTCGCCGACGGGCGAATTGTTCTTCGACAACGTGCGGCTGACTCCCGACCGCCTGCTCGGCGAAAGCGAACAGCACGCCGCCGGGGACGGCCGCGACAGCGCCCGCGACAATTTCGCGGCCGAACGGATCGGGATCGCGATGATGGCGCTGGGCATCATCAACGAATGCCACCGGCTGTGCGTGGAATACGCCAAGACTCGCACGCTGTGGGGCCGCAACATCGGGCAGTTCCAGCTGATCCAGCTCAAGCTGGCCAAGATGGAGATCGCCCGAATGAACGTGCAGAACATGGTGTTTCACAGCATCGAGCGGCAGCAGGCGGGCAAACCGCTGACGCTGGCCGAGGCGTCGGCGATCAAGCTGTACTCGTCGGAGGCGGCCACTGACGTCGCGATGGAGGCCGTGCAACTGTTCGGCGGCAACGGCTACATGGCCGAGTACCGGGTGGAGCAGCTGGCCCGCGACGCCAAGTCGCTGATGATCTACGCCGGCAGCAACGAGGTTCAGGTCACCCACATCGCCAAGGGGCTCTTGGCCGATTGAGCCGGCGGCCACGGGTGCCGTCGGGCCAGCCATGGCTCAGCCTGCGGTTTGGTTCTTCTCGAGTTCGGCCAGCCTGGCGCGCAGCTCCTGCTCGGCGTTACGGCGCTCGGTTACCTCGCGCATTATCGCCGAAATCCCCACAATCCGGCCGTTTTCGTCACGCAGCAGGGCGACGCTGAATTCGATCGACAGCCGATGCCCGTCCCGGTGAATCGCGGGCACACCCAAGAGTCTGTCGCCGTAGCGGGTGTGTCCCGTGGCCATCGTCTTGCGGTAGCCCTCCCAATGCCGTCCCCGCAGTTTCTCCGGGATGATCAAATCAAGGTTTCGCCCCACCGCCTCAGCCGCCGGATGCCCGAACATCCGCTCCGCCCCGCCATTCCACAACCGGATGATTCCCTCGGGGTCGGACACCACAATCGCCTCGGGTGCAGCAATTACGACGGCTCCAGCTAGCCACTCGTCCGTCGTGCCGGCCTTGGCCGGGGCGGGGCTTCGTTGCGGTCTCGGTGTCGCCGTGTCAGTCGAACTCACGATCATCCCTTCCGTTCGATGGCCTTACCGCTTCAGTGAAACGTCCCACATCCATTACGTTACGCACGAGTAGTAGTCTACTGCATAATGGATACTGCATACCATCGCCCGCTGGGCCAGCTGGCTCGAGCGCCACGCGCGCGAGAAGGCGAGGAGGAGTCGTAATGCTGCTACGTCAACTGGAGTATTTCGTCGCGGTGGCGAGGGAACGACACTTCGCGCGCGCGGCGGAAGCCTGCTACGTCTCCCAACCCGCACTGTCGGCGTCGATCGCCAAGTTGGAACGTGAACTCAATGTCACTCTGATCAATCGGGGGCGCAATTTTGAGGGTCTCACCACGGAAGGGGAACGGCTTATCGTCTGGGCCCAACGCGTTCTCGCGGTGCACGCCGGCCTGAAGGCCGAGGCGGCCGCCATGCGGTCAGGCATCTCCGGGCTGCTGCGGCTCGGGACCGGTCCCACGGTGTCGACGACAACACCGCTTCCCATCGCCACTTTCTGCGCGTTACACCCGCTGGCACGCGTCAAGGTCTGTTCTGGTTTGTCGACAACGGAATTGCTCCGGCAATTGCGTTCTTTCGAACTCGACGCGGCGATCGCCCATTTCGATCCGGGTGAGCATTCCGGTTTAGAGGTGGCGCCGCTCTACCAAGAACAGTGTGTGCTGCTGGTGTCGGGCAAGCAGCCCTTGCCGGCCGCGCGCACCATCACCTGGGCGGAGGCGGCCGAGCTGCCACTGGCGCTGTTGACCCCGGATATGCGATTCCGGCAATTCATCGACGACGCGTTCGCCAGCGTGGGTGCAGCGGTCACGCCCCAGATAGAAGCGGATTCCGTAGCCTCCCTGTGCGCACACGTCGCTACCGGCGCCTGGGCAAGCATCGTGCCACACAGCTGGATTCGAGCGATGCCGATGCCCGGCACGGTCAGAGGTCTGCGCCTGGTTGAGCCGAATAAGGGGGCGTGGATCTCGATCGCCGTTCACGCGGCGGGGCCGGGTTCCACGGCGGCCAGGGCATTCCTGAACGTGGCGGTAGGGGCGTCGCTGGGTGAGGGCCTCAGCGACATCCACCGCGACACAGTTGGCGATTTCGACGCGGATCTGGACGGGAATGTTGGCAGCGCGTCGTCGGTGGGGGGATGGTCCCTGGCCTGAATGCGCCGATTCTTGCGGTGCCCGGCCCGTCCGATCCGCTCACCGTCGTGATAACCGGCGTTTATCGAGTGAGTCGCAGCAAGTCTTGGACGTACCGCCCGGTGGTGCGGAAAAGTGAACTGCAGCAGTGAAATACGCAAGGCGCCAATCGCCGGAAAGGGTACCAATGACCGCCGCTCCCATGGAAGACATCGAGGCCGAGGACGCGGGTGCCCTCACCGATGGGATTCATCTGGTGGTGGACGCGCTCCAACTCAACGATGTGCACACCGTCTACGGGGTAGTGGGCATCCCGATCACCGATCTGGCCCGGATTGCGCAGGCATCGGGCATCCGCTACATAGGCTTTCGTCATGAAAGCGCCGCCGGGCACGCGGCGGCAGCGGCGGGATTCTTGACCCAAAAGCCCGGTATCTGCCTGACCGTGTCGGCCCCCGGATTCCTCAACGGCCTCGTGGCGCTAGCCAACGCGACCACCAATTGCTTTCCCATGGTGCAGATCTCGGGTTCGAGCGAGCGTCATCTGGTTGATCTCCAACGGGGCGACTACGAGGAGATGGATCAGCTGGCCGCGGCCCGGCCCTTCGTCAAGGCGGCCTACCGGGTATCGCGGGCCCAAGACATCGGTCGCGGCGTGGCCCGTGCGATTCGCACCGCGGTTTCCGGGCGCCCCGGCGGCGTTTACCTGGACATCCCGGCGGCCGTGCTGGGAGAGGTGGTTGACGCGCGAGCCGCCGCGGACACCGTATGGCGCGTCGTGGACCCGGCGCCGCGGCAGCAGCCGGATCTCGAAGCCGTAGATGCCGCAATCGATCTGCTGGCCGCCGCCGAGCGGCCATTGGTCATCCTGGGAAAGGGGGCCGCCTACGCGCAGGCCGACCCGCAGATCCGAGAATTCGTGGAAAGCACCGGGGTGCCGTTCCTGCCCATGTCGATGGCCAAGGGACTGTTGCCCGACGACCATCCGCAATCCGTGGCGACCGCCCGATCGCTGGCCCTGCGCAGGGCCGATGTCGTCATGTTGGTGGGAGCGCGGCTGAACTGGCTGCTCGGGCATGGCGATGCGCCGCAATGGAATCCCAATGCCAAGTTCATTCAGGTCGACATCGAGGCGAGCGAAATGGACAGCAATCAGCCGATCGCTGCCCCCCTCGTCGGTGACATCGGATCAGTGATGCATGCGCTGGTGCAGCGCATCAAGCCCACCCAGATCAGCATGTCTGCGCAATGGCGCCAGGAGCTCACGGCGAGGGCGGCGCAAAACGTCGCCAAGATGGCTGACCGTTTGACCGCCGCGCGCACCGCGCACCCGATGAAGTTCCTCGGCGCCTTACAGGCAATCCGGGATGTCCTTCAGGACAACCCGCTGGTCTGCCTGGTCAATGAGGGCGCGAACGCCCTCGACCTGACCCGCAACACAATCGGCATGGGCCGACCGCGGCGCCGGCTGGATAGCGGGACATGGGGGGTCATGGGCATCGGCATGGGCTATGCCATCGCGGCCGCCGTCGAGACCGGCGAACCCGTCGTCGCCATCGAGGGTGACAGCGCTTTCGGTTTCAGCGGAATGGAATTGGAGACGATCTGCCGCTACAGGCTGCCGATTGTCACCGTCATCCTCAACAACGGGGGCGTCTACCGCGGCGATGAGCCCTCGGGTTCGGCCGACCCGGCACCGACGGCGCTGCAGGCCCGCCACGAGTTCATGATCAAGGCTTTCGGTGGTACCGGATACCGCGCCGAAACGCCTGAAGAAGTCGCGGCGGCACTGCGAAAGGCCCTGGCCGCCGGGAAGCCCGCACTGATCGATTGCGTGATCGATCCGTCCGACGGCACCGAAAGCGGCAACATCGCCCATCTCAACCCCAAGGGGATCTCCGTCAAGCGTTGATCGCCCGAACCGTCGGATCCGTGCCGGCCGAAAACCTAACCAAGACAACTGCACCGCATGAGGAGAGGAACCGCATCATGAGCGAACTACCGTTAGCCGGCCTGAAAGTCATCGACTTCACCGGCGTCCAGGCAGGCCCGGCCTGTACTCAGATGCTGGCCTGGTTCGGAGCCGACGTCTTGAAGGTCGAGCGCACGAGCGGGGGAGATGTGACGCGTAATCAATTGCGCGACATCCCCGATACCGACGCCTTGTACTTCACGATGCTCAACAGCAACAAGCGCTCCCTCGCCATCAACACGAAGTCGCCACAAGGCTTGGAAGTAATGGAGAAGTTGATCCGCCAGGCCGACGTGCTGGTGGAAAACTTCGCCCCCGGCGCCATGGACCGGATGGGCCTGTCCTGGGACAAATTGCAGTCGTGGAACCCGCGCCTGATCTTCGGATCGGTCAAGGGCTTCAACGACGACTCGTCCTGGAATGACCTGAAGGTCTATGAGAATGTCGCGCAGTGCGCCGGCGGCAGCGCCTCCACCACCGGCTTCTGGGACGGCCCGCCCACCGTTACCGGCGCCGCCCTCGGCGATTCCAACACCGGTATGCACCTTCTCATCGGCATCCTGACGGCGCTGATCGGGCGTGACAAGACGGGCAAGGGGCAGCGGGTGTCGGCGTCGATGCAGGACGCTGTGCTGAACCTGTGCCGGGTGAAACTGCGTGACCAGCAGCGCCTGGAGCGAGTGGGGTACTTGGAGGAGTACCCGCAATACCCGCACGGCGAATTCGGCGACGCGGTGCCGCGGGGCGGCAACGCGGGTGGCGGCGGGCAGCCGGGCTGGGTGCTGAAGTGCAAAGGGTGGGAGTCCGACCCGAACGCCTACATCTACTTCACCGTCCAGGAACAGAACTGGGCGCGTACCGCCGGAGCGATCGGGCGGCCGGAGTGGGCTGACGATCCCGGCTACAACACCGCACAAGCCCGGCAGGACAAGATCTTCGACATCTTCGCCGAGATCGAAAAGTGGTTGGCCGACAAGACCAAATACGAGGCCGTCGACATCTTGCGCAAGTGGGAGGTGCCGTGCGCACCGGTCTTCTCCATGAAAGAGCTTGCCGTTGACCCCGACCTGCGCAAGAGCGGCAGCATCGTCGAGGTGGAGCAGAAAGGCCGCGGCAGCTTCCTGACCGTCGGCAGCCCGATCAAGTTCTCGGAATTCAAGCCCGAGATCAAGGGCGCACCGCTCCTCGGCGAGCACACCGACGATGTCCTTACCGAACTCGGTTATGACGCCGCCACAATCGCCACGTGGCGGGAGAACAATATCGTCGTCTAAGACGGCGCCCGGTATCGGTGCATCCTACGAATGGCCCCAGGCAAGTAGCCTGGGGCCATTCGCTTGGTTCGCAGCACCGTCGGATCACTTGCGGTGCACGAGGATTGCCAGCGCGGGGAGACCGTGATCGGATGCGAGCTGTCCTCGGAGTCCTCCGCTGACACTGCCCCGGCCGTTACCACAGACCGCTACCGCATGCGCGGGGGATAACGATGGCCGCCGCCAGGCCCCGTCGTCGGGCACCCGTCAAAACCGCCGAAATCCGTCAAAAGCCGATGCTGCACACGGGGTAACCGGGACGCCGGAGCAGCCGCGGCAAGAGCGCGGCGCCCAAGCACAGCAGGCCGGCCGCGATGAAGGCCATCTCCAGCCGCTGCGCCGGGACCAGCGATGCAGGCAATCCCACTCCGAGGACGCCCCCGAACAGCTTGGCGCCATAAACGAGGCCGTAGTTCCCGACGGCACTGCGTTCCCCGAAATAGTCGGCGACCATACCCAGCAACAGCGAATAAAACGCACCGCCGGCCAGGCCACTGAGCGCCGCGGAAGCCATGAACCCGGCGGGCGAAGCCGCCGACGCCGAAAGCGCCAGGCCCACAAGCCCGCAGCCCTCAATCACCAAGGCCAGGCTCAACGTTCGACGGCGCCCGAAACGATCGGAAAGCCAGCTGGCAACGCTGCGCCCGCAACCGTTGACCACCGCAAGCAGGGCCACCGCAGCCGCGCCCAGCGCCAGCCCAAAACCGCTGTCGATCGCCAACTCCGGTAGATACACGATGGCCAGCAACGCCGCCGCGGACGACAACACGACGATGAGATACACCAGTGCGAAGGTCTGTGTTCGCACGGTCTCGCTGGGCCAATACTGACGTATCGCAGGGGCATTGCTCAGCAGGCTGCGGTTCAAGCGCTTGTCGACCGCCCACATTTTCGGGTCGACTTCGGCCGGCCACCACCCGGGCGGCGGGTCACGAAAGAACAGGCCGCAGAGCGCCACCACCACCAGAATGCAGATCCCTACAGCGGTAAAGACCGGACCGCGGTTCTGCGGTGCCAGGACGGCGGCGAACACTGCGATGAACGGCACCGATCCGTAGCCGAAAGCCCCGGACACCAGCCCGACCCTCGACGCACGTCGCTCCGGATACCACTTGGCCACAACGGACACGCACGTGCCATATACGATCCCACCGCCGGCGCCACCGAGCAGAGAATAGCCCAGCACCGCAATCCCGAAACTGTTTGTGGTAGCGACAGTTAACGGGCCGGCAGCGCATAAGACAGCGCCGATTAGCATCGCTCGCGAGGGCCCGAACCCGACGCGATGGCGCAACGCCGCCGTCGCCGCCGCAACGCCGGCTTGACACACCACCCATAGGGCAAGCACCCAGAAGACACCGGGACCTTCGTCAGTCCTGCGCAGAGCGACGGCCGCCACACCGTAGCCGTATTGGAGAACGCTGAGGCAGGCCATGGCCGTCCAGGGCAACCACAGCATCCAGGTCCTCGAACGCGACATGATGTCGTGCGGGCGTTCGCCCACGCGGTAGGAGCGTCCGTGCAAATCCCTGACTTGCACGACTGCGATTCCCTCACCGTGCGAGTCCATATCCCACCCTTGCTGTATACAGTATCCAACCGTTGTACCCCCATAACGGTGATGTGTCCACCGAAGTGTGGATGGAAAGCGGTGACGGGGCCAGAGAAGTCCGTGAGCGCCTCGCGCACAACGGCTTCGGCAAACGAATTTGGGCATGAGTGGCGATGCTTTTGCCACAGGCGTCAATTCTCGCCGAGGGCGCGCCGCGGCCGCTTCGGTAAACAAAACCTCATCCGCCGCTAGACAACGCGGTGTAATCGAGGTAACACTTATCGCATACCGTATACAGTCTGCGGTACACAAGGCGGGCCCATGCGGGCTGCTGTCGTCCAGCCGTTAAGCGCGAACAGGTTTGGCCGGCGGCCGACTCAAGGATGTCGAGGTAATGGGTACGAACACCTTCGCGATGGGCCCCCGTGCCGGGGACCGTGACCCCCGCCGCACCTGCGCGGCGCCCGCGGGCAGCCAAACCCCGCATCGTCCCGACGGCTTCGGTCGGGGGATTTCGTGAGTACGGCGCTCGATGGTGTGCGCGTGCTCGACCTGACGCACGTTCAATCCGGCCCCTCGGCCACGCAGATGCTGGGCTGGCTGGGCGCAGACGTCATCAAGCTCGAGGCGCCAGGCAAGGGAGATGTCACCCGCACACAGCTTCGCGACATCGCGGGGGTGGACAGCCTCTACTTCGCGATGCTCAACTGCAACAAACGCAGCGTCACCCTCAACATGAAAAGTGATGAGGGCAAGGAGATCTTCACCCGACTGGTGTCCGGTGTCGATATCCTCGTCGAAAACTTCGGCCCGGGCGTCGTCGACCGCTTCGGCTTCAGCTGGGCGCGGCTGCAGGAGATCAACCCGCGGCTCATCTATGCCTCGATCAAGGGATTCGGCCCCGGCAAGTACTTCAACTTCAAAGCCTACGAAATCATCGCGCAGGCAATGGGCGGCTCAATGGCCACAACCGGCTTCCCGGACGGGCCGCCCACCGCCACGGGTGCACAGATCGGCGACTCAGGTACCGGAATCCATTTGGTGGCAGCAATTCTTGCCGCGCTTTACCAGCGCACCAACACCGGCCGGGGACAGCGTGTCGAGGTCGCGATGCAAGATGCCGTGCTCAACCTTTGTCGGGTGAAGCTGCGCGATCAGCAACGACTCGTCCGCGGCTCGCTGCATGAATACCCCGACGAGTGCTTCAGTGACGAGGTGCCGCGCTCGGGGAACGCCTCCGGAGGCGGGCAGCCGGGATGGGCGGTTAGAACCAAGGGCTGCGGGCCTAATGACTACATCTACATCATCGTCCAGCCCGCCGTGTGGGCCCCGCTCGCGGAGCTGATCGGCCGGCCTGAGCTGGCCGACCACCCCGATTGGGCGCGGCCCGAAGATCGACTCCCGAAGCTGGACAAGGTGTTTGCCCTTATCGAGGACTGGAGCCAACGCCACACCAAATGGGAGGCGATGGAGGCGCTCACCGCCCTGAACGTCCCCTGCGGCCCGGTGCTCAGCACCAAAGAACTCATCGAGGACGAGACCCTGGCCGAACTCGGCATGATCGTCACCGTCGATCACCCCGAGCGCGGGCCGTTCAAGACCGTCGGCAGCCCACTTCGGCTCTCGGACTCACCGGTGACCATCACTCGTTCGCCGATGCTAGGCGAGCACACGGAAGGCATCTGCACAGAGCTCGGCTACTCGCCAGAACAGCTGCGGCTGTTCAAAAGTGCCGGAGTCATCTGAACGCTCGGCGCTGACTGTTCAGGAACGGCTAACGATTCACTGGCTCGGGGGAAGAGGACCCGGTTATGGGAGATGGCGGCGCGGCACCCGGTTCGAGACCGACGTGGGTGCTCGCTGGCCGGCCCTGGTACAGGGTTCCGGGCGAAGCGCGCGACGTCCACTGGACGGACGTGATCACTGGACGTGCACCGCCCGAGGTGGGGCGCCTCCAAACCCTCTGCAAGCGCAACCAGTAGTCCAATCGCCGCCGCCGTTCGGCGCGCACAGCCTCCTCCCCGCTCTTATTCGAAAGTGAGTCCACGATGTCTTCAACCCTCGCAACCTATCGCGAGATAGCCGACGCGAACGGACGCGTCTATCGCGTCGGAGAAAGTGACCGGGATCTTCTCGGCAGATCCCGGGCTTCAATGGTTTGGCTGCCATGGATCGCCATGATGGCAGTCAGCGTCTTCGAGTACGGCTATGGCGCGGCCGCAGACACTTTGAGGCACGCGCATGGTTGGAGCCTTGCCCAGACATTCTGGCTGCTCTCAATGTGGGCGGTGTTTCAGGCAGCCGTCGCCTACCCCGCCGGCCGGCTCCGCGAAAAGGGCATCACCTCCGCCAGGTCCACCATGCTGGCCGCCGCGGTGCTCTCCGGGGTTGGCTTCATCACGGTTGCGCACAGCAGCAATCTGCTGCTCGCCTTTCTCGGCTTTGCCGTGTGCGGCGGGTGCGGCGTGGGTTTGGTGTACTCGACGGGGATCACCATTGTGGGCAAGTGGTACCCAGAACGGCGAGGGGCCAAAACAGGTTTCGTCTGTGGGGGATTCGCCTACGGGGCAGTGCCGTTCATCTTCATTTTCAGCTACGCTCTGCGCCCGAACACCTACGTATGGGTCCTCGACTTAGTGGGTGCTTTCATGCTGGTGGTCGTCGCGGTATGTGGCGCCTACTTCCAAGACCCGCCGAAGAATTGGTGGCCGGCAGAGGTCGACCCGTTGCACAACGCGGCCGCCAACGAATCCCACACCAGGAGCCTGAGAAAAAACCCTCCTGCCGTCCGGCAGTACACACCGCCCGAGGCCATAAAGACTGGCATGCTGCCCCTGATGTGGGTGTCGTTGGGAATCACCACCGGCGTTTCCCTCTTCGGCATCAGCTATATGGTCCCGTTCGCCAAACACCTTGGTTTTGGAGCGCTGATAGTGGCGTCCTCGGCCGGCGCCCTCTCGGTCATCAACGGCGTCGGCCGGGCCGCGACCGGCTTGGTCTCCGACCGGATCGGACGTAAGCAGACCCTGCTCGTCGTGCTGCTCGTATCGGTCGTGGCGCTCATCGGCCTCCTCTACACCGGCCTGGCCAAAAACCAGATCGCTTTCATTTTCTTCGCCGTGCTCGTGGGATTTGGCGGCGGCGCCTTCTATCCGTTGTTCGCCACCCTGACCACCGACTACTTCGGCGAAAACAACAACGCCAGCAACTACGGAATCGTCTACAGCGCGAAGCTGGTGGGCTCCGTGCTCGGAATTGGTGTGGGCGCGAGCGTGATTGATGCGTGGGGCTACACCGGAGCCTATTGGGTGGCCGCGGCAAGCGCGCTGCTCTCAGCGATCACCGCGGCGCTCCTGAGACAGCCGGGCCGCCGGGCAAGGGGCGCCGAGGAGGGGGGCTTGCTTGCTCAGGCCACGCCCTCGGCTCCTTGAGCGGCTTCTTGACGTCGTTGGTGATACGTCTCGCGGGTGCGTTCGGTGTGTCGGCGCATCAGGTCGCCGGCACGCCTGCCGCTGCGCGCGGCGATGGCGGTGATGAGCTCTGCGTGTTCGTCCCAGGCGTCTTTGCCACGGGTCAGGGCAATCGGCTGGTAATACCAGCGCACCCGGCGGCCGACCTGGGCGATCAGATCGGCCAGCACGCTGTTGCCCGACATGGAAACGATGTGGGCGTGCAGGGCATCGTTGGCGGCGACCAGGTCGTCCGTGCTGCCGCCCGCGAGCGCCTTTTCGCCGGCACGGTGCAGCTCCCACAGGCGCTCTACCGCTGGCGGCTTGGCCTGACGCGCGGCCAGCCGGGCCGACTCGGCCTCTAGCAGGGTGCGTACGGCCAGCAGTTCATCCGCCTCGGCGTCGGTGGGCACATGTACGAAAGCGCCCAAGGCGGGACGCAGGTCTACCCACCCCTCACTTTGCAAGCGTTGCAACGCTTCTCGAACCGGTTGTCGACTGACTCCGAGCTCGACCGCCAGTTCGTTTTCCACCAGGTGCTGGCCGGGCTGCAGCTCACGGGTCACGATCATCTCGACAAGCGCTTCGTAGGCCGCCTCGCGCAAGGGTGCCGGACGCTCCAAACGCATTCGTCCGCCGGCCGGCGATCCACCGCTTGCTTCCCTCGCCCGGATTGACACCATGAAGCCTTTCCTTGCTCTCGTCGTTGTGCCCATGACAGTTGCCGCACTGGAGACTCTCAGGTATTCAGCATACAGTTCACAGCATCCAAAATGCAGCCACGACGCTGTGACCTGTGCGGCAGACCCGGTCAACGGATGGGTCCTCGAGCCCGGCGATTGGATACAGAATACAGCTTGCTGGAGGAGTAGCCGCAATTCGGTGGGCGGCGCGCCGGACGGGCTGTCTGCGCGGCTAGGTAGTCACGGTCACGGCCTCAGGCGACGGCGGGTACGCGCTCGCCCGGACCGGGCCAGGCACGCGCAGCATGGGCGGCAAAGCGCTGGAACCGAAGGCGTCCTGGCGGCGAAATGGCGGCGGAATGGCGGATGTGCGGTGGAACGCGCGAAAACGTGTTGCGCCGAGCCGTTGTGCACTCCCGGGCCGACGGTGGGTGCGGGAGTGCCCAACGGCGGCTATCGGCCTGGACCGACCCGGTGCTACCCCACCTCGGAGGTGGCTCTGGCCGTGTACGAGCGCGCTCCCACACCGGCTAAGGCGCCCCCGTCGACTATGAGGTATTCATCCCGGATGGGCTTTCCGGAAAAGTAGCACTCCAGGATTTCCCGGGTACCGGCCGCATACCGGGCTTGCGCCGACAACGTGGACCCCGAGATGTGCGGCGTCATGCCGTGATGAGGCATAGTCCGCCACGGGTGGTCGGCCGGTGCCGGCTGCGGATACCACACGTCGCCGGCGTAGCCGGCCAACTGCCCGCTCTGCAGGGCGCGAACGATCGCCTCCTGGTCACAAATGAGCGCCCGTGCCGTATTGATAAGGTATGCACCGCGTTTCATCGTGGCGATCAGCTCGTCGTTGAATAACCCACGAGTTTCGGGGTGCAGCGGAGCGTTGATGGTCACGACATCGAGGTGGGGAACCATGTCCTGCACGCTCGGGTGATAGGTGAGGTTCAGTTGTTGCTCGACGTCGCCGGGCAGCCGGTGCTTGTCGGTGTAGTGCAGATGGACGTCAAACGGCGCGAGCCTGCGCAGCACCGCCAGCCCTATTCGACCGGCGGCGACGGTGCCGACGTGCATTCCCTCGAGATCGTAAGAGCGTTGCACGCAGTCCGCGATGTTCCAGCCGCCGTCGATGACCCATTGGTAGGACGGCAGGTAGTTGCGGACCTGCGACAGGATCATCATGACGACATGCTCGGCGACGCTGATGCTGTTGCAGAACGTGACTTCAGCCACCGTGATGCCGTGGTCGATCGCGGCATCCAGGTCGTAGTGATCGGAACCGATTCCGGCGGTGACGGCCAGCTTGAGTTTGGGAGCGCGCGCGATTCGCTCGGCAGTCAGGTAGGCGGGCCAGAAGGGTTGGGATATCACCACTTCGGCGTCGGAAAGGTGCTGATCGAAGACCGAATTGGAGCCTTCTTTGTCCGAGGTCACGACGAATTCGTGGCCGAGGTCCTCGAGATAGGAGCGCAGCCCCAGTTCTCCGGAAACGCTGCCGAGCAATGCGCCGGGCGCGAAGTCGATCGCCGACGGGGTGGGCAGGGTTTGGCCGTCCGGGTAGCGGTCCAGCCGAGGCAGGCCTTGACGCGGGTACGCGGTGGGGTAACCGGTGACCGGGTCGTCGTAGAGCACACACACCACTTTTGACATAGATACTCGATTCCTTTCCTATCGCCGGATCTCGGCTCTTTTCTGCCGCCGCGCTGACGTGGCGGTCAAGCTTGTGCGCCCACGCACGCTATTGCCGTGCAGTCACAGGACTTTGAGTTCGGCGGTGATCTCGGCGACGGAAGCCTTGGCGTCGCCGAAGAGCATCGATGTCTTGTCGTTGAAATACAGCTCGTTCTCGATGCCGGCGAACCCCGGATTCATCGAACGCTTGAGCACTATGACCGACCTTGCATGGTCCACATTGAGAATCGGCATGCCATAGATCGGCGAGGAGGCATTCGACCGGGCGGCGGGATTTGTCACATCGTTGGCACCGATCACCAGAGCCACGTCGGTCCGGCTGAACTCCCCGTTGATGTCGTCCATCTCTTTGAGCTGTTCGTAGGGAACGTCGGCTTCGGCGAGCAAAACGTTCATGTGGCCGGGCATTCGACCCGCGACAGGGTGAATGGCGTGGCGTACCTCTACGCCCCGCCCCTCGAGCAATCCGGCCATTTCGCGCACCGCGTGCTGGGCTTGCGCGACGGCCATACCGTAGCCGGGCACGATGATCACCTGGTTGGCATAACCCATCTGCAACGCCGCGTCGGCCGCGGTGGTCTGCCGCACCGGCTGGTTGGCGGGGTCGCCCTCGGCGCCCGTGCCGGTGCCGGTGCCCCCGAACCCTCCAGCGACGATGGCCGGTATCGATCGGTTCATCGCCTTTGCCATCAGGTTTGTCAGGATCGTGCCTGAGGCACCGACGATCATGCCCGCGACGATCATCGCGGTGTTGTCCAGCTCCAATCCCGTTGCCGCGGCGGATAATCCGGTCAGCGCGTTGAGCAGCGAGATCACCACCGGCATGTCGGCGCCCCCGATCGGCAACACCACCATCACGCCGAGCACCGCCGCCGAGAGCAGGACACCGATGAACAGAAGCTGTGATTGTCCACCCCATCCGATGGCCACGGCACACGTGACCGAGGCCGCCAGCAGCACGAGGTTCAGCGGCTGTTGTGCTCGCCCCAGCCCGATCGGCCGGCCCGGCAGAACCTCTTGCAACTTCCCGAAAGCGATGAGCGAGCCCCAAAAGGACACCGAACCGACAATCGCAGCGAACAGCGAAGCGATGGCCACATACGCCGGCGCCAAGACGTAGCCGTGACTGTCGCGGAACTCCACCCAGGAGACCAAGGCCACCGCTCCGCCGCCAACTCCGTTGAACAGCGCCACCATCTGGGGCATTGCGGTCATTTTCACCCGCCGCGCCGACGGCACGCCGATGACCGAACCGAGGGCCAGCCCGAGCACAATCAGCCACCAGTTGCTCGTCCCGGGCGCCAGCAACGTTGCCACGATCGCAAGCACCATGCCGACGCCGGCGGTCACGTTGCCGCGCGCCGCACTGCGTGGTCCCGTCAAACCCATGAGGCCGTAGATGAACAGCGCGAAAGCGACGATGTAGAGAACCGCGATGAGCTCACTCACGGGCTTAGGCGACCTTTCCTGGTTGAGCTGTCGGCTTTTTCTTGAACATGCCGAGCATGCGGTCGGTCACCAGGAAACCGCCCACGACGTTGATGGCGCCGAACGCGATCGCGATCACCAGCAGGATCCGGTCGAACGGATCGGACGCCGACCGCCCCAGCAGCACCAGGCCGGCGATCAGGACGATGCCGTGAATCGCGTTGGTACCGGACATGAGCGGCGTGTGCAGCGTGTTGGGCACCTTGGAGATGACGGTGAAGCCGACGAAGCCGGCCAGCAGCAGGATCGCCAGGTTGGACAGCAGAGTCATCGGACCTCCGTCAACTGTGCGCTGGATTTGGTTATGCAGCAGGCGCCAAAGATCTCGTCGGCCTCATCGGCCGTGGCGTCGCCACCGGCCAGCAGGTGCTCGAGCAGGGCGTGAACGTTTCGCGCGTAGAGTTCGCTCGCGTGCTCGGGCATGGTAGCCGGCAGGTTCAGCGGTGACGCGATGGTGACGTCGTGGCGAACTACGGTTTCGCCGGGCGCGGTGAGTTCGCAGTTGCCCCCCGCTTCGCCGGCGAGGTCGACGATCACACTGCCCGCCCGCATCAGGCGCACCGCCTCGGCGGTGACGAGGATGGGTGCGGGACGGCCGGGCACCAGGGCGGTGGTGATCACCACGTCGAAGCGCGAGATCGCCTCCGTGAGGCGCTGTTGCTGCTCGGCCTGCTCCTCTGTCGTCAGCGCCCGGGCGTACCCCCCTACGCCCGTCGCTTCGACGCCGAGCTCGAGCCATTGTGCGCCAAGTGATTGCACTTGCTCGGCGACCTCGGGTCGGACGTCGAATCCGGTGGTGCGCGCGCCCAGTCGTTTCGCTGTCGCCAGCGCCTGAAGCCCGGCGACGCCGACACCAAGCACCAGAACCGTGGCCGGTTTCACGGTTCCGGCGGCCGTGGTCATCATCGGAAAAAAGCGCGTAGAGCATTGGGCGGCGCACAGCACCGCTTTGTATCCGGCCACGTTGGCCTGCGAGGACAGCGCATCCATGGTCTGCGCGCGGGAGATCCGGGGGACGGCTTCCATCGCCAAGCCCGTGACTCCTGCCAGTCGCAGCTGCTGCCCGAGCTCCGGTCGCGTGCGCGGTGCGAGGAATCCGACCAGGGTTGATCCGCGCTTCAATCGGTCGATCTCTGCGGCGGTCGGCGGATTGACCTTGACGACAATGTCGGCCGACCAGGGATAACCGATCGTGGCTCCGGCCTTTTCGTAATCGTCGTCGCCGATGAGCGCTCCCGCTCCCGCGCCCGCCTCGACGACGACGGCATGGCCGGCGCGATGCAAGCCCTCGATAACTTTGGGTACCAACGCGACTCGCCGCTCGCCGACAGTGGTTTCCCGGGGCACTCCGATTACCGACATATCCTTCTTTCCTTGGCTGTGGCCGGGAGAACGCTCGGGGCGGCGCCAGATCTGTCCATTCGTCAGCAGACCAATGCAACACCGAGGATGGACTTAAGGTACCGGCACCGCATACTGTATGCAATCATCAATTCCGGGACGGGGCCTTGGCGCTCGCGACGAGTGCATCGGTATGCGGTGAGGAGTCAGCATGAGGATTGCAGTCGTTGGCGCCGGTGCGATCGGCGCCTACTGGGGTGCAGCGTTGCACCGTGGTGGCGCCGAGGTCCATCTGATCGCGCGCAACGAAAACCTGCGCGCCATGAGGGAAAACGGTGTCCGCGTCCTCAGCCCTCGTGGTGATTTCCTGGCCCACCCGAACGCTACGGATCGCCCGGCCGAGATCGGGCCTGTCGACTACGTTTTCCTCGGACTCAAGGCACATAGCTATCCGACCTGCGGTCCCCTGGTCAGGCCGCTGCTCGGTGAGCAGACGGCAATCGTGGCCGCGCAGAACGGGATTCCCTGGTGGTATTTCCACGGCCTGCCAGGTCCGTACCGGGGCACCCGGATCGAGGCCGTCGATCCCGGTGGTGCGACGAGCGCCGTGTTACCGCCCGAGCGCGCAATCGGCTGCGTGGTGTTTCCGGCAACCGTGCTCGAGGCTCCCGGGGTGGTTCGGCACTTGGAAGGCACCCGGTTTTCCATCGGTGAGCCGTCTGGAGAACTCTCCGAACGTTGTCGGGCGTTGAGTGACGCCATGGTGGCCGGCGGCCTCAAATGCCCGGTGGAGACCGATTTGCGCAGCGACATCTGGATCAAGCTCATGGGCAATGTGGCGTTCAATCCGCTGAGTGCGCTCACCAGGGCGACGATGGTGGAGATGTGCCAGCATCCGCGGACCCGGCAAGTGGTCATACAGCTGATGGAGGAAACCCTCGACATCGCCGCCCGCCTCGGCTGCAAACCGGACATTTCCATCGAGAAGCGGCTGCGCGGCGCGGAAAAGGTGGGCCACCACAAGACCTCGATGCTGCAAGACCTCGAAGCGGGCAAGCAGCTGGAGCTCGACGCCATCGTGTCCGCGGTGGTCGAGCTTGCCGACCTGACCGGAGCGACCGCCCCCACCCTTCGCACGGTCCACGCGGCTACCGAACTGCTTGCGCGTGCCGGCGGACTAGGGCCATCACACAGCGGTGATGCCATCGCCAAAGAACCGCAACCAGCCCTGCCCTAACGGAAGGAAAACCCGTGAAGCGCCGAACGAAAATCGTCTGCACCCTAGGGCCCGCGACCGCCACAGCCCCGCGATTGACCGAGCTGGTCGATGCCGGAATGGACGTGGCGCGGCTCAATTTCAGCCACGGCACGCAAGCGGAGCATTCGGCGTTCTATGACTTGGTCCGCCAGATCGCGGCCGAACGCCGGCGTCCTGTGCAGGTGCTCGCGGATCTTCAGGGACCCAAGATCCGGCTGGGGCGATTCGCTGTCGGGCCCGTCGTGTGGAGCGCCGGCGAGCAGGTGGTGATCACCACGCAGACCTGTCCGGGCGATCACGACCGGGTCTCCACGACCTACGACGGATTGGCGACGGACGTCAAACCCGGCGATCGCCTCCTCGTCGACGACGGCAAGGTCGACCTGGCGGTGGTGCGGGTCAACGGGGGCGACGTGAGCTGCGAGGTCATCCACGGCGGACCGGTCAGCGACAACAAGGGCATCTCGTTACCCGGAGTCGCCGTCAGCGCTCCACCGTTGTCCGACAAAGACATCGATGACATGGAGTTTGCCTTGCGGCTCGGTGTGGACATGGTCGCCATGTCGTTTGTGCGCGCCCCCGAAGAGGCAAAGCTGGCCCACACCGTCATGGATCGGGTGGGCAGGAGAGTGCCGCTGATCGTCAAACTGGAAAAACCCGAGGCGGTCTCGTGTTTACCGGCGATCGTCGGGGCCTTCGACGGCTTGATGGTGGCCCGCGGTGACCTCGGTGTCGAAATGCCTTTGGAGCAGGTGCCGCTGGTGCAGAAGCGGGTGATACGCCTGTGCCGGGAGGCGGCGAAACCGGTGATCGTGGCGACGCACATGCTCGATTCGATGGTCTCGGACCGGCGTCCCACCCGGGCAGAAGTCTCCGACGTCGCCAATGCCGTCTTGGACGGCACCGACGCCGTCATGCTTTCGGCCGAAACAAGCGTCGGGGCGTATCCGGCACATGCGGTCGCCACGATGGCACGCATCGTGGAGGAGGCCGAAGGAGCGATGCGCCGTGGGATGCCGTCCCGGTGGACGGGTGGCCGCGGCGGCGCACGGGGCACGTTTGGTGATGCGGTCTCGATGTTGGGCCGCGTGATTCACCGGCGGCTGGGTTCGGTAGCGGTGCGCTACGGCATGGTCAGCGGCGCTACGGCCCTTGGTCTGGCACTCGGCCGATCACTGCACTTGTCGCGCCCGGCCCGAAGCGTGAACAGCTGATAGTCCGGGCTCAGCGAATCGGCCGTTGCATGGAAAGCGCTGCGAGACAAAGGCCCCGGCTCTCTTGACCGGCTAACGAGCGACCCTGCGTTCGGGCTCGGGCCGCGACGGTGTCTCGTTCGGGCTTGCCAACGGGAGACGAGCCTCATGCAGCGTGGCGAATCGCCCGTCGATGGCGTAACGGCCGATGACGTACACCTCCGTGCATTCTACCGAGCCGTCGACCTTCGTGACCTCGAGAATATGCCGTTCGGCGTAGCGGTTCCAGTATCGAAGCTCATCGAGCGTGATGACGGTCCCGTGCGAGATGTTTGCTCGTGCCGCCCATGCCGCGCTTGCGAATTCAGCGCGGGTGTAGGCTTTTCCGTTGTCACGATGCTCGTAGTCGTCGGCGAAAAACGCGTTCATGACGTCATCGACCGTGCGGTGGTGGCTGAAGAGCAACTCACGTATCGCGTCGCCTATCGAGGGGCGGATCAACGGGTTTCCTCCACTCAGTCGTTGGCGAGGGCCGTAATACCTTGCATCCCATTCCAATGCGTTCCACCGCAAGGATATATACCGCCGGCACCCGTGTGGACCCGTCGTTGATGGACATTCGTGATCCGTTGATAGCTTGGACGAATCAAGCAAGCCGTCCGGCGCATGTTCGGGCCTGGCCGAGCTAGCCCCCGACCGGCGAGCGTGGGATCAGAAAGACGTGTGAGCCGACTCGGTGAGCCGCTGCTGCGGACCCACGGCCGACCATGGCTCCGATTGACCGGAGGTGGGCGGCCGGAAGCCCCGTGGTCCCGGCCGAGTCGGCCGACGCAGCCGGTAGCGCTTCGGCCCAGCTGGGCGGTACCGATAACGTTCCCAGCGAAGGCGCTTGACCCAGAACGGCATACGCCCCGCCGTCGGCTCCTGCCAGTGGATCGGCGAAGCCTCCTAGGCCCTGCAGCGGTTCCACGGCGCCCAACTCGGCCGGAGCTGCAACTTCCGCGGCGCCCACGAGCGAATCACTTCCGACGAATTCGAGGCCGGAACCGGCGAGGTCCAAGCCGAGCCCGCTTATATCGCTTCCCAGCCCGAAGCCGTCTGACGCCAGCCCGAATGCGTGCGTACCGAGCTCAGGCGTGGCGGCGGTGCCGGCGGTCAACAAGCTTGTCATCGCGGCGGAGGCTAGCTGCGAGGCGGCTTGGGTACCCAAACCCGCGGTGCGGGTGGCGCTTTTGGTCGAGGGGGCCGGCCATGCCGGACAGGGCCGCAACCGGTGCGAAAGCCCCCGATGATGCCAGCGGTGCCCCGGCGCCCACCGCGGTCGACGACCCTGCGGAACTCCACCCTGATCCAGGTCTTGCCAGTGCTTGCAGCATTCGCGGCGCCGAGGGCACAACAGGGCCGCCCGGTTTCGTCGTGGGCAGCGGCGGCGCGAAGGCCGAAAGGGTTGCGGCGGCAGCCGAACTGGCCGCGTAGCCGTACATCGCCGAAGCGTCTTGGGCCCACATTTCGCCGTACTCGGCCTCGGTGGCCATGATCGCCGGCGTGTTCTGCCCGAAGGTGTTGGTGCCGATCAACGCCGCAAGCTGAATTCTGTTGGCGGCGACCATCGGTGGCGGCACCGTTATCGCGTGCGCCGTCTCGTAGGCCGCCGCCGCCGCAGTGGCCCCGTTGGCCGCTTCCTCGCACTGGGCCGCTGTGGCCCCCATCCACAGCAGGTAGGGCGCGACGGCGGCCGCCATCGCCCTCGATGAAGGGCCCGTCCACGATTCGCCGGCCAGAGCCGTGATCACCGATTCGTAGCAGCCGGCCGCGGTGTACATCTCGTAGGCCAAGCCCTCCCATCCCGCGGCCGCGGCGAGCAGGGTGGCAGGTCCGGGCCCCCGATACATCCGGCCGGAATTCACCTCCGGAGGCAACGCCCCGAAATCCATCCGTGGCCCCCACTCTTCGCCTGCGCCTGCTGTTGATTGCATACAGTATGCAATTGTCGCAACGGATGAACGCCGTCTGCTCCAACACATAGAAAACTCATATTTATGCGCGAGCGGCACCGAGTGGGAACTTGCCGTCGCGCCACCCTAGAGGGGACTACAAGCTGCGCCCGGCGTCGCCGCGTTGGCGGTCGCCGGGGTCAGCCCACCACCCAGATCGCCCGCGCCGCGGGGCTGCCCAGGTCGACGGTGTTCTCGACCCCGTCGGCGGACTGGATGGCCACCGAGACCATGCCGGCGAACTCGCGGCGGGTCAGCACTCGCAGCCGGGAGTCGAGGCTGATCCCCACGTCGGTGAAATAGCGGAGCATCTCCGGGTCGGCGTCGGAGATGCGGGCCACCGTCCCGGTCTCCCCGTCACCGCACGCCCACAGCTGACGGGCCGGCGGCGTGGGCACCTGCCCGTCGGACGCCGGGATCGGGTCGCCGTGCGGGTCGCGCCGCGGGAACCCAAGCTTGGCGTCGATGCGGGCCACCAGCCGATCCGACACCGCGTGCTCGAGCACCTCGGCCTCGTCGTGCACCTCGTCCCAGCCGTAACCGAGCTCGTTGACCAAGAAGGTCTCCAACAGCCGGTGTCGTCGCACCACCTCGAGCGCCGCTCGCCGCCCGGCCTCCGTCAACGTCACCGCGCCGTACTTTGCGTGATCGACCAGACCCTGCTCGGCGAGCTTGCGGATCGACTCCGACGCCGTGCTGGCCGACACCCCGATCCGGTCGGCCAGCATCTTGGTGCTGACCTTTTCGGGGCGCCCGTCGGTGCACCACTCCTGGGCATTCCAGATGACCTTGAGATAGTCCTGGCCGACCGCGGTGATGCCGCCAGGCTCGTCATCCGCCCTCACAAGCACAAAGTTTAGGCAACCCAGGCCTAATCCGGCGCCTGTCTGGCCAGTCGCCACCACCCGGCGCCGCCGAGCCTGCGGTGAGAGCGCCCGCGAGTCGCCAAGTGGCGATCTGGGCGCAGGCTCGGCGCCCACAGCCCGACGCGTGATCTGGCACGCCATGGACCGGCGCGGCGCCGTAGGCTTGCGTCGTGCAGCGGTGGCGCGGCCAAGACGAGATTCCCACGGACTGGGGCCGATGCGTGCTCACCATCGGGGTGTTCGATGGCGTGCACCGCGGCCACGCCGAACTGATCGCGCACGCGGTCAAGGCCGGCCGCGCGCGCAACGTGCCCGCCGTGCTCATGACATTCGACCCGCACCCGATGGAAGTCGTCTATCCCGGCAGCCACCCGGCGCAGCTGACCACGCTCACCCGGCGCGCCGAGCTCGTCGAGGAGCTGGGCATCGACGTCTTCCTGGTGATGCCGTTCACCAGCGATTTCATGAAGCTCACCCCGGAGCGCTACGTCCACGAGCTGCTGGTGGAAAACCTGCACGTGGTCGAGGTCGTGGTGGGGGAAAACTTCACCTTCGGCAAGAAGGCCGCGGGCAACGTCGAGACCCTGCGGCGCGCCGGCGAGCGGTTCGGGTTCGCGGTGGAGTCCATGTCGCTGCTGTCCGAGCACCACAGCAACGAGACCGTGACGTTCTCGTCGACCTACATCCGGTCCTGCGTGGACGCCGGGGACGTGGTGGCGGCCGCCGAGGCGCTGGGCCGCCCGCATCGCGTCGAGGGCGTCGTCGTCCGGGGTTACGGCCGCGGCGCCGAGCTGGGCTTTCCCACCGCCAACGTGGCGCCGCCGATGTATTCGGCCATCCCGGCCGACGGCGTGTACGCCGCCTGGTTCACCGTGCTCGGGCACGGGCCGGTGACCGGCACCGTCATCCCGGGGGAGCGCTACCAGGCCGCGGTATCCGTCGGCACCAACCCGACATTCTCCGGCCGCACCCGCACCGTCGAGGCGTTCGTCTTAGACACCACCGCCGACCTGTACGGGCAGCACGTCGCGCTGGACTTCGTCGCGCGCATCCGCGGACAGTGCAAGTTCGATTCGGTCAAGGACCTGGTGGCCGCGATGGGCGCGGACACCGAGCGCGCCCGCACCCTGCTCACCGACTAGGGCGCGACTGGCGATCGCAAGTGCGGCGTAGCCGGGCGCAGCGGGTCGCCACGATCCGACCGGCGATCGCAAGCGCGGCGTAGCCGGGCGTAGCGGGTCGCCACCATCCGACTGGCGATCGCAAGCGCGGCGTAGCCGGGCGTAGCGGGTCGCCACCATCCGACCGACGATTCGGGGCGGGCGACGCGCGGCTGCTAAACTGCCGGTCGACATCGGCGCGTGCTGCGGTTCGCGGTGGCCACGCCGGAAATTCACATCGCGGACCAATTGATGGAGATATTTTCGTGGCGCTGACTGCCGAACAGAAGAAAGAAATCCTGGGCACCTACGGCCTGCACGACACCGACACCGGCTCGCCGGAGGCGCAGGTCGCGCTGCTGACCAAGCGGATCGCCGACCTGACCGAGCACCTCAAGGTGCACAAGCACGACCACCACTCGCGGCGGGGACTGCTGCTGCTGGTGGGTCGCCGGCGCCGACTGCTCAAGTACGTGTCCCAGATCGACGTGGAGCGCTACCGCTCGCTGGTCGAGCGCCTGGGTCTGCGTCGCTGACGGCCTGGCAAATCCACCAGCCCTCTGGCGGGCCAGGTTCGCCCGTGTAGAGTGGGAGCGTTCTGGGCCGGTTCGGCCCGAGCAAACGGTGCGGTCCGCGCAGATCCGCGCGTGCCGTTCCAGCGTGCCGCTATGCACGTCCAAGGAAGCAGCCCAGTCTGCATCGGGCGGTCTTCGGTAGTGGCTGCCGGGCTCTCCGGATCTGGAGCAGGTCGGCCGCTTCGATCGATGGCCGCAGCCGCATCCAGACTTGTGCTCTCCGGGTTCTGCGTGGGCGCGCGAAAAAGCCGAATAACTTGAGAGAGGCCATACGGACACCCATGTCTGTAGCTGAAATTGAAGAGGGCGTGTTCGAGGCGACCGCCATCATCGACAACGGGAGCTTCGGCACCCGCACCGTCCGTTTCGAGACCGGCAGGCTGGCCCAGCAGGCCGCCGGCGCCGTCGTCGCATACCTGGACGACGAAAACATGCTGCTGTCGGCGACCACCGCCAGCAAGAGTCCCAAGGAGCACTTCGACTTCTTCCCGCTGACCGTGGATGTCGAGGAGCGGATGTATGCCGCCGGTCGGATCCCCGGTTCGTTCTTCCGTCGCGAGGGCCGTCCCTCCACCGACGCGATCCTGACCTGCCGGCTGATCGACCGGCCGCTGCGCCCGTCGTTCGTCAACGGGCTGCGCAACGAGATCCAGGTCGTCGTGACCATCCTGAGCCTGGATCCCAACGACCTGTACGACGTGCTCGCGATCAACGCCGCGTCGGCCTCCACCCAGCTGAGCGGCCTGCCGTTCTCCGGCCCGATCGGGGGCGTGCGGGTGGCGCTGATTGACGGCACCTGGGTCGCGTTCCCCACGGTCGAGCAGCTCGAACGGGCGGTGTTCGACATGGTCGTCGCCGGCCGCATTGTCGGTGAAGCCGACGGCAAAAAAGATATAGCCATCATGATGGTCGAGGCCGAGGCCACTGACAACGTCATCGAGCTCGTCGAGGGTGGCGCCCAGGCGCCCACGGAAACCGTTGTGGCCGAAGGCCTCGAGGCGGCCAAGCCGTTCATCGCGGCGCTGTGCACTGCCCAGCAGGAGCTGGCCGAAAAGGCCGCCAAGCCCACCGGTGACTTCCCGACGTTTCCCGATTACGCTGACGACGTCTACTACTCGGTCGCCTCGGTGGCCACCGATGAGTTGGCCAAGGCGCTGACCATCGGCGGCAAGGCCGAGCGCGACGCGCGCACCGACGAGCTCAAGGCGGAGGTCCTCGAGCGGTTGGCCGGCACCTACGAAGGCCGTGAAAAAGAGGTCAGCGCCGCCTTCCGCTCGCTGACCAAGAAGCTGGTCCGCCAGCGCATCCTCACCGACCACTTCCGCATCGACGGCCGCGGCATCACCGACATCCGCGCCCTTTCGGCCGAGGTCGCGGTGGTCCCGAGGGCGCACGGCAGCGCGCTGTTCGAGCGCGGCGAAACCCAGATCCTGGGCGTGACCACGCTGGACATGGTCAAGATGGCCCAGCAGATCGACTCGCTGGGGCCGGAAACCTCCAAGCGGTACATGCACCACTACAACTTCCCGCCGTTCTCCACCGGCGAGACCGGCCGGGTCGGTTCGCCCAAGCGGCGCGAGATCGGGCACGGCGCGCTCGCCGAGCGGGCCCTGATCCCGGTGCTGCCCAGCGTCGAGGAGTTCCCGTACGCCATCCGGCAGGTGTCCGAGGCGCTGAGCTCCAACGGCTCGACGTCGATGGGATCGGTGTGCGCGTCCACGCTGGCGTTGCTCAACGCCGGCGTGCCGCTGAAGGCGCCGGTGGCCGGCATCGCAATGGGCCTGGTCTCCGACGACGTCGAGGTGGACGGCAAGTCCGAGCGGCGCTTCGTCACCCTGACCGACATCCTCGGTGCCGAGGACGCGTTCGGCGACATGGACTTCAAGTGCGCCGGCACCAAGGACATCGTCACCGCCCTGCAGCTGGACACCAAGCTGGACGGGATCCCGTCAAAGGTCCTGGCCGGCGCTCTCGCCCAGGCGAAGGACGCGCGGCTGACCATCCTCGAAGTCATGGCCGAGGCCATCGACGCCCCCGACGAGATGAGCCCCTACGCGCCGCGGGTGACCACCATCAAGGTTCCGGTCGACAAGATCGGTGAGGTCATCGGGCCCAAGGGCAAGGTCATCAACGCGATCACCGAGGAGACCGGCGCGCAGATCTCCATCGAGGACGACGGCACCGTCTTCGTCGGCGCCACCGACGGTCCCTCGGCGCAGGCCGCGATCGACCGGATCAACGCGATCGCCAACCCGCAGCTGCCCACGGTGGGTGAGCGGTTCCTCGGAACTGTGGTCAAGACAACGGATTTCGGCGCATTCGTGTCGTTGCTGCCCGGCCGCGACGGCCTGGTGCACATTTCCAAGCTCGGCAAGGGCAAGCGCATCGCGAAGGTCGAGGACGTGGTGAACGTCGGCGACAAGCTGCGGGTCGAGATCGCCGATATCGACAAGCGGGGCAAGATCTCTTTGGTCCTGGTCGAAGAAGACAGCGCAGCTCCCGCCGACGCCGCGCCCCCTCAGGCGGCCGCTCCTGCCGATGCCATTAGCTGACCGTAGGAGGCCAGCGGCTGACGCATCGGCCGGCGCACGTCCCGGTCGGGCGGGCGCCCTGCGGGCGGCGAAGCGGACCGCCGAATCAGAACACCAAGCCGCACTGCGCCGCACCACGCTGCCGGGCGGCCTGCGGGTGGTCACCGAGTACCTGCCCGCGGTGCGCTCGGCGTCGGTCGGGGTCTGGGTCGGGGTGGGATCGCGTGACGAGGGTGCCACCGTGGCCGGGGCCGCGCACTTCCTCGAGCATCTGCTGTTCAAGTCGACCCCGACCCGCACGGCCGTCGACATCGCGCAGGCGATGGACGCCGTCGGCGGGGAACTGAACGCTTTTACCGCCAAGGAGCACACCTGCTACTACGCGCATGTGCTCGACAGCGACCTGGAGCTGGCGATCGACCTGGTCGCCGACGTCGTGCTCAAAGGGCGCTGCGCCGCCGAGGACGTCGAGCTGGAGCGCGACGTCGTCCTCGAGGAAATCGCGATGCGCGACGACGACCCCGAGGACGCGCTGGGGGACATGTTCTTGGGGGCGCTGTTCGGTGACCACCCGGTGGGCCGCCCGGTGATCGGCTCGGCGCGATCGGTGTCGGCGATGACGCGGGCCCAGCTGCACTCGTTTCACGTGCGGCGCTACACCCCGGAACGGATGGTCGTCGCGGTGGCCGGCAACGTCGACCACGACGAGGTGGTCGCGCTGGTGCGCGAGCACTTCGGGCCGCACCTGGTGCGCGGGCGCCAGCCCATCGCGCCGCGCAAGGGTGCCGGGCGGGTCGCCGGGCGCCCCGGATTGACGCTGGTGAACCGGGGCGCCGAGCAGACCCACGTGTCGCTGGGCGTCCGCACGCCCGGGCGCGGCTGGGAGCATCGCTGGGCGCTCTCGGTGCTGAACACCGCGCTGGGCGGCGGCCTGAGCTCGCGACTGTTCCAGGAGGTCCGCGAGCTGCGCGGGCTGGCCTACTCCGTCTATTCGGCGCTGGACGTGTTCGCCGACAGCGGCGCGCTGTCGGTGTATGCCGCGTGTCTGCCCGAGCGCTTCGCCGACGTGATGGCTGTGACCGGTGAGGTGCTCGAATCGGTGGCGCGCGACGGCATCACCGAGGCGGAATGCCGCATCGCCAAGGGCTCGCTGCGGGGCGGGCTGGTGCTCGGGCTGGAGGACTCCAGCTCCCGGATGAGCCGCATCGGCCGCAGCGAACTGAACTACGGCAAACATCGCAGCATCGAGCACACCCTGCGGCGGATCGACGAGGTGACCGTCGAAGAGGTCAACACGGTGGCCCACCGCCTGCTGAGCACGCGTTACGGCGCCGCCGTTCTGGGACCGTATTCATCGAAACGATCGCTGCCCCAACAACTTCGGGCGATGGTAAATTAGCCCCATGGTTCTGGGCTTCTGGGATATCCCCGTGCCCGTCGTGGGTGCGCCGATGGCCGGCGGTCCCGGCACGCCGGCGCTGGCCGCGGCGGTGTCCAACGCCGGTGGGCTTGGTTTCATCCCGTCGGCGTACCTCAGCGCGGAGCGGTTCGCCGAAGACATCGCCGCCGCGCGCGCCATGACCACCGGCCCGCTGGGGGTCAACCTCGTGGTGCCCCAGCCCAGCGTCGCCGACTGGATCGCGCTGGACTATTACGCCGACGAACTCGAAGGCATCGCCGAGCACTACCAGTGCGAGGTTGGCCGCCCCGAATACGGTGACGACGGCGACTGGGAGCGAAAGCTCGAGGTGGTCGCCGATGTACGCCCGGAGCTGGTGTCGTTCACCTTCGGCGTGCCGGAGCCGGACGTGATCCGGCGGATGAGCGCGCTGGGCCTGCTGGTGATGATCACGGTGACCTCGGCCTACGAGGCCGGGGTGGCGGTCGCGGCCGGCGCCGACAGCCTGGTGGTGCAGGGCCCGAACGCCGGCGGCCATCGCGGGACCTTCGCACCCGACATGGAGCCGGGCACCGAGCCGCTGCACGACCTGATCGATCGGATCCACCGGGCGCATCGCGACATCCCGATCATCGCGGCGGGCGGGCTGGGCACCGCCGAGGACGTTGCCGGCGTGCTGCGCCGGGGCGCGGTGGCCGCGCAGATCGGCACCGCGCTGCTGCTCAGCGACGAGGCCGGCACCAGCAAGGCCCATCGCACCGCCATGAAGAATCAGCTGTTCGCGAAGACCATTGTCTCGCGCGCGTTCTCGGGCCGGTACGCGCGCGGCCTGGAAAACGAATTCATCCGGCGTCTCGACACTGTGGCCCCGCTGGGCTATCCCGAGGTCGACCAGATGACGCTGCCGATCCGGGAGGCGGCGACCGATTGGGAGGACCCGAACGGGATGACCCTTTGGGCCGGAACGTCGTTCAAGGAGGCGCGCACCGGGCCGGCGGCCGACATCGTCGCCGGTCTCAACGGTTAGCGACCGTGCCGGCGTTGTCACGACGGCGGCTGCCGTCCGTCGCGGTCGCCGCGTCGGTGCTTACCGCCTGTGGACGCGCCGCCGCGGCGCCCAGCCCTGATCCGTCCGGCGTCTATGACCGGCTCGGCGAACTGGAGGGTCGGTACGACGCCTACGTCGGGCTTTTCGCCACCGACCTCGGCAGCGGGCGCACCCTGGCACATCGCGACGGCGATCCGTTCGCGGTGTGTTCGACGTTCAAGGCCTACTCCGCCGCGCGGGTGCTACAGCTGGCCCAGCGCGGCGAATTGGATTTGCGGCAAGCCGTCTTCATCGATCCCGGTGCGCTGCTGCCGAATTCACCCGTCACGGCGCCGCAGGCCGGCCGGACGATGCCCCTGGCGCAACTGTGCGCGGCCGCGCTGCAGCGCAGCGACAACGCCGCCGCCAACCTGCTGTTGCGGGCGATCGGCGGGCCGCCGGCCGTCACCGACTTCGCGCGTTCCCTCGGCGACGAGCACACCAGGCTGGACCGCTGGGAGACGGACCTGAACACCGCGATACCCGGCGACCCGCGCGATACCAGCACCCCACGGGCCCTGGGCGGCGGGATCCAAAGCCTGCTCACCGGAACGGTTCTCGGTGAGCCGCAGCGCCGCCAGCTGGAGGACTGGATGCGCGGCAATGTCACCTCCACGATGCGGGCGAGCCTGCCGCCCGGGTGGACCAGCGCGGACAAGACGGGCACCGGGGACTACGGCAGCACCAACGACATCGGCATCGCCTACGGGCCCGGCTCTCAGAGGGTGCTGCTGTCGGTGATGACGCGGTCGGCGTCGCCGAACAAGGACGCCGACGCTTTGGGCCCGCTGATCGCCGAAGTGACCGGGTCGGCGCTGCCGTGGCTGACCGGGCAGGGCTGAGGCTCAGGCCAGCACGCTCGCCGGATCGGTGCACGCCAAGCCGAGGTCGGCGGCCACCCGTTCGGACAGCAGCAGCCCGTCGTGCGTCGAAAGGCCTTTGGCCAGAGCGGCATCCGACCGGCATGCGGCCCGCCACCCGGCCTCGGCGAGCTTGAGCACGTACGGCATGGTCGCGTTGGTCAGCGCGAAGGTCGACGTCTTCGGCACGGCGCTGGGCATGTTCGCCACGCAGTAGAACAGCGTGTCGTGCACCGCGAACGTGGGTTCGTCGTGCGTGGTAGGTCGTGAATCCTCGAAGCAGCCGCCTTGATCGATGGAGATGTCCACCAGCACGGCGCCCGGCTTCATCTGCGCGACAAGCGAATTGGAGATCAGCCGGGGAGCCTTGGCGCCGGGCACCAGGACCGCCCCGATCACCAGGTCGGCGCGCTTGACGGCGCCGTCCAGCTCGTACGCGGACGAATAGCGGGTGCCGACGCGTCCGCCGAACTCCGCGTCCAGCAGCCGCAGCTTGTTGAGATTGACGTCGAAAACCATGACGCTGGCGCCCATCCCGCCGGCGACCCGGGCGGCGTGATAGCCGGCCGTGCCGCCACCGATCACCACGACGTCGGCGGGCTTGACGCCCGGCACCCCGCCCATCAGCACGCCGCGGCCGCCCTGCGTCCGCATCAGGTGGTAGGCACCGACCTGCGCCGAGAGCCGGCCGGCGACCTCGCTCATCGGGGCCAGCAACGGCAGCGTCCCGTCGGCGGCCTGGACCGTCTCGTAGGCGATCGACGTTGTGCCCGAGGCCAATAGCGCGTCGGTGCAGGCCCGGGAAGCCGCGAGGTGCAGATAGGTGAACAGCACCTGGCCGTGCCGCAGCACGCCATACTCGGCCGGTACCGGTTCTTTGACCTTGAGCAGCAGGTCGGCGTCGGCCCACACCTGCTCGGCGGTGCTGGTCAGCTGGGCGCCCGCCGCCTTGAACTCCGCGTCGGGGATCGCCGACCCTTCGCCGGCGCCGGCCTGGATGAGCACCTCGTGGCCGCGACGGGTCAGTTCCGCGACGCCGGCAGGGGTGATGGCCACCCGGAATTCGTTGGTCTTGGTCTCGGTGGGAACGCCGACGCGCATGCCTCAAGTGTGAAGAAGATTCGATAACCCCGCAAACCGGCTGATGATGCTTCTGTACCGTGGGGCAATGCCCGGAAACTCAGCGGAGCGCGAGCGCCTGGCCGATGGCTCGCCGAAGGATCTTCGGCCGGCGGATCTCGACGAGGTGGACCGCAAAATCCTGGCCACGCTGCACGGCGACGCCCGGATCACCAACAACGCGCTGGCCGAGGCGGTCGGGATTGCGCCGTCGACCTGTCACGGCCGGGTTCGCCGGCTGGTGGACCTCGGTGTCATCCGGGGCTTCTACACCGACATCGACCCGGTCGCGGTGGGCCTGCCGCTGCAGGCCATGATCTCGGTCAACCTGCATTCCAACGCGCGCGGCAAGATCCGCAGCTTCATCCAGCAGATCCGCGCCAAGCGCCAGGTGATGGACATCTACTTCCTCGCCGGCGCAGACGATTTCATCCTGCACGTCGCGGCCCGCGACACCGAAGATTTGCGCTCATTCGTCGTCGAGAACCTCAACGCCGACGCCGACGTCGCCGGCACCCAGACGTCGCTGATCTTCGAGCATCTCCGTGGGGCGGCACCTATTTAGTCAAGCGCGATGTAGCCGGGCGAAGCGGGTTGCCACCATCGGGCCAGGACTTATGATCGGCGAATGGAGGATCCGTGCGCGACCGCCACCGTGCAGATCGACGCGCGTCCGGACGTCGTGTATGGGCTGATCACCGACCTGCCGACGCTGGCCTCGCTGGCCGAGGAGGCGGTGGCGATGGAGTGGCGCAAGGGCGACGCGGTCCGCCCTGGCGCGGTGTTCGTCGGCAGGAACGAAAACAGCGTCCGGCGCTGGACCACCACGTGCACGGTCACCGACGCCGGACCGGGCCGCGTCTTCGCATTCGACGTGCGGTATGCCCGCATCCCGATCGCCCGCTGGCAATACGACATCACCGACTTGGGAGGCGCCGGCGGCGGCTGCCGCGTCACCGAGAGCACCTGGGACCGGCGACCCGGCTGGTTCCGCAAGCTCGCGGGCACGGCCACCGGGGTCAGCGATCGGGCGGCAGCCAACACCGAGCACATCCGGCTCACCCTGCAGCGCCTCAAGCGGCGGGCCGAGACGGGGTAACCCGCGATGACGAGGCGCGATCCGGCCGTGGCCGTCGTAGGGGCGGGCATGTCCGGGCTGTGCGTCGCAATTGCGTTGCTGCGCAAGGGCATTACCGATGTCACCCTCTACGAGAAGGCCGACGAGGTGGGCGGCACCTGGCGCGACAACACCTACCCAGGCCTGGTTTGCGACATCCCCTCGCGCGTCTACCAGTACAGCTTCGCGATGAAGCCCGACTGGTCGCACCTGTTTTCGCCGGGCAACGAGATCCAGAACTACTTCCGCGGCGTCGCCGACCGGTTCGGGCTGCGGCAGCGCATCAGGTTCGGCACCGAAATCGTCAGCGCGCGTTTCCAAGGCGGCCGGTGGGTGCTGCGCACGGACGGTGGAGACGAATCCCAAGTCGATTTTCTGATCTCGGCGACCGGAGTGCTGCACCATCCCCGGATGCCGTCGATCCCGGGCCTGGACGACTTCGCGGGCCACGTCTTTCACTCGGCGCGCTGGGATCACTCCGTCGAGCTACCGGGCCGGCGGGTCGCGGTGGTCGGCAACGGATCCACCGGCGTGCAGCTGGTGTGCGGCCTGGCCGGCGTGGCGGGCAAGGTCGTGCTGTTCCAGCGCACCGCACAATGGGTGCTTCGGCTGCCCAACCCGCGCTACACCCGGTTGACCGGCGTCACCCGCCGGCGGGCGCCGTGGCTCGACCGCTTCGCCTACCGGGCCTACAGCCTCGCCTTCGACACCTTCGCGGTCGGGCTGACCAAGCCGGGTCTGCGGCGAAAGATCATGGGAGCGCTGTGCCGCGCCAGCCTGCTCGAGGTGCGTGACCCGGAGTTGCGGCGGGCGCTGACTCCCGACTACACGCCGATGTGCAAACGGCTGGTGATGTCGAATCGCTTCTTCCGGGCGATGCAACGCGACGACGTCGAACTGGTCACCGCCGGCATCGACCATGTAGACCTACGCGGCGTCGTGACCGACGACGGCGCCTTGCACGAGGTCGACATCATCGTGTTGTGCACCGGGTTCGACACCCACGCGTTCTTTCGCCCGATGCGGCTCGTCGGCCGCGGCGGGATCGCCGCCGACGACGTGTGGCGCGACGGTCCGTGGGCATACCAAACCGTCGCGCTGCCGGGATTCCCCAACTTCTTCATGATGCTGGGGCCGCACAGCCCGGTGGGAAACCTCGCGTTGACCACCGTGGCGGAGTCGCAGGCCGACCACATCGTGCGCTGGATCGAGCGCTGGCGCCGCGGCGAGTTCGACACGGTGGAGCCGACGGCATCGGCGACGGACGCTTTCAACGCCCGGCTGCGGGCCGCGATGCCGGACACCGTGTGGACCACCGGCTGTAACAGCTGGTACCTGAACAAGGACGGGGTGCCGGAGGTGTGGCCCTTCACGCCCGGCGAACACCGCGCCATGCTGGCTCACACCGACCCCGGGCAGTACGAGTTGCGCCGGCACGCCGCGGCCCACTGAGGACAACTCGGGAAGAAACCCGGTACCGGCGGTTTCGCATATCTTGGCCGTGTCTTTATACTTGCCACGCGCGCGGGTAAGCGCCGAGCTAGGGGGCCACGATGTTCACCGTCGACGACCAGGCAGCGGGTCCGCACGACGCGACGTCGGACCACGAGCGCCTCGTCCTCGAGGCGCGCGGCGTCGAGTTCGAGTGGGCGCGCCTACCGTTCCACTACGTGCCGGGCGAGCCGTTCGCCACCCACATGCTCAACGTCCTGCACCTGCTGCTACCCGCGGGCGAAGAGTTCTTCGTCGACGTGTTCAAGAAGACGTTGCCGCTGATCAAGGATGACCAGCTGCGGCTGGACGTGCAGGGTTTCATCGGCCAGGAGGCCGTGCATTCCCAGGCGCACGCCAAGGTGCTGGCTCACTTCGCGGCCGAGGGCGTCGACCTCACGCCGTACACCGACCAGATCAGGTGGCTGTTCGAGAAGCTGCTGGGGCCCAGGCCCGCGTGGAACCTGCGCCGCCAGCGCGCCTGGCTGCTCGAACAGGTGTCGCTCGTGTCGGCGATCGAGCACTACACCGCCATCCTGGGGGAGTGGGTGCTCAACTCGCCGGCCCACGACGCCATCGGCACCGACCCGGTGATGCTCGACATGCTGCGGTGGCACGGCGCCGAGGAGGTCGAGCACAAGGCGGTCGCCTTCGACACCATGAAGCACCTGCGGGCCGGGTATTGGCGACGGGTGCGCGCCCAGCTGGTCGTCACGCCCGCCATGCTGCTGTTGTGGATCCGCGGCGTCCGGTTCCTGTACTCGGTGGACCCCTACCTGCCGCCGGGCACCAAGCCGCGCTGGCGCGACTACGTGCGCGCGGCACGACGGGGGTTGGTGCCCGGGCCGCTGAAATTCGTCCGCGGTGTCGGTGACTACTACCGGCCGGGGTTTCACCCGTCCCAGCTGGGCGGGCTGGGCCTGGCCGTCGACTACCTCGCGGTCTCGCCCGCCGCGCGCGCGTCGCGCTGACCCATGGCCGTCGCTTCGACCGTCACCGCCTCCGACGGCGTCACCCTCGCGGTGCACCGCTACACCGAGGTCGACCCGGCGCGCCCGACGGTGCTCGCCATCCACGGCTGGCCCGACAACCACCGCCTCTGGGACGGCGTGGCCGGCGAATTCGCTCAGCGCTACGCGGGCCGGTACAACCTCGTGGCCTACGACGTCCGCGGCGCCGGTGAATCATCCCGTCCCGCAAAGCGATCCGGGTATGCCTTCACCCAGCTCGTGTCCGACATCGGGGCAGTCATCGACAGCCTGGGCGTCGGGCGGGTGCACGTGCTGGCCCACGACTGGGGCTCGATCCAGGCCTGGGCGGCGGTCACCGACGATTCGGTGATGGGCAAGGTCGCGTCGTTCACCTCGATCTCGGGTCCGCACCTGCGGTACGCGGGGGCGTTCTTGCGGTCGGCGCGCACGCCGCGGGCGCTGGGGCAGGTCGCCCGGCAGCTGCTGGGATCGGTGTACATCGCCTTCTTTTTGTGCCCCGGCGTGCCGGAGCTGGCGTTCCGCAGCCGGATCGGGGTGAAAGTCCATCAGGCCGTGGAGCGCATCGGCCGCTCCAGCACGCGCAGCCGACGCGACGCGCCGCCGCGCTCGATCGCCGACTACGTCAACGGGCTCAAGCTCTACCGCGCCAACATGCCCGGGCCGATGTTGCGGCCGGGGCCGCGGCCGCCCGGCACCACCGTCGCCGTCCAGGTGCTGGTGCCGCGCCGCGACATCTTCGTGACGCCGGCGCTGCAGCGGTACACCGGCGCGATTGCCGCCGGGGGCAGGGTGATTCCGATCGAAGGCGGGCACTGGGTGGTGATCTCGCGCCCCGACGTCATCGCCCGGCTGACCGCGGAGTGGGTCGACCGCAACGCCGCCGGCGTGGTCCCCACGGGCGAGCCGGAGGTGCGCGGCGGCCCGCGTGAGGTGCGCGGAAAGCTTGCGCTCATCACCGGGGCGGGGGCCGGAATCGGCAGGGCCACCGCGGTCGAACTGGCGCGCCACGGCGCCCGCAAGGTGGTGATCGTCGACCGTGATCTCGGCGCGGCCAACGAGACCGCCGACGCTGTGCGTGCGGCATGCGCCGAGGCCGCGGTGTACGGGGTCGACGTCAGCGACGAGACGGCGGTCAATGACCTTGCCGCACAGGTGTTCAAGGAGCATGGGGTGGTCGACATCCTGGTGAACAACGCCGGCATCGGGATGGCGGGCCGGTTCCTGGAGACCAGCTCGGCGAATTGGGAAGACATCATGGGCGTCAACGTCCGTGGCGTCATCGCCGGCAGCAGGGCGTTCGGGGCGCAGATGGTCGAGCGTGGCGAGGGCGGAACGATCATCAACCTGGCGTCGGCGGCGGCGTACATACCGTCGAAATCCATGGTCGCCTACAGCACCACGAAGGCGGCGGTGCTGGCCTTCAGCGAATCGCTGCGGGCCGACCTCGCCGACGAGGGCATCTCCGTCACGGCCGTGTGCCCCGGCTTCGTCAACACCAACATCGCCAAGAGCACCGTCTACGCCGGGATGACCGCCGAGCAGCAGGAGCGGGCCCGGCAGAAGGCCGACGCGGCGTACCGGCGGCGCAACTTCACGCCGGAGGACGTGGCCAAGGCGATCGTCAAGGCCGTCCGGACCCGGCCCGCCGTACTGCCGATCGCCGCCGAGTCCAGGATCGGCTACGCGCTGCGGCGCATCAGCCCGTCGGCGCTGCGGTTGTTCGCGCGCTTCGACATTCGGCAAAAATGAGGCAAGCACCGTGAGCCAGAGCATTTGGGCCAGCCGGCCCGCCGACCTGTACGGTCGCCGCGACCGTGACCGCCTCGGCACGGTGCTGTGGGGCATCCGCGCGCTGTTCGACGGGTTTGCCGCGACGTCGCGGTGGGAGCCGTCGCGGGTCAAGCCGGTCGCGCGGGCGCAGCGCGCGGTGATCACCAAGCGCGAACTCGTCGCCCCCGACGTGGTGGCCTTGACGCTGGCCGACCCAGACGGCGCCTTGCTCCCGTCGTGGACGCCCGGCGGGCACATCGACGTCCGGTTGCCCTCGGGCCGGCGCCGCCAGTACTCGCTGTGCGGTCCGCCCGGGCGCCGTACCGACTACCGCATCGCCGTGCGCCGGATCGCCGACGGCGGCGGGGGTTCCGTCGAGATGCACGACGCTTACGGCGTCGGGGACACCCTGGTCTTCGAGGGCCCGCGCAACGCGTTCTACCTTGGTACGGCCGAGCGTGACGTGCTGTTCGTGGCCGGCGGCATCGGCGTGACGCCCATTCTGCCGATGATGCGCGCGGCAGCGCAGCGCGGAATCGATTGGCGCGCAGTCTATGCCGGTCGCAGCCGCGAGTACATGCCGTTCCTGGACGAGGTGGTGTCGGTGGGCGCGGATCGGGTGACCGTGTGGGCCGACGACGAGCGCGGCGGCTTCGCCGGCGTGCAGGATCTACTGGCCGGTGCCGGTCCGACGACGGCCGTTTACGTGTGCGGCCCCACCGCCATGCTGGAGGCGCTGCGCGCGGTCTGGGGCGAATTGGCCGACGCGCCATTGCATTACGAGCGGTTCAGCCCGCCGCCGGTTGTCGACGGGGTTGCGTTCGAGCTGGAACTCGCGCGCTCGCGGCGGGTGCTCACCGTGCCGTCGAATCGGTCGGCGCTCGACGTCATGCGCGACGTGGACCCGGCGACCCCCTACTCGTGCCGGCAAGGGTTCTGCGGGACATGCAAGGTGAGAGTGCTTGCCGGGCAGGTCGATCACCGCGGCCGGGTGGCGGCGGGCGAGGACGAAATGCTGGTCTGCGTGTCTCGGGCCTGCGGCGACCGGGTGGTCATCGACGCCTGAGCCGGTAGCCCACGTGGGCCACCTTGATGCCGGGAAGCGGCTCCCAGTCGAGCGTGCGGCCGTCTCGTCGGAAGTTGTGCTTCTCGTAGAAGCGGTGCGCCTTGGCGTTGCTTTCCGCGCACCATAGGATCACGTCGCCGGAAGGGTGTGTGCTCAAAGCCTTTTCGAGCAGGCGGGCGCCGATGCCGTGCCGCTGGTTTTCCTCGGCGATGTAGAGCGCGTCGATCTGCAGCGCCTCGGGATCGTCGGGATCGGGACCGAAGATGGCCACGCCCAGCGGCCGGCCGTCGCACTCCGCGATCCACATGCTCCAGCCGTGCCGGTTCAGCGTCTGGGGGTAGACCTCGGCGACCCAGCGTTTCGGCGGCCCCAATATGTCGAGCAACGGCGGCATCAGGATTCCGGCCCACGAGCGCCGCCAGACCGGATAGTGCATCTCCGAGACGCCGGCGTAATCGTCCGGCGTGGCCCGACGGATCCGGATGTCGCTGGTGCTCACGGGTCAAGGCTAGAGACCTTGCGCCTGCGGTCGCTCCAGATAGGCGGCCAACGCGTTGGTCAGGCCGCGCCGGGCCATGTCGAGGTCGGCGAAGGAGCCCAGCTGGCGCTCCGAGACCAGGCCACGCATCGCGCCGGGGATGAGGGCGGCCACCTCGCGCACCCGGTCCGGGTCCACGTCCAGGCCGGCGAAGGCGTTCTGGCAGGTCTGAAGCCAGCTCTTGCCCCAGGAGAACAGTTCGGCCGCGGTGCGGGGGTAGAGCCGCTCGAGCTCGCGCGGGTCGCGGGGGAGCGCCGCGCGCAGGTTTTCGATCGCGCGGGAATCCGGTGCGGCCAGGCCGCGGTACAGCGTGTCGATGATGGCGCCGACGCGCTCTTTCAGCGGCGCATCGGGTTGGACCGGCGTCGCCAGCGTGGTGAAGGTGGCGGCGCGCCGCTCCGCGGTGCGGTGCAGCACCGCCGCCCAGAAACCGTCGGTGTCGCCGAACTGGTACTGCACCGCGCCCCACGTGGCGCCGATGTCCTTGGCGATTCGGTTGGCCGACACCGACCCCGGCTCGCCGGAGGCCAGCGACTTCAGCGCGGCCTCCAGCATGCTCTCGCGGGTCGCGTGGCCGCGCCGGTTGGGGCGCCGCCCGGCGACTCCCGCGCCGCGGGCCTGCTGGGTCATCCGCCGATCCTACCGGCCAGCACATGTTTCATAGAGGGTACTTTGATTTTGTGGCGTAGCGACCTATCATTCCTAGGCGAGGGAGGGCAGTTCGGATGGCTAAGCCGCCGTTGTCGATGAAACCGACCGGATGGTTCCAGGTCGCCTGGTCCGACGAGATCGGCGTGGGCGAGGTGCACCGGATGAAGTACTTCGACCAGGAGATGGTCGCCTGGCGCGCCGAGTCCGGCGAGGTCACGGTGATGAACGCTTATTGCGAGCACCTCGGCGCGCACCTCGGCTACGGCGGCAAGGTTGTCGGCGAGGTGTTGCAATGCCCGTTCCACGGCTGGCAGTGGAGCCAGCAGGGTCGCAACGTCTGCATCCCCTACCAGGACCGGCCCAACCGCGGCAGGCGCATCCGCACCTACCCGGTGGTGGAGCGCAACGAGTCGGTCTACATCTGGCACGACGTCGAGCGCCGCGACCCCTACTTCGACGTGCCCGACGTGTTCGCCTCGTTCGAGGACGGCGGCGGCGCGGCCGCCTACTACCCGCAGCACCGGCTGTATCGCCAAAGCCTGGAGCTGCACCCGCAGTACGTGCTCGAAAACGGGGTCGACTTCGCGCATTTCAAGTACGTGCACAACACCCCGATCGTGCCGGTGTTCACCCGCCACGACTTCGGCGAGGCGGTGTCCTTCGTCGACTTCACCATCACGTTCGAGGGCGACGACGGCCAGCGGATCGAGGACGTCAAGAGCGGCGTGGAGGCCGTCAACGGCGGCCTGGGCATCGCGGTGACCAAGAGCTGGGGCATGGTCGACAACCGCACCATCTCCGCGGTCACCCCCGTCGACGAATGCACCTCCGACGTCCGGTTCATGGTCTACATCGGCCGCCCGAAGGTCGGTGCGGGCAAGGACCCGGCCCGCGCCGAGCGCAGGGCGGCCGAATTCGGGCGCGAAGTGATCCGGCAGTTCGAGCAGGACATCGACATCTGGCAGCACCAGCGCTATTCCGACCCGCCCGCGCTGGCCCCCGACGAGTACGAGGGTTTCACCGCAATCCGCAAGTGGGCCAAGCAGTTTTATCCCGAGGCGCCCGCAGCTCAGGAAGGCTCAATGCAATGAGTACCGCACCGATCCGCGTCTTCCAGGTGGCCACCGGAAACGTCGGGAAAGAGATGATCAAGCGGATCGCCGCGCGGCCGGACCTCGAACTTGTTGGCCTGCACTGCTATTCGCCGGAGAAGATCGGCGCGGACGCCGGAGAACTCGCCGGGCTGGCCGCCAACGGGGTAACGGCCACCGGCACCGTCGAGGAGATCATCGCGGCGCGGCCGGACGTGCTGACGTTTCACGGCGTATTCCCCGACGAAGACCTCTACGTCAAAGTGCTCGAGGCGGGGATCAACATCGTCACCACCGCCGACTGGATCACCGGGTGGCATCGCGACAGGAACCACCCGCACCCCTCGGGCAAGCCGGTGACCCAGCTCCTGTCCGAGGCGTGCGACAAGGGCGGCGCGACCTTTTATGGCACCGGCATGAACCCCGGGCTGAACCAGATCCTGGGCGTGGTGTGCTCGGCCGACGTCGCCGAGATCGAGAACATCACCACCATCGAGTCCGTCGACGTGTCGTGCCACCACTCCAAGGACACCTGGATCGAGGTGGGCTACGGCCAGCCGGTCGACGACCCGGAGATCCCGTCCAAGCTGGAGAAATACACCCGCGTCTTCGCCGACAGCGTGCTGATGATGGCCGACTGCTTCGACCTGCCACTGGACGAGGTCACGTTCAGCTACGAGCTGGGCGCCTGCACCAAGGACGTCGACCTGGGCTGGTACACGCTGCCCAAGGGCTCGCTGGGCGCCAATTACATCAAGTACCAGGGCATGGTGGACGGCGTTCCGCGGGTCGAGACGCACCTGGAATGGCAGATGACCCCGCACACCGACCCCAGCTGGAACATCAAGGGCTGCTACATCACCCAGATCAAGGGCGACCCCTGCATCTACAACAAGCACATGATCTTCCCCAAGCCCGGCGTCGACCTGTCCAACCCCGACAACTTCGCCTCCATCGGCATGACCGTGACCGGCATGCCCGCGCTCAACGCGATCAAGTCGGTGGTCGCGGCGCCGCCGGGGCTCATCACCAGCGCCGACCTCCCGCTGCGCGGATTTGCGGGGCGGTTCAAGAGGTAGCGGCTTCAAAGGGCTAAAGGATCATCGTGATCATCAGGCGGTCCGGTCGTTGGTGCGAATCTGGTTCAGCCGCACGGGATTCGCTGCCCCGACGCCCAGCCCGTGCCACCGGCGGCGGCAGACCGCCTTGCTGGACGTGCTGCTGCCACTGCAGCAAACGGGCCAATTCCGCATTAGCTCGGGGCGAGCGGACAGTCCAGCGTTTTTCGCGGCAGTACTGCGGGTAACCTCCCGTGGTGCGCGCGGGATTTGTAAGTGCGGCAGCCGCGGTCGCCGCGGTCATTGCCGCATGCTCGTGTCCCTCCGGTTCGGCCGACCCCGCGTCCGAGAGTCCGCCGTTCCCGATCAGTCAGATGGGCGTGCCCGTGCATGCGAGGGCGGCCGGCGGCGCGACCGCCGACATCACGGTCAACAGTGCAACATGGTTACCGCCGGGATGCGCCTCTCATTTTGCGGCTCCGACGTATGGCTCCGCATGCAACGTGGTGGAACTGACTATCACCGCGACGTCCCACCGGTTCTTCCAGTTCGACCAGCGCTATATATTCGCCGGATACGGCGGCGGCAATCAGCCATGGACCCATCCGGACGACGCGCCCCGCCCGGCAACGCTTGCGGTCGACTTCCAGAGGCTCCACAAGATGCCCCCGCTGCAATCGGGCGGTGTTAATGACGGGCAGACCGCACATGGATTCGTCGGCTTCGCTATGCCGACGGGAGGTGACCTGTACATCACGTTCAACGATCCCGAGCAACCCGCGCCCTACACCGAAGCGGGCTTGATAGTCCACACCTGATCGGCGCGAGAATCCCACGTTCGAGTTGTCATGGAATAGCTCGACGCACGCCGCGGCGCAGAGTTCACCCGGTCTAGGGTGAAACACATGCGGGTAGGGGTGCTGGGAGCCAAGGGCAAAGTGGGGTCGACGATGGTCGGGGCCGTGCAGGCCGCCGACGACCTGAGCCTGTCCGCCGAGGTGGACGCCGGCGATCCGCTCGGCCTGCTGACCGACGGTGACACCGAGGCGGTCATCGACTTCACCCATCCCGACGTGGTGATGGACAATCTGAAGTTCTTGATAGAGAACGGGATTCACGCTGTCGTCGGAACCACGGGCTTCACTGCCGAGCGCCTCGAGCGGGTGGAGTCGTGGCTGGGCGACACGAGCACCGGCGTGCTGATCGCGCCGAACTTCGCGATCGGCGCGGTGCTGTCGATGCATTTCGCCAAGCAGGCGGCGCGCTTCTTCGACTCGGCGGAGGTCATCGAGCTGCACCACCCGCACAAGGCCGACGCCCCGTCGGGCACCGCGGCCCGCACCGCGAAGCTGATCGCCGAGGCCCGAAAGGGCTTGCCGCCCAACCCCGATGCCACCAGCACCAGCCTGCCGGGCGCTCGCGGCGCCGACGTCGAGGGGATACCGGTGCACTCGGTGCGGCTGGCCGGGCTGGTCGCCCATCAAGAGATCCTGTTCGGGACCGAGGGGGAGACGCTGACGATCCGCCACGACAGCCTGGACCGGACGTCGTTCGTGCCGGGCGTGCTGCTGGCGGTGCGGCGCATCGCGGAACGCCCGGGCCTCACGGTGGGCCTCGAGCACCTCCTCGACCTGCAATGAACGCCACGCTGCGCATCCAGCTGCTGATCGCGTTCCTGTGCGTGGCGATGCTCGTGTACTTCGCGCTGCTGGGTCGCGACGCCATCGCGCTGATCGCCTCGGGCAGGCCCGCCGCGGTGGGGCTGGGCATCGCGCTGCTGATCATGCCGATCATCGGGGGATGGGCGATGATCGCCACCCTGCGCGCCGGGTTCGCCCACCAGAGGCTGGCCCGCCTGATCGCGTCGGACGGGATGGAACTCGACACCAGCGCGCTCCCGCGGCGGCCGTCGGGCCGCATCCAACCGGACGCCGCCGACGCGCTGTTCGCGACCGTGCGCACCGAGGTCGAGACAGACCCCGACGACTGGCGGCGGTGGTACCGCCTGGCCCGGGCCTACGACTACGCGGGGGACCGTCGCCGCGCGCGCGAAGCGATGAAGACGGCCTTGCAGCTACAGGCCGGCCGATGAGCAAGACGCTGCTCGTAATCCACCACACCCCCTCGCCGAGCACCCGCGAACCGCTCGGGGCGGTGCTCGCCGGGGCGAACGCCCCCGAGATCGACGGCGTCGAGGTGGTTTCGAGGCCCGCGCAGGCCGCGACCCTGCCGGACATGCTCGACGCCGACGGCTACCTGTTCGGCACCACCGCCAACTTCGGCTACATGTCCGGGGCCCTCAAGCGTTATTTAGGCGAATACCCCTCTATTAGCCGACGGGCGAGCTAGTGGCCCGTTTGTTGATCGTCCACCACACTCCAAGCCCGCACTGCCAGGAGATGTTCGAGGCGGTCGTGGCCGGGGCGACCGACCCTGAGATCGAGGGAGTCGAGGTTGTTCGCCGACCGGCGCTAACCGTCTCGCCGGTCGAGATGCTGGAGGCCGACGGCTACGTGCTGGGCACCCCGGCCAACCTCGGGTATGTCAGCGGGGCCATGAAGCACGCCTTCGACCAGTCGTATTACCAGCTACTCGACTCGACGCGAGGGAGGCCGTTCGGGCTGTGGCTGCACGGCAACGAGGGCACCGAGGGAGCCGAACGCGCGGTGGACGGCATCACCGCCGGGCTCGGCTGGGTGAGGGCTGCGGAGACGGTCGTGGTGATGGGCAAGCCGACCAAGGCCGACGTCGAGGCGTGCTGGAATCTCGGCGCGACGGTCGCTGCTCAATTGATGGAGTGACGTGTATAGGTCGTGCGGATGGTCTGGGCGCCTGGGCCGTGCCCGTCGGCGAGATCTGGCCGACGGCTAGTTGGCTCGGCGCACGTTCTGGGCGACCACTGTGGAACCGTCCCAACGCAGGTCGGCCATCATCTTCAGGCTCGGACAACAATCTGGATCCTGCGGACCGCCGGCCATCCACGTCACATGTGCGACACCGTCCGAGATGGACAGATCGGTCACGATTGCAACGCTATGGGTAAGGTCGCCGAGGTCGATTCCACCCAGCCGCCTGGGCCCGGCGGTTGAGAGCTGCGGGCCCGCCGTATAGAGCTGCACGGTCTCCGGCCACCCAACCCCACCGGCATTGCAGTGGATGACCATGGCGGCGTCGCCCCCGCCCCCCGTCAGGTCGCCAAACGCCACCTTGTAGGCGCCGGTGTTGTAGTTCAACGCGATCCCGACGTTTCCGGGATGCCCCTCTTGTGGCGGCAATTGCCCGTTTCTCAGTTGGCCTGGATCGTGCTCGCACAGCGCCGGCACGGGCGCGCGCTGCAAGTACTCGAACGTGACCGTGCCCCTGCCGGGCGTGGGCACGGTGGTCGCCGGACTGGTTTTGGACATCCCTGTTGTGTGCGCACAGGCGGTCACTGCGACGGCCAAAAGCAGGCCAATCAGCTTGGCGGCCCGGGACTGAAGCAGCACCCGCCGGTGCGAAGCCGCGGCGCACATATCGGGTTCACCTCGGTTGAGATGATCATTAGTCGCGTCCATCGGTGTCACCGCCTGATCGTCTTCATTTGCGTGTTCCTTCGCACTTCGGCTCGTGTCGGCTGTGGTGGCCGTCACGAAAGGTTACGGCGCACGCCTTGCCGGATTCTTGCCTGATTCTTGCCAGCACTCACCGCCACATCGCCAAGCAGTCGCTGGCGATAAGGCACCGTCATTTCTTCGACACCGTGTACTACCCGAGCCCGGACCAGGTTTCCGGCCGGCCCTACGGCCTGTGGGCGCACGGCAACAACGACACCGTCGGCGCCGCGTCGGCCATGGGCAAGCTGGCGACCGGGCTGACGCTGAGCCAGGCCGCCGTGTCGGAGGTCCTCGGTGCCGTCGATGCCGCGGTTCGCGAGCGGGCCTACGAGCTGGGCGGCACGCTCGCCGCGCCGCTCATGGAGTGAGCCTCCGGGGCGTCGAATTCCAGTACGGCCCTGACGAATTGGTGTGGGTCGTAGTCGATCGCCTGGTGTCCCTGGCCCTGCAGCGCGACGATCGTGGCGCCCGGGATCTGCGCGGCGACGGCGGCCGTGGCCGTGCGCAAGTACGCAGGGCTCTCGGTGCCGACCAACATCCGCACCGGCACGGTGATCTTGGCGAGCCGCTCGGTCGCGCGGTATGCGCACACCTCGGCGAGCTCGCGGGCGGCGGTGTGTCCGATCGACCCGGCCAGGACCGAAAACTCGCGTTCCGCAAGGTCTTTGACGGCGGGCTCGGGCAGGTGCAGGGTTTCGCGATAGAACGTCTCCAGAACTTCGCGCGGGTCGGACGCCGCGTTGAGCCGCGCCCAGCCGTCCGCCGACACCGGGTCGAGGCCCCGCGACGGCATCGGCGGCTCATAGAGCACGATCCGGCGGAATGCGGGAGTGATGAGCGCCGCTTCCAACACCGCCAAAGCCCCGTAGGAATGACCGACCACGTAGACATCGCCCCCGACGGCTTCGGCGACGGCCGCGACGTCCTCGGCTTCGCGGCGCAGGCCGTACGGGCCGGCCTCGGCCGTGCTGAGTCCCCGGCCGCGGCGGTCCATGGCGTGGACGGTGTAGCGCTGCGCCAGCGGCTCCCGGACCGACGACCACCGGGCGTGGGTGCCGGTGCTGCCGTGCACCAGCAGCAGGGCCGGCCCGCTGCCGGCGGTTTCATAGCCGATCACGGTCCCGTCGGCGGAAACTGCGGTGCTCATGCTTCATGCAACTTCGCCGCGGCTTGTCCCGAGCCGTCGGAACGTGCCATGTTTCCCACGGAAACCGCCCCAATCCTGACTACCCGTACGAAGGCTGGAACGCATAGGCGGGCTGGGCCAGCGCCAGCGCCGTGCTGGAGCCGATCGGCCCGTGCCGGTCGAACAGGGTCGCGGTGCCCGTGGCCACACCCGCCGTGCCGTAATGGCTTTGGGCCGCCAGCCCGAGGAATTCCCCGTCCGGCAGCCGGCTGGCGGTGACGGTGTAGTCGGCGTTGATGTAGCGCAATCCGCCCGTGCCCCAATGGGTGAGCGAACTCGTGACATCGCCGACGAATGCCAGGCGCACAAATGGTGTGAGCGGATGCCCGTGCACCAGCGGGCGGAAAAGCCGCGTCCAGGCGAACTTCTGGGAATGGTCCTGCTCCCACTCGCCCGCCGCGATGCCGGGGCTGCCCTTCATGCTTGCCCCGTACCCCCAGATGAGAAAGGCCATGTCCGCGGGGAAGCCGCTGGAGTCGGTCGGCAGCGGCGGCATCTCGACCGGACCGGACCACACCTGCCCGTCGGGATGCTCACCGCGCCGCAGGAACAGGGCGCTGGCCCGTGCGACGGTCGTTCCGTTCTGCACCAGCGCGCCGTCCACCAGCTTGATGCGCCGGCCTTCGCGCTGCACCGATGTCCGAATCTGAATCGGCTCGAGCAGCACCGGGCGCAACAGGTCGACCGTGAGGCGTGCCGGCTGAAGGTCGGCGTCGATGCCGGATCGCTCGATCCCGAAAGCCAACAGGCCGCCGACATTCTGACCGCCCATGGCCGCGCCCCACGGCCCCCGGGTCATCGCGCCCGGCAGATAGGAGTCGCCGTCGACAGTGAACAACGCCTCGGGCATGATGGCGGAATCCTCGATCGTCACCGCTTCACGATAGGGCAGGAGGATAGTAGGACCGGTCATGCCTTCGCTGATCGAAATTCCCCGCGGCCACAACCCATTCACGGCAGATCCGACAGTGGGCGTCTCCCGCGATGCCGATGGAACACCGCGCTACGACGGGTTGCCCGCCACGCTGCTGGACATGCTCGCCGACCAGGTCGCCGCGCGTCCCGACAGCGAGGCCCTGGTCGAGCTCGGCGCCGGCCGACTGACCTACCGGCAGCTGTGGGACCGCGCGGCACGGGTGGCTGGCGGGCTGCGCGCGGCCGGCGTGCGGCCCGGTGACCGCGTCGCCGTGCGCTACCCGGCGGGCGTCGATTGGGTGCTGGCGTTCTGGGGCACGGTGATGGCCGGTGGCATTGTGGTGGCGGTCAATACGCGCTCGGCGCAGCCGGAGGTCGAGTTCGTGCTGTCGGACTCCGGCGCCCGGGTGGACCTGGCCCCGGGCGTGGTGCTGCCCGAGGGCGACCCGAACGTCACCGAAAGGCACGGTCCCGCAGACGTGGCCGCGCTGTTCTACACCTCGGGCACCACCGGGCATCCCAAGGGCGTGCCGACCACCCACGAAGCGTTCCTGACCAACACCGAAAACGCGATCCGCTGCCTCGAACAGCCAAGGGACCTCGGCGAAGCGATGCGGACGCTCATCTCGGTGCCGCTCTTCCACGTGACCGGTTGCAACACACAGCTTTTGGTCGCGGCCCGCCTCGGCGGAGCATCGGTGATCATGCCCGCGCTCGATCTCGAGGCGCTGATCGCCGCGCTGGCCGCCGAACGCATCTCGGTGATGGTCACCGTTCCGGCGATCTACTCGCTGATGTTGCGGCACAGGGCCTTTGCCGATGCGGATGTGTCCGGCGTCCGGTGGGTGGGCTACGGCGGTGCGCCGATCGCCCCGACGTTGGTGCGGTCGGTGAAGGAGGCGTTTCCGCAAGCCACGGTGTTCAACGGCTACGGCATGACCGAGAGTGCGTCGTTGCTGACCGTGTTGCCCGACCGCGAGGCCGTCCAGCACGCCGACTCCGTCGGCTACGCGGTGCCGTCGGTGGACCTCGGAGTGATCCCGCTCGGTGGCGATCCCGCCGAGGGGGAGCTGGTCGCTCGAGGTGCCAACCTGACCGCCAGCTACTGGAATCGGCCGGAAGCCAGCTCGGCCACCTTCGCGGGCGGATGGCTGCACACCGGTGACGTGGTGAGGGTCGACGACGCGGGCCGGGTGTACATCGTCGATCGACTCAAGGACATCATCAACCGCGGTGGCGAGAACGTCTCCAGCGTCGAGGTCGAGGCCGCGCTGCTGGGGGCGCCGGGCGTCGAGGACGCCTGCGTGCTGGGGGTGCCCGACGACGTGCTGGGAGAAAAGGTCGGCGCCGTGCTCTTCGGCGGCCGGGAACGCGTCGACGTGCCCGCAGTGCTCGGACACTGCCGCGGGCAACTGGCCGACTTCAAGGTTCCGCAATACGTCACCGTGATGGACGAAGCGTTGCCGCGCAACGCCGGCGGCAAGCTCCTCAAGGCCAGACTCCGCCAGCAGGTGCAGTGGGGCGACCCGCTGCGATGACCGCGCCACTGCTGATCGCCAACCGCGGTGAGATCGCCCTCCGAATCGTCCGCACCGCAACGGAATTGGGCGCCCCGACGGTGGCGGTCTACGCCGAGGACGACGCCGACAGCCCACACGTGCACGCGGCCGACGAGGCGATCGGGCTGCCCGGCGCCGGCCCGGACGCCTACCTGGACCAGGCCGAGATCCTGGCGGCGGCCAAGAAGTCCGGCGCCGGGCTGATCCACCCGGGCTACGGATTCCTCAGCGAGAACGCGGGATTCGCCCGCGCCTGTGCCGCCGCCGGATACACCTTCGTGGGACCCGACGCCGAAGTGCTCGAGCTGCTCGGCAACAAGTCGTCGGCCCGCGCCGCCGCGGTCGCCGCCGGGGTGCCAGTGTTGCCGGCGACCGACGGTCCGAGCAGCGCCGAGGACGTGCACGCGTTTTTCGCCGCCCACGACGGCGCCGTCATGATCAAGGCGCTCGCGGGCGGCGGCGGCCGCGGAATGCGGAAGGTGACCAGCGCCGATCAAATCGAGGCCGCCTACCAACAATGCGCCGCCGAGGCGCGACTCGGCTTCGGCGATCCGGCGCTGTTCGCCGAGGCGCTATTGGAGCCGGCGCGGCACATCGAAGTGCAGGTGGTGGGCGCAGCGGCCGGGCACCAAACACACGCGCTGGCGCTCGGCGACAGAGACTGCAGCATTCAGCGGCGCTATCAGAAGCTCATCGAAATCGCGCCGGCCCAGGGGCTTTCGGATAACCTGCGCCGCGATCTGCACCGCGCCGCCGCCCGGCTGTGCGCCAGGGTCGGGCTGCGCGGACTGGCCACCGTCGAATTCCTGGTCGCCAGTGAACAGGACGGGGCGACATTCGTCTTCCTCGAGGTCAACCCACGCATCCAGGTTGAGCACACGGTTACCGAGGAGACCACCGGGGTGGACCTGGTGGCCGTCCAGCTGGCCATCGCCGGGGGCGCGTCGTACTACCAGCTGCGCCTTCCGGCCGGAATCGCCTCGGACGGAACGGAAGTCATCGGCGAGCCGGCAGCCCGGCGCGGCATCGCGATTCAGACCCGGGTCAACACCGAGACGTATGCCGCCGACGGGTCGGTTGTTCCCGCGGCGGGCCCCGTGACCGCTTTCTCGCCGCCCGCCGGTCCCGGGGTGCGCGTCGACACCTACGGGCGGCCCGGTCTGGTGACCAGCCCGCGGTACGACTCCCTGCTCGCCAAGGTCATCACCCACGTGCACGGCTCATCGTTCCCCGCGGCGGTGCGCAAGGCCCGCACCGCCCTCGGCGAATTCGCCGTCGAGGGCGTGCGCACGAACATCGGCTTCCTGCGAGAGCTGCTGGCCGACAGCCGGCTCGAGTCCGGTTGGGTGACGACGGGCTTCCTCGACGAGAGGCTTCCCGAGTTGGCCGCCGCGGCGTTGTCGTGCGGTCCCGACATCCGTGTCGCGCCGGTGGAGCTCTACCCGGGCGAGGAAGTGCTGCGCGCGCAGCTGGCCGGGACCGTGGTCGAAGTGGCCGACGAGGGCGTCGAGTTCGGCGCAGGCAACCAACTGGTCGTGCTCGAGTCGATGAAGATGCAGCATGTGCTCACCGCACCCGACGCGCTGCGCACGGCCCGGATTCTGGTGGCGCCCGGCCAGGTCGTCGGCACCGGGGACCCCTTGCTCGTCTTCGCCCGCACCGACGCGGCGGCCGGCGCCGAATCGACCTCGGTTGCAATCGATCTCGACCGCCCCCGCGCCGACCTCGACGAGGTGGCCCACCGCCACCTGCTCACCCGCGATGAGGGGCGCCCGGCGGCGGTCGCGAAGCGGCACAACCAAGGTCGCCGCACCGCCCGGGAGAACATCGCCGATCTCGTCGACGAGGGCAGCTTCGTCGAATACGGTGCCCTGGCCATCGCCGCGCAGCGCAGCCGGCGCACCGAAGAGGACCTGATCGCCAACACTACGGCGGACGGCCTGGTCGCCGGCCTGGCGACCATCGGCGCGGATCGTTTCGGGCCCGTGGCGGCCCGGGCCGTCGTCGCGTCCTACGACTACACCGTGCTGGCCGGAACCCAGGGCATGCGCAACCACGCCAAGACCGACCGTGTCTTCGAGCTGGCGGCCCGAAAACGCCTGCCGGTCGTGCTGTTTGCCGAGGGTGGCGGCGGCCGGCCGGGGGACACCGACGTCGGCGGCGCCGCCGGGCTCGACGTGCCGACGTTCCGGATGCTGGCGGGCCTGAGCGGCCGGGTGCCGCTGGTGTCCATCGTCTCCGGCCGTTGTTTCGCCGGCAACGCCGCGCTGGCCGGGGTGTGCGACGTGATCATCGCGACCCCGGACGCCAACATCGGGATGGGCGGCCCGGCGATGATCGAGGGGGGTGGGCTGGGCATGTACCCGCCGGAGGCGATCGGTCCCATCGACGTGCAGCGGCACAACGGCGTGGTGAGCCTGCTCGCCCGCGACGAGGCGCACGCGGTGTCGCTCGCCAAGCGATACCTGTCGTACTTTCAGGGCCGCGTCACCGAGTGGGAGGCACCCGATCCGCGGCTGGCGCGACACGTGGTGCCGGAGAACCGGTTACGCGCCTATGACGTGCACCGCGCGATCGAGTCCATCGTCGATGTCGGTTCCGTCCTGGAGCTGAGGCCCGACTACGGCGTCGGGATCGTCACCGCGCTGGTTCGCGTCGAAGGCGCGCCCTACGGCCTGATCGCCAACAGTACCCACCACCTCGGCGGAGCGATCGATGCCGAGGCGGCCGACAAGGCCGGCGACTTCCTCGCCCTGTGCGAGTCGTTTCGGTTGCCGCTGATCTCGCTATGCGACACGCCGGGTTTCATGGTCGGGCCGGACGCGGAGAGACAGGCCGCGGTTCGCCGCTTCGGTCGCATGTTCGTGCTGGGCGCAAGACTGACCGTGCCGCTGGGAATGATCATCCTGCGCAAGGGCTATGGGCTCGGCGCGATGGCGATGGCCGGCGGCTCGTTCCACGCCCCACAGTTCACGGTGGCCTGGCCGACCGGCGAGATCGGCGGCATGGGCCTGGAAGGCGCCGTGCGGCTTGGTTTCAGCAAAGAGCTTGCCGCGGTGGCCGATCCGTCCGAACGCCAGGAGCTATTCGACAAGCTGGTGGCGGCCGCCTATCAGCATGGCAAGGCGCTGCGGTCGGCCACCACATTCGAGCTTGACGACGTGGTCGACCCCGCAGACTCCCGGGCCTGGATCACCAGGCTCGCGGAAGTCTGAGGGTCGAACTGTTTACCCGTGACCGGAACCGCAACCGACGCCCGGCAGGCATCCTGTGCCGCCGGGAACGCCGCCGGGGCCGGCGAACTGGCCGCCGGAGCCGCAGCCGACGCCTGGCACGCAGCCTTGCCCGCCCGGCCCGCCGCCGGGGCCGTTGTTCTGGCCGCCGGAGCCGCAATTGCCGTTGGCGTCGCAGCCACCGCCGCCCGGGTCGTCCTTGAAGACAACGTGCGTGGGCGCGGGCGTGTTCATCGCTGGACCGGCCGCAAAAACATCGGCGGCGGCCGTTGGGGCGGCGGCGATAGCCGCAGCAACAGCCCCGGCCACCACCAGTGGTTTCATGAGGGTTAATTTGGCTAGCATGCGTGTCAAATACCACGTACACACGTGTCCAAACATCGGTTGAGAAATTCTTGGGCGCAAGGCGCCCTCCAAGGCGCAGTCCGGCCACCGACGCTACAGAAGGCATACCGAAATGACCTCACTGGACTTGACCGGGCGCACCGCGATCATCACCGGCGCCTCGCGCGGAATCGGGCTGGCCATCTCGCAACAGTTGGCAGCCGCAGGCGCCAACGTGGTGCTCACCGCCCGCAAGCAGGAAGCGGCCGACGAGGCCGCGGCGCAGGTCGGCGAGAATGCGGTCGGGGTCGGCGCCCACGCGGTGGACGAGGACGCCGCGCGGCGCTGCGTGGATCTGACGCTGGAGCGCTTCGGCAGCGTCGACATCCTGGTCAACAACGCCGGAACCAATCCGGCATACGGCCCCCTGATCGACCAGGATCACGCCCGCTTCACCAAGATCTTCGACGTCAACCTGTGGGCCCCGCTGCTGTGGACCTCGCTGGTCGTCAAGTCATGGATGGGCGAGCAGGGCGGCGCGATCGTGAACACCGCCTCCATCGGCGGCTTGCACCAGTCTCCGGCCATGGGCATGTACAACGCCACCAAAGCCGCGCTGATCCACGTCACCAAGCAACTGGCGCTGGAACTTTCGCCGCGCGTCCGGGTCAACGCCATCGCGCCCGGGGTGGTGCGCACCCGGCTGGCCGAGGCGCTGTGGAAGGACCACGAAGACCCGCTGGCGGCCACGATCGCGCTCGGGCGCATCGGCGAGCCGGCCGACGTGGCGGCCGCGGTCGCCTTTCTGGTGTCCGACGCGGCCAGCTGGATCACCGGAGAGACGATGGTCATCGACGGCGGTCTGCTGCTCGGCCCCGCACAGGGCTTTCAGGTCCGGCCCGAGGACACCTGATGAGTTCCGACGGTTTCGCGGCCGACCTCATGGCGCGGGTGCAGGCCCTGCTGGATCGGCGCGACCCGGCCACCGCCGACCCTCGGGGATTCCTTGGCGCGCAATATGATGCGGGCCTGGCCTGGGTGCATCTGCCGCGCGGTTTCGGCGGGCTGGGCCTGCCGAGAAAGGCCCAGGAACTGGTCGATTCCCGGCTTGCCGCCGCCGGTGCGCCGGTGGGCGGAACCGTCAAGAACTTCATCGGCATGGGCATGGCGGCGCCGACGATCGCGGCGTTCGGCACCGACGACCAGAAGCAAAAGTTCCTGCGCCCCTTGTTCACCGGCGAGCAGATCTACTGCCAGTTGTTCAGCGAGCCGGGCGCGGGCTCGGACCTGGCCGGGGTGGCCACCCGCGCCGTCCGCGACGGCGATGACTGGATCGTCAATGGGCAGAAGGTGTGGACGTCGATGGCCCAGCACGCGCAGATGGCCATTCTGGTCGCCCGCACCGACCCGACGGTGCCCAAACACGCCGGCCTGACGTACTTTTTGTGCGATATGACGCTACCCGGCGTCGAAGTGCGGCCGCTGCGCCAGATCACTGGCGAGGCGGAGTTCAACGAGGTATTTCTCACCGACGTCCGGGTGCCCGATGCCAATCGGCTCGGCCCGGAAGGCAGCGGCTGGCGGGTTGCGACCACCACGCTGAACAACGAGCGGGTCGCCATCGGTTCCCGCGCCGGCGTTCCACGCGAGGGCGGGATCATCGGCAAGATCACCGAGGCCTGGCGGAATGAGCCGGTGCTGCGCAGCCCCGCGATGCACGACGAGCTGATGCGGCTGTGGGTCGAGGCAGAGGTCCTTCGGCTGGCGGGCGAACGGCTCAGACAGCAGGCGGTCAGCGGCCAGCCCGGACCGGAAGGTGCCGGTATGAAGGTAGCTTTCGCTCAGTTGGCGCAAGCCATTTCGGGCTTTGACATCGAGCTGCATGCCGAATCGGGGCTGCACTACGACGACTGGACTATGCGCAGGACCGAACTCGTCGACCTGGTCGGGCGCGAGCCCGGATACCGCTACTTGCGGGCACGCGGCAACTCCATCGAGGGCGGCACCTCGGAGATCTTGCGCAACACCATCTCCGAGCGGGTTCTCGGCCTGCCGGGCGAACACCGCGTCGACAAGGACGTCGCCTGGAAGGACCTGAACCGATGAACTTGCTGTACTCCGACACCGAGGAGGCGTTGCGCGACAGCGTTCGTCACCTGTTCGCCGACCGCTGCCCACCGGAATCGGTGATCCGGGCCTATGACCCCGAGCCGCAAGACTTTTCGGGCGTCTGGCAGACACTGGCCGCCGAGCTGGGCGTGGCGGGCCTGCTGGTGCCCGAGTCGCTCGGCGGGGCCGGTGCCGGCGCCCGGGAGGCCGCGGTCGTCATGGAGGAGATCGGGCGCGCCGTCGCACCGGTGCCGTTCTTGTCCAGCGCGGTCCTGGCGACCGTCGCGCTGCTGCGCGCCGGTGACACCGAGACGGTGTCCGCGCTGGCCCGGGGCGGGCTGACCGCGGCGCTGGCGGTGCCGCTGTCCACCGCGCCGGCCGACCCGGTCGCCGGGGTCGGTATCGGCCCCGACGGCCTGACCGGAGCGGTCACCAGCGTCGCGGGCGCCGGCGAAGCCGACGTGCTCGTGGTGCCGGTCACCGGCCCAGAGGGACTTGAACTGCACACCGTGTCGCGGAGCGCGGACGGCCTGGAGGTGTCGCCGGTGCTGGCGCTGGACATGACTAGACCCCTTGCCCACGTGCGGTTTTCGGGCGTGGCGTCGTCGTGGGTCGGGCCGGCGGACGGCCCGATCGGCGAAGCGCTGCGGACGGCGGCGGCGCTGCTCGCATCCGAGCAACTCGGCGTGGCGCAGTGGTGTTTGGACACCACGCTCGCCTATGCCAAGCAGCGCAAGCAGTTCGGCCGCGTGATCGGCTCATACCAGGCGATCAAGCACCGCCTGGCGGATCTGTGGTTCGAGGTCAGCGCGGCGGCGGCGGTCGCCCGATACGCCGCCGACACCTGCGCCCGTGGCGACGACGCCGAAGCGGCCACCGCGGCCGCCATTGCCCAGGCCTATTGCAGCGGCATCACGGTGCACGCCGCCGAGGAGTGCGTCCAGCTCCATGGCGGCATCGGAATGACCTGGGAATATCCGGCACACCTCTACCTCAAGCGGGCCAAGAGCGACCAGTTGGCCCTCGGCACCGCCTATCGTCACCGCGCCCAGTTGGCGGAGTTGGTGGACCTGCCGGTCTCGTGATCGGAGTCGACGGCATTGAGCCAGAGTTCTTCGGTGCGGTCGAGGAAGGTGACCAGGGCGACGGTGTCGTCACGGCGGTGCATCGCCGACTTGCTCATGCTGGCCCATACCGAGTGGCCGCATTTGTGCCGTAACTCGACGAGCCGCTGGGCGCCCTTTCCCACCAGCGCGACCCAACGGTCGTCGTCGGGCGGGCGATAAAAAACGTCGGCGAAATTAATCGATAGCACCTCGTCGCAGGAATAGCCGACCATGTCGCAAAACGAGCGATTGGCGAAAAGGATGGTTCCGGCACGGTCGACCGCCAGGGCAGGTGCCGGTAATCGTTCCAAGAGGACCAGCGCGGGCATCTGCTGCAGTTCATCCATCGGCAGCTGGCCCGCTGGCCTGGGGCGACGGCGCTCTGTTGGTCGACCGTCGACACCCGTCGGAATCTGTGTTATCACGGGTCTCCCGTCCTGGCGCCCCGCCATGATTGCGGCAAGCTCACTTCTTCTAAACGCGCTCACAGCAAATGTTATGGCAAGTGTAGTAATAAGTCCACGGTTCGCAACCTGTATTAGCTATTTGCCATATGCGCAATTATTTCAGGCGGCCTTGCACTGCATCGCCCATGTTTCTCGGGTACGGTCTATTAGCTGAGCGTGCGCTTGGCTCGATGTCGTGCGGCGGCCCACTCCGTCGCAGCAAACATTGAAAACGGACCGTCGCTAACTTTTGGGTCGTCGCATGCAGCCGGCGTCGCCGGGCGCAAACCAGCGGCGATGGCCCCGCGATCCGCCGCCCCGGCGAACTCGGGCGCGTTACCGCGCCGCGGCAGCAACTCCGCCGTCGTTGCTTCGCTAACTCCAGCTAGCGCGCACCCGGCGACACGCGGCTGGCTTGCCTTGCGGTCCTATGCTGCCCGAAACGACGCGCCGACTCGGCGCCGCGGGAAATGGGTGTAGCGAATGCGTGTGTTGTTGTCGACATACGACTCGCGCGGGGGTGTCGAACCGCTGGTGGGGCTCGCCGTCCAGTTGCGGGCGCTGGGCGCCGAGGTGCGGGTGTGCGCGCCGCCGGACGAGGAGTTCGCCCAGCGGGCGGCCGGCGTCGGCGTGCCGCTCGTGCCCTTCGGCGAGTCGGTGCGCGCGATGACGACCGCGGCGACCCCTCCGTCGGAGGCGGACCTGCGCCGGCACGTGGACGAGTTGATCGCCGCGCAGTTCGACACGGTGGCCGCGGCGGCCGAGGGATGCGATGCCCTGGTGGCGACCGGCCTGCTGCCGGCCGCGGCCGGGGCGCGGTCGGTGGCCGAACAGCTGGGCATCGGTTACGTATACGCGAGCTACCACCCGACCGACCTGCCATCGCCCCACCACCCGCCGCGGTCGTTCTGGAGCTCGCCGCTGCCACTGCACCTGGTTGACAACCGGGTGCTGTGGGACCTCGACGCCCAGAACGCGAACGCGCTGTTCGGCGAGACCCTCAATGGTCACCGGGCCTCGATCGGCCTGCCGCCGGTGGACAACGTCCGCGACCACGCGTTCACCGACCACCCGTGGCTGGCAACGGACCCGACCCTGGGCCCATGGCAGGAGCCGGCGGACCTTCGCGTGGTCCAAACCGGCGCGTGGCTGCTGCCGGACGAACGCCCGCTGCCGGCCGGGTTGCTGGCGTTCCTGGACGACGGCACCGCGCCCGTGTACCTGGGCTTCGGCAGCATGCCGCTGAGCGCCTCGAAGGACATCGCCCGGGTGGCCATCGAGGCGATCCGCGCGCAGGGCCGCCGCGTGCTGCTCTTGCAGGGGTGGGCCGGCCTCGCGCCGATGGACGACGGAGACGACTGCTTCGCCGTCGGCGAGGTCAACCAGCAAAGGCTCTTCCGGCGCGTCGCGGCCGTCGTGCACCACGGCGGCGCCGGCACGACCACCACCGCTGCCCTGGCGGGCGCGCCCCAGGTGGTGGTGCCCCAGGGGGCCGACCAGCTGTACTGGGCCCGGCGGGTGGCCGAGCTGGGCGTCGGGACCGCATACGACGGTCGCACCGCCGCCGTCGAATCCCTGTCGGCCGCGCTCGAGGTCACCCTGGCCGCCGAGACCCGCGCCGAGGCGAACGCCGTGTCCGGCAAGGTCCGCACCGACGGGGCCGAGGTGGCCGCCAAGCTGCTCCTAGAGGCCGTCGGCTCAGCGCGGTAGCGCCGAACCGAAGACCTCCGTCATCGCCCTCCAGTGACGTTCGGCGGCGGCGGGGTCGTAGGGCCCGTTGTCGGGGACCGCGAATCCGTGGCCCGCCGAATACCACTCGATCGTGTGCGGCACGCCGGCCGCCGTCAGCGCCTTGTCCAGCTGCTCGGCGTGGTCGGGCGTGAACGACGCGTCGTTTTCGGCGCCCCCGACATACACCGTGGCGGTCATCCGGTCGGCCAGCAGGTGCGGGCTATCGGCGGTATCGGTCACCAGCCCGCCGCCGTGGAACGACGCCGCGGCGGCGACCCGCTCCGGAACGCGCCCGGCCACCACCAACGAGGTCCGCCCGCCCATGCAGTAGCCGCAGACGCCGAAGCGGTCCCCGGACACCTCGGGGCGCGCGGCCAGGTAGTCGAAGGAGGCGCCGGCGTCGGCGGCCATCTTGTCCGGCGTGATGCCGCCGATCATCGAGAAAAGCCGACTGCGTTCCTTCTCGTCGCCGAACACGCTGGCCATGTCGAACGGGGCCCAGTCGCCGCTGCGGTAGTACACGTCGGGCAGCAGCACCGCGTAGCCGAATCCGGCCAGCTTGGCGGCCATCTGGTCGAAGGTGTCGCGCACGCCGCCGGCATCGGGATACATGATCACGCCGGGCCAGGGGCCAGGACCTTCGGGGGTGAACAGGCGGACGGGACACGAGCCGTCGGGAGTGGTGACGCTGTCGGTGATTTTGGGCATGGCACCGTTCTACTCCCGGAGCCCGGAGCTAAGCTGGCCGCGTGCCCATCCCGACGCCCTACGAGGACCTTTTGCGCGTGGTGCTCGAGCGGGGCGCGGCCAAATCCGACCGCACCGGCACCGGCACCCGCAGCCTGTTCGGCCAGCAGTTGCGCTACGACCTGTCGGCCGGCTTCCCGCTGCTGACCACCAAAAAGGTGCATTTCAAATCGGTGGTCTACGAGTTGCTGTGGTTCTTGCGCGGCGACTCCAACGTCGCCTGGCTGCACGAGCACGGGGTCACCATCTGGGACGAATGGGCCAGCGAGACAGGCGATCTCGGACCGATCTACGGCGTGCAGTGGCGATCATGGCCGACGCCGACGGGGGAACACGTCGACCAGATCAGCGCGGCACTGGACTTGCTGCGCACCGATCCGGACTCGCGGCGCATCATCGTGTCGGCGTGGAACGTCAGCGACATCCCGCGGATGGCGCTGCCGCCGTGTCACGCGTTCTTCCAGTTCTACGTGGCCGACGGTCGGCTGAGCTGTCAGCTCTACCAGCGCAGCGCCGACCTGTTCCTCGGTGTGCCGTTCAACATCGCGAGCTACGCGCTGCTCACCCACATGATGGCCGCCCAGGCCGGTCTTGGGGTGGGCGAGTTCGTCTGGACGGGCGGGGACTGCCACATCTACGACAACCACGTCGAGCAGGTGCGCCAGCAGCTGCACCGCGACCCGCGGCCCTACCCGGAACTCTATCTGGCCCAAAGGGATTCAATCTTCGACTACACCTACGAGGATGTCGTCGTGAAGAACTACGACCCGCATCCGGCGATCAAAGCGCCCGTCGCTGTATGACACGCACCGGCGACGATGCAGAGCGAAGCAATGAGGAGGGGCGGCGCCCTTGAGCACGGTGGGCCTGGTGTGGGCTCAGTCGAGCTCGGGCGTGATCGGTCGCGGCGGCGACATCCCGTGGCGGGTGCCCGAGGATCTCGCCCGCTTCAAGCAGGTGACGATGGGCCACACCGTGGTGATGGGCCGGCTGACGTGGGAGTCGCTGCCGCCTAGGGTTCGGCCGTTGCCGGGCCGCAGGAATGTCGTGCTGTCCCGCAACACCGACTACGTGGCCGACGGGGCGGAGGTGGTCGGTTCACTCGAGCAAACCCTGACCGAGCCCGAGACGTGGGTGATCGGCGGCGAGCAGATCTACCTGCTCGCGCTGCCGCTGGCCACGCGTTGCGAGGTCACCGAGGTCGACATCGACCTACCGCGCGACGACGGCGACGCGCTGGCACCGGTGCTCGACGAGGAGTGGGTGGGCGTCACGGGGGAGTGGCAGGCCAGCCGCACGGGGCTGCGGTACCGCTTCCACACCTACTCGCGGCTGCCGACGCTCTGATCGGCGCCGACGCCATGAGCTGACATACTCGGTACTCGGGGTCGGACTCAGCAGGCCTACCAGGCGATTCCAGGAGGGGGGAATTACCAGTGATAACCGAACCCGCGAAGACGTTCTCTCGCGTGTTCAGGGGCTACGAACCGGCCGCGGTTGACGCGCACATCGAGGTTTTGACCGCCAAGCAGCGATTGCTGCTCGACGACGTCAAGAGCCTCGAGGCGCGCCTGACGCAAGTCGGCGACGAAGCAGCCGCGCTGCGCAAGGAGGTCGCCGTCCTCACAGACACCTCGCCCTCGCCGCACGCGGTGCAGCTGCGGATGGCGAACATGCTGCGGCGTGCGGTCGACGAGGTTTCCCAGATGCAGGCCGAGGCGCGGGCCGAGGCGGATGCGCTGATCGCGGCGGCCGAGGCCGAGGCCGAGGACTCCCGGCGAAAGCACGAAGAGCAGATGGCGGACATGGTCGCGCAGCGACAAGCCCTGGAAACCGAGTACGAGGAACGGAAGAAAAACATCGACGCCGAACTGGCCGGCATGCGCGCGGAAACGCAGCGGGCGATCGATGAGGCGTGGCTGGAGGCTCGCCGGGAGGCCGATCATTACCGCGACCAGGCCCAGCGGGCGGCGGACGAGGCCATCGGCCAGCGAATCAGGATCTTGGAGCAGCTGGCGGGCGTATACCGCGACCTCGAAAGCGTTCCGGCCGCTCTCTCGTCGGCATACCAGGAACAAAAGAATTCGCCGGAGGCGAGCGTCTTGGTGCCGCTGGACGAGAGAGTCAGCACCGGCTAAGCCCGAACGACCGGTATTCTCGGCGCCGTGCCGATCGGGAATCCCGCGCTAACCGCCGATCAGGCGCGGCGTTTAGCCGTTGCGGCACAAGGGTTTAGCGAGCCGCGGCCGGGCGGCCCGATCACCCGCGCTCACCTGAAGCGGCTGATCTCGAGAATCCAAGTGCTGCAACTGGATTCGGTGTCGGTGGTGGTGCGGGCCCACTACGCGCCGGTGTTCAGCCGGCTGGGTCCCTACGACCGCGACGTGCTGGACCGCGCCGCGTGGGGCCCGCGCTCGTCGCGGCTGTTGGCCGAGTACTGGGCGCACGAGGCCGCGCTGATGGCCGTCGACGACTGGCCGTTGCTGCGCTGGCGGATGCGCCAATACCGTCATGGCCGCTGGGGCACCCACATCGTCAAGGCCAACCCGCAACTCGCCGAGGACATCCTCGCCGCGGTCGCCGAGCTGGGCCCCAGCACCGCCGGGCAGATCGAGGCGCATCTGGCGGCCGAGCCGCGGCGTAAAAAGGGCAGGTGGTGGAGCCGCAGCGACACCAAATGGGTGGCCGAGGCGCTGTTCGCCTCCGGCGCGCTCACCACCGCCACCCGGGTCGGCTTCGCCCGCCACTACGACCTGGTGGGACGGGTGCTGCCGGCCGGCGTGCTGGCCCGCGAGGTCGACGACGACGAGGCAATCCGCGAGCTCACGCTGCGGGCCGTCACCGCGCTGGGCGTGGGCACCGAGGCCGACATCCGCGACTACTTTCGCCTGTCGGCGCAGCAGGTCAAGCCGGCCGTCGCCGAGCTGCTGGCCGCCGGCGAGATCGAGCGGGTCGACGTCGACGGGTGGTCCGCGCCGGCGTACCTGCGGCCCGGCCGTGCGGTGCCGCGCCGCGACCGTGGCACCGCGCTGCTGTGTCCGTTCGACCCGTTGATCTTCTTCCGTCCCCGGGTGGAGCGGCTGTTCAACTTTCATTACCGCATCGAGATCTACACCCCGGCCGCCAAGCGCCAGTACGGCTATTACGTGTGGCCGCTGCTGATGGATGGCCGGCTGGTGGCGCGGGTCGACCTCAAGGCCGACCGCGCCGGCAACTCGCTGCGGGTGCTGGGCGCGTTCGGTGAGGCACAGGATGCGGGCCACCCCTCGCGGCCACGGGTGGCCACGGCGCTGGCCGGCGAGCTGGAGTCCATGGCGTCCTGGCTGGGGCTGGGTGGCTTCAGCGTATCCGCCCGTGGCGATTTGGCCGGGGAGCTGCGCGCGGCCGCCAAGCGGGCCGGCTGATGGAGCCGTCGACGACCAAAGAGCTCAAGGCCACGCTGTGGAAGGCGGCCGAAAAGCTGCGCGGGTCGCTGTCGGCCGGCCAGTACAAGGACGTCATCCTCGGGCTGCTGTTCCTCAAACACGCCGCCGAGCCGCGGTGGAAACTGTTGGCGGACAACGCCGAATCACCGGACATCGGCCGGCTCGTCGACGAAGCGATGCAGGCCGCGGCGCTGCCGCGGCTGTACGAGAACCTTGACCGGCGCCGGCTCGGTGAGCTGGTGCAACTGCTCGACGGCGCGCCGTTCGGCGGGCGGACCGGTCGGCGCGCGCGGGACCTGATGGGCGAGGCGTACGAGTACTTCCTGGGCAACTTCGCCCGCGCCGAGGGGCGCCGCGGCGGCGAATTCTTCACCCCGCCCAGCGTCGTGCGGGTGATCGTCGAGGTGCTCGAACCCTCCGGCGGGCGGGTCTACGACCCGTGTTGCGGCTCGGGCGGAATGTTCGTGCGGACCGGGCAATTCATCGCCGAGCACGACGGCGATCCCGCCAAAGTGACGATCTACGGCCAGGAAAGCGTCGAGCAGACCTGGCGGATGGCCAAGATGAACCTCGCCGTCCATGGCATCGACGATGCGGGCCTGGGCCAGCGGTGGGGCGACACGTTCGCCTGCGACCACCACGCCGGCATCGAGATGGACTACGTGATGGCCAATCCGCCCTTCAACATCAAGGATTGGGCCCGCGACACGCGAGACCCGCGGTGGCGCTTCGGCATTCCGCCCGCCGGCAATGCGAACTTCGCCTGGATTCAGCACATCCTGTCCAAGCTGGCCCCGGGGGGCAAGGCCGGCGTGGTGATGGCCAACGGCTCCCTGTCGTCGAACGCGGGCGGGGAAGGCGACATTCGGGCGCGGATCGTCGACGCGGACCTGGTGTCGTGCATGGTTGCGCTGCCCGTCCAGCTGTTTCGCAGCACGTCGATTCCGGTGTGCCTGTGGTTCTTTGCGGCCGACAAGGGGAACCGGTCCGGGCAGGTGCTGTTCATCGACGCCCGCGGGTTCGGCCACCTGGTGGATCGAGCAGAGCGCGCGCTGAGCGACGAGGACGTCGTTCGCATCGGTGACACCTACCACGCGTGGTGCGGGTCGGCCTCGGCCACCGCCAAAGGCCTTAGCTACCAAGAGGTTCCGGGATTCTGCAAATCGGCATCGCTGGACGACATCCGCGACGCCGGCTACACCCTGACCCCGGGACGGTATGTGGGTCCGCCCGCCGCCGACGACGACGGGGAGCCGGCCGGCGAGAAGATCGCCCGGCTGACCGAGGACCTGCTGGCCGCGCTCGACGAATCGGCGCGACTGGACACGGTGGTGCGCGACCAGGTGGGACGCCTGCGATGACGGCCAGGCTGGGCGATTTCCTCGACTTCGCCAACGGCAGCAGCCTGCCGGCGCGGGCGTCGGGCGGGGACGTTCAGGTCTACGGCGCCAACGGCGTGATCGGCCATGCGGCACGACCCAACGCCAACGGCCCGCTGATCGTCCTCGGCCGCGTCGGATCGTATTGCGGCAGCCTGCGGTATTGCGACGACGATGTCTGGGTCACCGACAACGCGCTCGTCTGCCGGGCCAAGGATCAGCACGAGACGCGGTTCTGGTACTACGTGCTGCACACCTGCGGCCTCGGTGGCCACCGGGCGGGATCGGGACAGCCGCTGCTCAATCAGCGAATCCTGCGTGACGTGTCGGTGTGCGCGGTCGCCGCGGGCGAACGCCGCCGGATCGCCGAATTGCTCGGCGCCCTCGACGACAAAATAGCGGCCAACGACCGCGTGATCGCCGCCGCCGAGAGGTTGATGGTCGCCATCGCCGAGTCGGTCGCCTCGTTTGCGCCGCTGTCCAGCCTGGCCGCTCGGTCGACGGCGTTTCTGCGCCCGCAGGAGTTCGACGACGTGGTCGCCCACTTCAGCCTGCCCGCGTTCGACGACGGTGCCAGCCCCCGGTTCGTTGCCGCCGGATCGGTGAAGAGCGGCAAGTTCGCTTTGCCGGGGCCGTGCGTGCTGTTCGCGAAGCTGAACCCGCGCATCCCGCGGATCTGGAATGTGGTGGGCCTGCCGTCGCGCATGGCGGTGGCCAGCACCGAGTTCGTGGTGCTGACCCCGGTCGGCGTCGACACCTCGGCCTTGTGGTCGGCGCTGCGGCAGCCCGAGGTCACGGCGACCCTGCGCCAGCGGGTGGCCGGGACGTCGGGCAGCCACCAGCGGATCCGGCCGGGTGACCTGCTGGAGCTTCGCGTCCGCGATGTGCGGCGCCTGGCGCCCGCGGCGGCGCGGACGATCACCGGCCTGGGAGAGCTGTGCCACGCGCGGCGCGAGGAATGCGCGCGGTTGGCCGCCTTCCGCGACGCGGTGTTGCCGCTGTTGATGTCGGAAAAGGCCCGTGTGGTCGCCGGGCTAGGGTGATCGCCGTGGCCGAGACCGCGCCGCTGCGCGTGCAACTGATCGCGAAGACCGACTTCCTGGCGCCCCCGGACGTGCCGTGGACGACCGACGCCGACGGCGGGTCGGCGCTGGTCGAGTTCGCCGGTCGGGCCTGCTATCAGAGCTGGTCAAAGCCCAATCCCAAGACCGCGACCAACGCCGGCTACCTCAAGCACATCATCGACGTGGGACACTTTTCGGTGCTCGAACACGCGAGCGCGTCGTTCTACATCACCGGCATCTCGCGCTCATGCACCCACGAGCTGATCCGGCACCGGCATTTCTCCTACTCGCAGCTCTCCCAGCGCTATGTGCCGGAGGGGGATTCGCAGGTCGTCGTCCCGCCGGGCCTGGACGACGACCCCGAGCTGCGGCAGATCCTGACCGCTGCCGCCGACGCCAGCCGCGCCACCTACACCGAGCTGCTGGCCAGGCTGGAGGCCAAGTTCGCCGGCGAACCGAGCGCGGTTCTGCGGCGCAAGCAGGCGCGCCAGGCCGCGCGGGCGGTGCTGCCCAACGCCACCGAAACCCGCATCGTCGTGACCGGGAACTACCGCGCGTGGCGGCACTTCATCGCCATGCGGGCCAGCGAGCACGCCGATGTGGAAATCCGGCGGCTGGCCATCGAGTGCCTGCGCCAGCTGGTCGGCGTGGCACCCGCGGTGTTCGCCGACTTCGAGATCTCCACCCTGGCCGACGGCACCGAGGTCGCCACCAGCCCGCTGGCCACCGAAGCCTGAGGGCTCGTTCTTTGGCCGCGAAGGTGCGCGGATGTACGGCCGTGACGGCGTGTCGCCGCACAAACACGCGCGCTCGCGCGGGTGCGGAATGCCGTTGGTGCCGCCAGGTAACCTGAACACCGTGAGCACCGTCGGATTCGACGTCCCCGCACGGTTGGGAACCCTGCTAACCGCGATGGTGACACCGTTTGGCGCCGATGGCTCCCTGGACACCGCCGCCGCCGCGCAACTGGCGAACCACCTGGTGGACGCGGGTTGCGACGGCCTGGTGATCTCGGGAACCACCGGCGAGTCGCCGACCACCACCGACGACGAGAAGCTCGAGCTGCTGCGCGTCGTACTGGAGTCGGTCGGCGACCGGGCCCACGTCATCGCCGGCGCCGGCACCTACGACACCGCCCACAGCGTCCGGCTGGCCAAGGCCTGCGCGGCCGAGGGCGCGGACGGGCTGCTGGTGGTCACGCCGTATTACTCGAAGCCGCCCCAGGCCGGGCTGGTCGCGCATTTCACCGCCGTCGCCGACTCCACCGACCTGCCGGTGCTGCTCTACGACATCCCGCCGCGCTCGGTGATACCGATCCAGCCCGACACCATCCGCACGCTGGCCGCCCACCCGAACATCGTCGGCATCAAGGACGCCAAGGGCGACCTGCACAGCGGTGGGCAGATCATGGCCGAGACCGGGCTGGCCTACTACTCGGGCGACGACGCGCTGAACCTGCCCTGGCTGGCGATGGGCGCCACCGGCTTCGTCAGCGTGATCTCGCACCTGGCCGCGGGTCAGCTGCGAGAGCTGTTGTCCGCCTTCGCGTCCGGGGACATCGCCACCGCGCGCAAGATCAATGTCGGCCTCGCCCCGTTGTGCAACGCGATGGCCCGCCTCGGCGGGGTGACCATGTCGAAGGCGGGCCTGCGCCTGCAGGGCATCGACGCAGGCGATCCCCGGCTGCCGCAGGTGCCGGCCAGCCCCGAGCAGACCGACGCGCTGGCCGCCGACATGCGCGCGGCCTCCGTCCTTCGGTGACCGAAAGGGTGGCCCGACAGTGGATGTAGACCTGGCCCCACCGGTTCCCCTGGCTCCGGGCGGGTTGCGGGTCACCGCGCTGGGCGGCATCAGCGAAATCGGCCGCAACATGACCGTTTTCGAGCACTTGGGCCGGCTGCTCATCATCGACTGCGGGGTGATGTTCCCCACGCACGACGAACCGGGCGTCGACCTGATCCTGCCGGACCTGCGCCACATCGAGGACCGGCTCGACGACGTCGAAGCGCTGGTGCTGACCCACGCGCACGAGGACCACATCGGGGCCATCCCGTTCCTGCTCAGGCTGCGGCCCGACATCCCGGTCGTCGGTTCCAAATTCACTCTGGCCCTGGTTGCCGCCAAATGCCGCGAGCACCGCATCAAGCCGGTCTTCGTCGAGGTCGGCGAGGGGCAGCACAGCACGCACGGCGTGTTCCAATGTCAGTACTTCGCCGTCAACCACTCCATCCCCGATGCGCTGGCCATCGCGGTCCGCACCGGCGCGGGCACCGTCTTGCACACCGGCGACATCAAGCTCGACCAGCTTCCGCTCGACGGCCGGCCGACCGACCTGCCCGGCATGTCCCGGCTCGGGGACGCGGGCGTGGACCTGTTCCTGTGCGACTCAACCAATTCCGAGATCCCCGGTGTCGGGCCCTCCGAAAGCGAGGTGGGCCCGACGTTGCACCGGCTGATCCGCGGCGCCGACGGCCGCGTCCTCGTGGCGTGCTTCGCCTCCAACGTCGACCGGGTGCAGCAGATCATCGACGCCGCGGTGGCATTGGGCCGGCGGGTCGCGTTCGTCGGGCGATCGATGGTGCGCAACATGGGCATCGCCCGGGAACTGGGCTTCCTGCGGGTCGGCGACGCCGACCTGGTCGACATCTCCGCCGCCGAGATGATGCCGCCCGAGCGGGTGGTGCTGATCACCACCGGCACCCAGGGCGAGCCGATGTCGGCGTTGTCCCGGATGTCGCGCGGCGAGCACCGCAGCATCACGCTAACGTCGGAGGACCTGGTGATCCTGTCGTCCTCGCTGATACCCGGCAACGAGGAAGCGGTGTACGGGGTCATCGACTCGCTGGCCAAGATCGGCGCCCGCGTCGTGACCAACCAGCAAGTGCGCGTTCATGTTTCGGGCCACGCCTACGCCGGCGAGCTGCTGTTCCTCTACAACGGGGTACGGCCGCGCAACGTGATGCCGGTGCACGGCACCTGGCGGATGCTGCGCGCCAACGCCAAGCTGGCGGCGCGCGCCGGGGTGCCCGAGGAGTCAATCCTGGTGGCCGAGAACGGCGTCAGCGTCGACCTGGTCGCGGGCAAGGCCTCCATCGCCGGGGCCGTGCCGGTCGGCAAGATGTTTGTCGACGGGCTGATCACCGGCGACGTCGGCGATATCACGCTCGGCGAGCGGCTCATCTTGTCGGAGGGTTTCGTGGCGGTGACCGTGGTGGTGCACCGCGGCACCGGGCGCCCGGCCGCCGCGCCGCAGTTGCTCTCGCGGGGGTTCTCCGAGGACCCCAAGGCGCTCGAGCCCGCGGTGCGCAAGGTCGAGGCGGAGCTGGATCAGCTGGTCGCCAACAACGTGACCGACCCGGCCCGCATCGCCCAGGGTGTGCGCCGGGCCATCGGCAAGTGGGTCGGCGAAGCCTATCGCCGCCAACCGATGATCGTGCCGACGGTCATCGAGATCTGAAGCGCGTTCGCCAGACATAACCCGCTGCGACGCTTCTCGGCGTGTCTTCGCAACCGTTTCTGTGTCGTGGACCCGCGGTGGCCGCTAGGCGCGCCGCTAGATCTTTTCGGCGTAAGCCGACCATTCCAGGTCGGAGGCCTTGAGCGTGCGGCCGGTGGGCGCCACGTAGCGCCGCATCAGGTCGTCGGGACCGGCCTGCTCCACCAGCCGCCAGCCGTATTCGGCGATGAACCCGGCGACCTCGTCGGGTTCGAGGCCGAATCGCCATAGCTGGCTGCGCTGGCGGACGTTGCGATACAGGGTCCGGGTGCCATACCGATTGCTGCCATCGATGAAGTCGCGGCGGACGTAGGTGAACACGAACCTGCTGCCCGGCGCCGCCGCGCGCAGCCCCTCCAGGGTTCGCCGCACACCGTCTTCAGTGAGGTACTGGGTCACGCCCTCGCAGATAAAGAAGGCCCGGTAATCGGTGCGATAGCCTTGCTCGGCCAACGAGGTGAGCAGGTCGTCGCGTTCGAAGTCCAGCGCCACCCAGCGCACCGAAAGCGGTGGCTCACCGAGCACCCGGCGCACCGTTTTGGCCTTCATGGCGATGTTGACCGGCAGGTCCACCTCGAAGACCGGCATCCGGACTCGCCGCGTCAACCGATAGCCGAGCGTGTCGAGGCCCGCGCCCAGGATCACCACCGCGTTGACGTCATCGAGCGCCGCGTCGAGCTTGTCGTCGATGAAGCGCTTGCGGCAGGCCAAATTCGCCCACAGCCCGGGACCGGTGAACTCCGATCCCCGGATCATGAGGCGGCGCGCCGGGGCCCACCGCGTCGCGCCGACGAGCAATCGCAACGGAGCGGGCAAGAACAGCTCGGCGAGGTCGTCGTCGACCAGCCGGCGCCCCGGGGGTTCGTTTCGTTCCACGGCCGCCAACACCATGGGTCCAAATGCGGTCTGTGCCACGGAATTTCGCGCCATGAGCTACTTCTTGTTCAGGAAGCCCGCATCGACCGGCAGGGCGATGCCGGTGATGTAGCGGGCCTGGTCGGACACCAGCCACGCCACCGCGTTGGCGATGTCGTCGGGTTGCATGACCTGCACCGGCAGCGCGTTGCCCATGTCCGGCGGCGATTCGGATTCGGCGACAAGTTGCGCCAACCAGGCCCGGGTGAACTCGTTGTTGATCATCGGTGTGTCCACGCCTGCGGGATGAATCGAGTTGACCCGAATACTGTGCCGGGCAAGCAAATTCGCGTAAACGCGCATCAGCCCGACCAGCCCGTGCTTGGCCGCCGCATACCCGATCGAGCCGGCGTCGGCGCTGCCGATGCCGGCCAGGCCCGCCGCCGAGCTGATCAGCACGATCGATCCGCCGGCGCCCTGGGCGACCATCGTCGGTGTCGCGGCCTCCACGGTGTGGAACACGCCGGTGAGGTTGACGTCGATGACGTCGCGCCAGCCGTCGCCGCCCGACTGCATGGGCGCGATCCCGGCGTTGGCCACCACGATGTCGAGCCGGCCGAACTCGTCGAGGCCCGCCTGCAGCGCCGCCGACAGCGACGCGGGATCGCGCACGTCGCCCTGCTTGGCCACGATCCGCGAGCCGGTGTCCTCGACGAGCTTGACGGTGGCCGCCAGGTCCTCAGGTGTGGCCAGGGGATAGGGGACGCTGGCGATCTGCTCGCACAGGTCGACCGCGATCACACTCGCGCCGTCGGCGGCCAGCCGGACCGCGTGGGCGCGACCCTGGCCGCGCGCGGCCCCGGTGACGAACGCGACTTTGCCCTCTAAAGGTACGCCCATCAGGCGCGCAGCTGCCCCTTGTCCGGGTCGCCCGCGGGAACCGGCTCCAGCATCTTGATGTCCGGCGCGCCGGCCAGGTGCTCGCCGGCGGCCTGGAACAGCTTGGTGATCGCGGGCGCGGTGCTGTGGGCCTTGAGCGCTTCGGGATCGGCCCATTGCTCGACGAAGACGAAGGTCTCGCCCGTTTGGTGCAGGGAGTACAGCTGGCAGCCGGGCTCCTCGTGCACTTCGCCGACCGCGGTGGTGAGGATCTCACGGACGGCGTCGACCGATTCGGGTTTGACGGTCATGGTGGCGACGACAACGACGGGCATGCTAGGGCCTCCTGGGCGCTCAGGGGATGGGTGACGGCATGACGTGCATCACCGGTTGCCACCCTACTCACGGGCAGCACATCACCCCGCGCACTAGGCGGTCGTTACCAGTGTGGCGGGTGGTGTAGATGATGGCTTTGCGACTACCCTTGCCCTCATGCCGAGTAAGACCGCCGCCCGCTCCGGAAACCGAACGAGCAGGTCAAAGGCCACTTCGCGCGGCGGGCCCCGAAGTTCGCGGCCAGCAGCGCCCCGCAAGAAGGCGAGCAGGCCCGCCAAACGCCGCAACCGGCCGCTGCTGGTCGGCGCCGGGCTGGCGTGCGGCCGCGCCATGCGCGCCACCTGGCTGATGGCGGCCAGGGGCACCGGCGGCGCGGCCCGGTCGATCGGGCGCGCCCGCGACATCGACCCCGGGCACCGCCGCGACGGGATCGCGCTGGTCCTGCTCGGCGTGTCCGTGGTCGTCGCCGCGAGCTCGTGGTTCGACGCCGCACGGCCGGTCGGCGCGTGGGTCGACACGGTGCTGCGGACCTTCATCGGCTCGGCCGTGCTGGCGCTGCCGGTGGTCGCCGCCGTGGTGGCGGTGGTGTTGATGCGCACTCAGCCCGATCCCGACGCGCGGCCCCGGCTGATCCTGGGCGGGACCCTGGTCGCCCTGTCGGTCCTCGGCCTGCGCCACCTGTGGTCGGGTTCGCCCGAGGCGCCCGAATTGCGGCGCCGCGCCGCGGGATTCGTCGGCTTTGCCATCGGCGGCCCGCTCGCGGACGGGTTGACGCCGTGGATCGCCGCCCCGCTGCTGTTCATCGGCTTCATGTTCGGACTGCTGTTGCTGACCGGGACGACGATCCGCGAGGTTCCCGACGTGGTGCGGGCCATGTTCGGCACGCGGCTGTACCACGACGACGAGGCCGAGGACGGCTATGACGGCTATGACGGCCCTGCCGACTACGCGGGCGATGACGCCGACACCGAGGAGGTGGTGCCGGAGGACTTCTCCGACGGCTACTACGACGCGCCCCTCGACGACGCCCCGGCCGCCTGGCCGTCGGCCAGCGCCGTGGCCGACGACGACGTGCCGACCGTTCCCGAACCCGCCGTCGGCCGCCGGCGCGGCAAAGCGGGCACGCCTAAGGTCAAACACGAGGAGCTGGACCGGGTCGTCGAGGGCCCCTACACGCTGCCGTCGATGAGCCTGCTGGTGGCGGGGGACCCGCCGAAGAAGCGCAGCGCCGCCAACACCGTCATGGCCGACGCGATCAGCGAGGTGCTCAACCAGTTCAAGGTCGACGCGGCCGTCACCGGCTGCACCCGGGGCCCGACCGTCACCCGGTACGAGGTCGAGCTGGGGCCGGGCGTCAAGGTGGAGAAGATCACCGCGCTGCAGAAGAACATCGCCTACGCGGTGGCGACCGAGAGCGTCCGGATGCTGGCCCCGATCCCCGGCAAGTCCGCCGTCGGCATCGAGGTGCCCAACACCGACCGGGAGATGGTGCGGCTGGCCGATGTGCTCACCGCGTCGTCGACGCGCCGCGACCACCACCCGCTGGTGATCGGGCTGGGCAAGGACATCGAGGGCGATTTCATCTCGGCCAACCTGGCCAAGATGCCGCACCTGCTGGTCGCCGGGTCGACCGGATCCGGCAAGTCGAGCTTCGTCAACTCGATGCTGGTGTCGCTGCTGGCGCGGGCCACCCCGGAGGAGGTCAGGATGATCCTGATCGACCCCAAGATGGTGGAACTGACGCCGTATGAGGGCATTCCGCACCTGATCACGCCGATCATCACCCAGCCGAAGAAGGCCGCGGCCGCGCTGGCGTGGCTCGTCGACGAGATGGAGCAGCGCTACCAGGACATGCAGGCCTCCCGGGTGCGCCACATCGACGACTTCAACGCCAAGGTGCGGTCCGGTGCCATCACCGCGCCGCTGGGCAGCCAGCGCGAGTACCGGCCCTACCCCTACGTGGTGGCCATCGTCGACGAGCTGGCCGACCTGATGATGACCGCGCCCCGCGACGTCGAGGACGCCATCGTGCGGATCACCCAGAAGGCCCGCGCCGCCGGCATCCACCTGGTGCTGGCCACCCAGCGCCCGTCGGTCGACGTCGTCACGGGGCTGATCAAGACCAACGTGCCGTCGCGGCTGGCGTTTGCCACGTCGTCGCTCACCGACAGCCGGGTGATCCTGGACCAGGCCGGCGCGGAAAAGCTGATCGGCATGGGCGACGGCCTGTTCCTGCCGATGGGGGCGAGCAAGCCCGTCCGGTTGCAGGGGGCCTACATCACCGACGACGAGATCCACGCCGTCGTCAACGCCTGCAAGGACCAGGCCGAACCCGAATACACCGAGGGCGTCACCGCCGCGAAGCCCACCGGCGAACGCACCGACGTCGACCCCGACATCGGCGACGACATGGACGTCTTCCTGCAGGCCGTCGAGCTGGTGGTGTCCAGCCAATTCGGCTCGACGTCGATGCTGCAGCGCAAGCTGCGGGTGGGCTTCGCCAAGGCCGGCCGGCTGATGGACCTGATGGAGACCCGCGGCATCGTCGGGCCCAGCGAGGGGTCCAAGGCGCGCGAGGTGCTGGTCAAGCCCGACGAGCTGGCCGGAACCCTGGCTTTGATTCGGGGTGGTGGCGACGCCGGCGGCGGCGACCCCGAATAGCGCCGAACGTGCATTCACCGCGAAAAATCGGCGGAAGTTTCGCGATCAGTACACGTTCGGCGTTTCCCGCCTAGAGCACCAATAGCATCCGGGAGTTGCCCAGGATGTTGGGCTTTACGTAGCTCAGGTCCAGGAATTCGGCCACACCGATGTCGTAGGAGCGGCACATCTCCTCGTACACCTCGGCCGTGACGGGCGTGCCCTCGATCTCGGTGAACCCGTGCTTGGTGAAGAACTCCGTCTCGAACGTCAACACGAACACCCGCTGCAGCGCCAGCTCGCGGGCGACCTCCAGCAGCCGGTTGACGATCGCGTGGCCGATGCCGTGGCCGGTCATCGCCGGGTCGACCGCGACGGTGCGGATCTCGCCAAGGTCGGCCCACAACACGTGCAGCGCCCCGCAGCCGACGACCCGGCCCGGGATGTCGGGGTGCTCGGCCACCCAGAATTCCTGGACGGCCTCATACAGCGTGACGAGGTTCTTTTCCAAAAGGATCCGCCCCGCATAGGTGTCGACGAGTTGCTTGATCGCGGGGACGTCGGATGTTCGCGCGCGCCGGACCACCGGCGGGTGGTCCCGTGAGCTTTGGGTCACGGGTAACAGTATCGGCAACGCGCGGGGGTGCGCTGGTCAACCGGCTATTCTGAGGCGGTGTCGGGGCAGCCGCAAACGGGTCCGATGGTGGGGCGTGCCCGCATCGCCAATCTCGCGAACGTCCTGACCCTGCTGCGGTTGATGCTGGTCCCGGTATTCCTGGTCGCCCTGTTCACCGGTGACGGTCACCAAATCGTCGCTCGCCTAGTGGCTTTCGTGATTTTCGCCGTTGCTTGCATCACCGACCGGTTCGACGGTCTGCTGGCCCGAAACTACGGGATGGCAACCGAATTCGGCGCGTTCGTCGACCCGATCGCGGACAAGGCGCTGATCGGGTCGGCGCTGATCGGCCTGTCGATGCTGGGCGACCTGCCGTGGTGGGTCACCGTGGTGATCATGACCCGCGAGGTGGTGGTGACCCTGCTGCGACTGGCGGTGATACGGCGCGGCGTCATCCCCGCGAGTTGGGGCGGCAAGCTCAAGACCGTCGTCCAGGCGGTGGCGATCGGCCTGTTCGTGCTGCCGCATTCGGGGCCGTTCCTGGTGCTCGCGTCCGTGGTGATGGGGGCAGCCATCGTGCTGACGGTGGTCACCGGCATCGACTACGTCGCCTCGACCGTCCGCGAAGTTCGCCAGACGACCCGCTGAGGCGGGAACCAACGCGACCGGCGCCGGCGTTCACTTAGATGAGTGCCTGCTGATCGGGGTTCCCGGATTTTCCCGGGCGACCCCGACGTGCTGGGCAGGGCTGACCGGACGAAGGAGAGCAGGATGCCGCCATTGATGCGCGAGGTCATCGGCGACGTGTTACGCCAGGCCCGCACGACGCAAGGCCGGACGCTGCGCGAGGTGTCGGATTCGGCGCGGGTGAGCCTCGGGTATCTGTCGGAGGTCGAGCGCGGCCGCAAGGAGCCATCCAGCGAGCTGCTCAACGCGATCTGTGACGCGCTGGCGGTGCCGCTGTCGGAGGTCCTGACCGACGCCGGCGAGCGGATGGCCGGCGAGGAGCGCGCGGCCTACAGCGCGTCGGCCGCCGCGCCGGGCGGAACCAGCATCGACGCCAGCACCAAGGTCGTCATCCCGCCGGTGGCATCGCTGGCGCTGGCCTGAACGCCGCGATCGCGCGCAAAGGGTGGGGCGATCGGCGCCGACCCACTAAATTGAGCGGCAGGGCGCTTGTCCGGCATACACAGAAGCGAAGGTGGAGCTAACCGATGGCCAATCCGTTCGTCAAAGCGTGGAAATACCTCATGGCGCTGTTCAACGCCAAGATTGACGAGCACGCCGACCCGAAGGTGCAGATCCAGCAGGCCATCGAGGAAGCGCAGCGCCAGCACCAGGCGCTGACCCAGCAGGCCGCGCAGGTGATCGGCAACCAGCGCCAGCTGGAGATGCGGCTCAACCGCCAGCTGGCCGACATCGAAAAGCTGCAGGTCAATGTGCGCCAAGCGCTGGCGCTGGCCGACCAGGCCACCGCCGCGGGCGACGCGGCCAAGGCTGCCGAGTACAACAACGCCGCCGAGGCGTTCGCGGCCCAGCTGGTCACGGCCGAGCAGAGCGTCGAAGACCTCAAGACCCTGCACGACCAGGCGCTGTCGGCGGCGCAGCAGGCCAAGAAGGCCGTCGAGCAGAACTCGATGGTGTTGCAGCAGAAGGTCGCCGAGCGCACCAAGCTGCTCAGCCAGCTCGAGCAGGCCAAGATGCAGGAACAGGTCAGCGCGTCGCTGCGCTCGATGAGCGAGATCGCCGCGCCGGGCAACACGCCGAGCCTCGACGAGGTGCGCGACAAGATCGAGCGCCGCTACGCCAACGCCATCGGCTCGGCCGAGCTCGCCCAGGGGTCGGTGCAGGGCCGCATGCTCGAGGTGCAACAGGCCGGCGTTCAGATGGCCGGTCATTCGCGGCTGGAACAGATCCGCGCGTCGATGCGCGGTGAGGCGCTGCCGGCCGGCGGGACCACTCCCGGGGCCGCCCCGGCCACGCCGGCGCCCGCCGAGACCACCGGTGGGCCCGCCGCGGAGAAGCCGCTTGGCCAGTAACGCCGCGGACTGACAGCGATGACGGTAGGAGCGACCCAGCGCGGGCCGTTGCGCGCGCTGCTGCAGCGCGGGCTGGACACCGCAGCCGACCTGTCCGACCTGGTGGCCCGGAAGATCAGCGCGGCCGCGGATCCGCGGGCGCGGATGCTGCGCCGCCGACGCCGCGCGCTGCGCTGGGGCGTGATTTTCGGTGTGGGGTGCCTGTTTTGGATCGCGGTGACGGCGGTGCTGGCGGCGTGGGGCTGGTTCGCGTTGCTGCTGGAGGTCACCGGCGCGGTCGCGGTCGTGCTGGCGATCCCGGCGACGCTGCTGTTGCTGCGGTACCGCTGGCTGCGGTCGGAGCCGCTGCCGGCGCAGCGGCCGGCCAACACCCGCCGGCTGCCGCCGCCCGGCTCGGCCGCCCGGCCGGCGATGTACGCGTTGGGCGCCTCGGAACGCGGCTTCTCCTCGTTGTTGGGCGTGATCGAACGCGGCTACATGCTGCCCGCCGACGAAATCCGTGACCTGACCGCGGCGGCCACCAAGACCTCGGCGGCGATGGCGGCCACCGCCGCCGAAGTGGTGTCGATGGAGCGGGCCGCGCAGTACTCCGAGTCGTCGCGGTCCCATCTGGTGCCCACCATCAACGCGTTCACCGCGCAGTTGAGCGCCGGCGTTCGTCAGTACAACGAAATGGTCACCGCCGCAGCGCAATTGGTGTCGTCGGCCAGCGGCGATTCGGGCAGCGCGCTGGCGGCGTCTCAGCAGCGCTACCGCGCCGAGCTGGTGGGCGCCACCGACCGCCTGCTGGGATGGGCGCAGGCGTTCGACGAACTGGGCGGACTGCCCCGGCGTTAGGTGTCGCGCGTCGGCGGGATGTCTTCGGGCCGCGGGCCGTAGCGTTCGATGTACGCCCGGTGGATGTGAGCGTCGCGCTCGCGGGTGCGTTCCTCGACCAGCTCGGGGTCCAGGCCGTGCACCGCCAGCATGTGCCGCCGCCACACCTTGTTCAGAGCGTGCGAGAAGTAGACGAACGGAATGAGGATCGGCAGCGTCATGCTCAGGTGGACGTCCAGGGTCGTCGGGATCAACCAGAACGGGACCAGCACGAGCACGGCCGGAACCGCGACGCGGCCCATCATCCGGCGCGTGGCGCCCTTGCCGGCCAGATCGTTGCGCACCCAATCGCGCATCGAGTCGGGTAGCCGGGCGCCGGCGCAGTAGCGGACGAACTGCCACGCGTTGGGCTTGGTGCGGACCGTGTCGGCGCTCATGACGGTCACCCGGCCTAAAAGGTCGGCTTGAGCGACGGCAGCGCCAGCGCCGCCACGCCACGCAGAGTCGCCTTGAACATGTCGAAGAAGTCAAAGTAGTCGCGCCACAACGTGATTCGGCCGTTGTGCACCTCGAACACGCCGCACACCCAGAACTGCAGGCGCAGCGGCCCGACGATCAGCGCGTCGGTGCGTTCGGTGAGCACCGCGGCGCCGTCGGCGGCGATGCGGTGAATCTTCACCTCGAAGCCGGCGCGGCCCTCCATCCTGCGGAACAGCTTGATCGCTCTGGCGCGGCCGTGGATGGTCGGCAGGCCAACGTTCTCGTACACCAGGTTGTCGTCCAGCGCCGCCTCAGCGGCCTCCAGATCCGAATCTTGCAGGGCGTTCAGGAATCCCTCGACCGTGCGGATGTTCGTCACGCCTGTGCCAGTCAGCTCGGTCATGTTCCCAGCGTATTCGATCGCTGTGCGCGGCGGTCCGGCGCTGTGGCAGGGTAGGGCCGATGCGCGTCGCCGTGGTAGCCGGGCCGGATCCCGGGCACTCGTTCCCCGCCATCGCGCTGTGCCGGCGCTTCCGCGACGCGGGCGACGAGCCCACACTGTTCACCGGCGAGGAGTGGATCGGCGCCGCCCGCAACGCAGGGGTGGACGCCCTGGGGCTGGACGGGCTGGTGGCGACCGACGAGGACGTCGACGCCGGGGCCAGGATCCACCGGCGCGCGGCCCGAATGGCGAAGCTCAACGTGCCCGCGCTGCGCGAGCTGGCGCCCGACGTGGTGGTCTCCGACGTCATCACCGCCGGCGGCGGGATGGCCGCCGAGCTGTTGGGCATCCCGTGGATCGAGCTCAACCCGCATCCGCTGTACCTGCCGTCGAAGGGACTGCCGCCGATAGGCAGCGGCCTGGCGCCGGGCGTCGGCTTCCGCGGCCTGCTGCGCGACACCACCATGCGGGCGCTGACGGCACGATCGTGGCGCGCCGGCATCAAGCAGCGCGGCGCCGCTCGGCTCGAGATCGGGCTGCCCGCCGTCGACCCCGGACCGCTGCGGCGCCTCATCGCCACGCTGCCCGCCCTGGAGGTTCCCCGCCCAGACTGGCCCGACGAGGCCGTCGTCGTAGGCCCGTTGCACTTCGAGCCGACCGATCGGGTGCTGCAAATCCCGGCCGGCTCCGGGCCGGTCGTGGTGATCGCGCCCTCGACCGCGGTGACCGGGACCGCCGGGCTGGCCGAGGTCGCGCTGGGCTGCCTGACGCCGGGGAAGACGCTGCCGGCGGGATCGCGCCTGGTGGTCTCGCGCCTGTCCGGGCCGGAGCTGGCGCTGCCGCCGTGGGCGGTGGCCGGGCTGGGACGCCAGTCCGAGTTACTGACGCAGGCCGACCTGGTGATCTGCGGCGGCGGCCACGGGATGGTCGCCAAGACGCTGCTGGCCGGGGTGCCGCTGGTGGTGGTGCCCGGCGGCGGCGATCAGTGGGAGATGGCCAACCGGGTGGTGCGCCAGGGGAGTGGACGGCTGATCCGTCCGCTGAGCGCCGACGCGCTGGTCGCCGCGGTGGATGAGGTGCTGTCGTCGCCCGGGTACCGGGCGGCCGCGCAAAAGGCCTCCGCCAGCGTCGCCGACGTCGCCGATCCGGTGCGGGTCTGCCACGACGCGCTGGCGCTCGCGGGCTAACCGGCCCGCCGACAAGCCCAGTATCTTGGCTGACGTGCGGCTGACGGAGTTCAACGAACGGGTTGTCCTGCGCTTCGGCGCGGCGTACGGCGCGTCGGTGTTGGTGGATCACGTGCTCAGCGATTTTGGCGGCCGGACCGCCGCCCAGGCGATCGAGGACGGCATCGAGCCCCGCGACGTCTGGCGGGCGCTGTGCGTCGATTTCGACGTTCCGCGCGAACAGTGGTGAGCCTCATCTGCGGTGGGGCCGCCGGGTTTGGCGGAACACGCAATCGCCGCAGACGTTCCTGCCGGGGACGCGGTAGAACAGGCAGCAGCTGCGGCGCCTGAAGTCCAGGTGCGGGCCGGTGATCACGCCGGAGCCGGCCAGCATGCCGGTGTCGAGCAGGGCGTCGGTCATTTCCAGGATCGGTGCGCGCAGGTCGGGCCGCGCCGAGAGCAGCGCCCGCGACGCCCCGACCAGCGCGGACGCGATGTTGCCCGCCAGCAGCGCGGGGGCCAGCTTGACCCGCAGCCCGGCGGTGAGCGGTTTCATGTGCTGCTTGACGACGAGGCGATACAGCACGTCGGCCGAAGACGGGTCGAAGGGCCGCCCGACGGGTTCGGGCAGTCGCAGCCGTGCCCCGTCGTCGGCGCGTTGCAGGTCCTTGAGGTCCGGAACGACGCCGTGGCCCAGCGCGCACCCGAGCACGGGGGACCACAGCCGGGTGGCGTGGCCGAGATGAACCAGCGAGGCGCCGATGCGCAGGTCCGTGGTGCGGTAGCGGCGGGCCGTGGCGTCGACCAGGTCGGTGAAGCCGTCGGCGTAGGACTGCCGGACCGGATGCCATCCCGCCGCGTCACCGCCCAAAGTAAGCGCGAAAAACCCTCTATAGGAAGATATTTCGGCCAGCTCACCAGAGATGTCCATGCGCAATCACCCTCTCTGGGGAAATCCGCCCCAGTTGTGTTGAGGAAGCGCCGACGGTGAGTATCTGGCTCTCGGGTTGGGACGTGCCCAATCCCGATCACAGTGGCGGGACCGCACCGGATTCACACCGGTTTCCTCAGGCTTGAGAGGGCCCCGTCGGCGCCTTTTCTGTCGAGCCGATGTTGCCACACGCGGTTTCCCGCGAACGGCGTGTCCACTTGAATCGAACAGGTGTTCGGCTACTGTGGTGAACGTTCGGAGATCGACTTGTCGGACCCCGCGCCTAGTGTCACGGCCAATCGACCGATACCGGTCAGAAGAACACACCGACGATAGGAAGAGGCACCATGACGCAAGCCCCCGACCGCGAGAAGGCTCTCGAGCTGGCGATGGCCCAGATCGAAAAGAGCTACGGCAAAGGATCGGTGATGCGTCTCGGCGACGAGATGCGTCAGCCGATCTCGATCATCCCGACCGGATCCATCGCACTGGACGTGGCCCTGGGCATCGGCGGCCTGCCGCGCGGCCGGGTGGTGGAGATCTACGGCCCGGAGTCCTCGGGAAAGACCACCGTGGCGCTGCACGCGGTGGCCAACGCCCAGGCCGCCGGCGGCGTGGCGGCGTTCATCGACGCCGAGCACGCCCTGGACCCCGACTACGCCAAGAAACTCGGCGTGGACACCGATTCGCTGCTGGTCAGCCAGCCCGACACCGGGGAGCAGGCCCTCGAGATCGCCGACATGCTGATTCGCTCCGGCGCGCTGGACATCCTGGTCATCGACTCGGTGGCGGCCCTGGTGCCGCGCGCGGAGCTCGAAGGCGAGATGGGCGACAGCCACGTCGGCCTGCAGGCCCGGCTGATGAGCCAGGCGCTGCGGAAGATGACGGGCGCGCTCAACAACTCGGGAACCACGGCGATCTTCATCAACCAGCTCCGCGAAAAGATCGGGGTGATGTTCGGCAGCCCCGAAACCACCACGGGTGGAAAGGCTTTGAAGTTCTACGCGTCGGTGCGCTTGGACGTGCGCCGGATCGAGACGCTCAAGGACGGCACCAACGCGGTCGGCAACCGCACCCGGGCCAAGGTCGTCAAGAACAAGGTGGCGCCGCCGTTCAAGCAGGCCGAATTCGACATCCTCTACGGCAAGGGCATCAGCCGCGAGGGGTCGCTGATCGACATGGGTGTGGATCAGGGCTTCATCCGCAAGTCCGGATCCTGGTTCACCTACGAGGGCGAGCAGCTCGGCCAGGGCAAGGAGAACGTCCGCAACTTCCTGATGGAAAACGGCGACGTGGCCAACGAGATCGAGAAAAAGATCAAGGAAAAGCTCGGCATTGGCGCGGTCGTGACCGATGATGACGTCCTGCCCGCCCCAGTCGACTTCTGAGCCCTCCCGCGAAGAGCAGGCGCGGGCGTTGTGCCTGCGCCTGCTCACCGCGAGAGCGCGCACGCGCGCCGAGTTGGCCGGCCAGCTGTCCAAGCGCGGCTACCCCGACGACGTCCGGGAGCGGGTGCTCGACCGGCTGGCCGCCGTCGGCCTGATCGACGACGCCGACTTCGCGCAGCAGTGGGTGCGATCCCGGCGGGCGAAGGCCGGCAAAAGCAGGCGCGCCCTGGCCGCCGAGCTGCACACCAAGGGCGTCGACAACGACGTGATCACCGCGGTGCTGGGCGGGATCGACGCCGGCGCCGAGCGGGACCGCGCCGAGCAGTTGGTGCGGGCCAAGCTGCGGCGGGAAGCCCTGAACGGGGACGACACGCGGCTGGCTCGCCGGCTGGTGGGCATGCTGGCCCGCCGCGGCTACAGCCCGAACCTGGCGGCTGAGGTCGTCTTCGCCGAGCTGGCCGCCGAACGGGAGCGTCGCCGCGTGTAGCTGCGGGTTCATCCCGTGGGACCCGCCCGCCGTAGCATTGCCCCGTGACTTCCATGGTGGCGCGAGACGATGCTGCCGCCCCGGCGGCGGCATCGGCGCGCACCTACCAGGTCCGCACGTACGGCTGTCAGATGAACGTCCACGACTCCGAGCGACTGGCGGGTCTGCTGGAGGCGGCCGGCTATCGGCGGGCGGCCGACGGTGCCGACGCGGACGTGGTGGTGTTCAACACCTGCGCCGTCCGCGAGAACGCCGACAACAAGTTGTACGGCAACCTCAGCCACCTGGCTCCGCGCAAGCGCGGAAACCCCGACATGCAGATCGCGGTCGGGGGCTGCCTGGCCCAAAAAGACCGCGAGGCGCTGTTGCGCAAGGCGCCGTGGGTCGACGTCGTCTTCGGCACCCACAACCTGGGATCGCTGCCCACGCTGCTCGACCGGGCCCGGCACAACAGGGTCGCGCAAGTTGAAATCGCCGAGGCGCTGCAGCAGTTCCCGTCGTCGCTGCCGAGCGCCCGCGAATCCGCTTACGCCGCATGGGTTTCCATCTCCGTCGGATGCAACAACAGCTGCACCTTCTGCATCGTCCCGTCGCTGCGGGGCAAGGAGGTCGACCGCAGCCCGGCCGACATCCTCGCCGAGGTGCGGTCGCTGGTCGACGACGGCGTGCTCGAAATCACCCTGCTGGGCCAGAACGTCAACGCCTACGGGGTGTCCTTCGCCGACCCGGCGCTGCCCCGCAACCGGGGCGCGTTCGCCGAGCTGCTGCGCGCCTGCGGTCGCGTCGACGGGCTGGAACGCGTGCGGTTCACCTCACCGCACCCGGCCGAGTTCACCGGCGACGTCATCGAGGCGATGGCGCAGACGCCGAACGTCTGCCCGGCCCTGCACATGCCGCTGCAGTCGGGATCCGACCGGGTGCTGCGCGCGATGCGGCGGTCCTACCGCGCCGAGCGCTATCTGGGCATCATCGAGCGGGTTCGGGCGGCCATGCCGCACGCGGCCATCACCACCGACCTGATCGTCGGATTCCCCGGCGAAACCGAAGACGACTTCGCGGCGACCCTCGATGTGGTGCGGAAGGCCCGGTTCGCGGCGGCGTTCACCTTCCAGTACTCCAAGCGGCCCGGCACGCCCGCCGCCGAACTCGACGGCCAGGTGCCCAAAGCCGTTGTGCAGGAACGCTACGAGCGGCTGGTCGAGCTGCAGGAGCAGATCTCGCTGGACGGCAACCGCGCGCTGATCGGGCGGACCGTCGAATTGCTGGTCGCCACCGGCGAGGGACGCAAGGACGCCCGCACGGCGCGGAAAACCGGCCGGGCACGCGACGGCCGGCTGGTGCACTTTGCCGTCGACGAAGCCGGGAACACGGACGTGCGGCCGGGCGACATCGTCACCGCGGTGGTCACCGAGGCCGCCCCGCACCACCTCATCGCGGACGGGGGCGTCCTGACCCATCGCCGCACGCGCGCGGGCGACGCGCACGCGGCCGGCCAGCGCCCGGGCACCATCGGACTTGGCCTGCCCACCGTCGGCCCGCCCGCCAACCCGCTCGAATCCCAAGGATGTGCCCGATGAAGAAAGAACACACCGACCTCGACGCGCTACGGACCGAGATCGACGACGCCGAACGCCGGGTGGCCCGCGAAATCGACCCCGGCCCAAGGGCCGTCGTGGTCGCGATCCTGGTGTTCGTGCTGCTGGGCTCGTTCATCCTGCCCCACACCGGCGCGGTGCGGGGATGGGACGTGCTGTTTTCCAGCCACGGGGCCGGTGCCGCCGCGGTGGCCCTGCCGTCGCGGGTGTTCGCCTGGCTGGCGCTGGTGTTCGGCGTGGGCTTCTCGACGCTTGCGTTGCTGACCCGGCGCTGGGGGCTCGCGTGGGTCGCGCTGGCGGGTTCGGGGATCGCGGCCGCCGCCGGGTTGTTGGCCGTGTGGTCACGCCAGACCGTGGCGGTCGGGCATCCCGGACCCGGGGTCGGGCTGATCGTCGCATGGATCACCGTGATGGTCTTGACGTTTCAGTGGGCGCGCGTGGTGTGGTCGCGCACCGTCGTGCAACTGGCCGCCGAGGAGCAGCGCCGCCGGGTCGCCGCCCAGCAGCAGTCGAAGACTTTGCTGGAAAGCCTGCACACCGACGAGCAGGACAAGCCCGAAGACTAGGGTCGGCGAGTCAGCGCCTCGGCGGCCGCCTCGGCCCACTGCCGCCACTGTTCGGCGTTGGCCTTGGCCTGTTCGGCCTCCTTGGCCCGACCGGCCGCCTCCGCCTTGCGGGCCTGCTGCTCGTACTGCTCGGCGCGAATCCGGAACTGCTCGGCCCGGGCCTGGGCCTGGGGATCGGACCAATCCGCGTCACCGGCGTCGCGCACCCTCTTCTCGACCGCGCGCAGGCGTCGCTCCAACTCGGCGGACCGTTCCCGCGGCACCCTCCCGATCGCGTCCCACTTGTCGGCGATGGACCGCAGCGCGGCCCTGGCCGCATCCAAGTTGCTGGTGTCGAGCCTTTCCGCTTCGGCCAGCAGCGCCTCTTTGGCGGTGGCGTTGGCCGCCAGCTCGGCGTCCTTTTCCGCGTGCGCCGCGTTGCGGGCGGTGAAGAACGAGTCCTGGGCGGCCTTGAAGCGACGCCACAGGGCGTCGTCGACCTCCCTGGTCGTCCGCCCCGCCGCCTTCCATTCGGTGAGCAGCTTGCGGAAGTCCGCGCTGGTGGCGGTCCAGTCCGTCGAACCTGCCAACTCCTCGGCGCGCTCGCAGAGGCGTTCCTTCGACTGGCGTACGCCTGAGCGCTCCCGGTCCAATTCGGCGAAATGCGATCCCCGCCGCCGGTTGAACGTGTCCCGGGCCGCCGAATAGCGCTTCCACAACGCGTCGTCGACTTTTCGGTCCAGGCCGGTGATCGTCTTCCACTCGTCGAGGATCGCGCGGAGCCGGTCGCCGGCGGCCTTCCATTGGGTGGCGTTGGCGGCCAGGTCCTCGGCTTCGGCGGCCAGCGCCTCCTTGCGGGCGGTCTGGGCGGCCCGATGCTCCTCGCGCTTGGAGCGGTCTGCGGCGATCGTCGCGTCGGCGTGCTCGACGAGGCTGGTCAACCGGGTCGCGAGCGCGTCGAGGTCGCCCAGCACGGACGCCGTCGGCAACGTTTCGGCCAGCGCCGACGCGTGGGCCTTGATCTTGCGGGCGTCGCCCGTCCCCGAGGCCAGCCGCTCCTCCATGAGCGTCACCTCGGTGCTCAGGTCGTCGAATCGGCGCCCGAAGTGGGCGAACGCCGCCTCAGGGTCGCCGGCCTGCCAGGACCCGACGACGCGCTCGCCGGCCGAGCTGATGAGCCATACCGTGCCGTCGTCGTCGACGCGTCCAAACCGGTGCGGATCGCTGCGCGCGGGGGCCACCACCGCGTACGGGGTGGGCCGCGGCCCCGCGCTCACGGGCCGGGGACCCGGACGCGGTCCGGGGCGTGGTGCCGGCTTGGGTGGATCGCCGCCACGCGGCTCGTCGGCCGTCATCCTTCCGTCACCACCCTTCTGCCAACACTTTCGCGCGGTCCGGTGTCCCGCGCGCCCGCCGCGCGAAGCGGCACCGGTACGGCGCTAGTAAATCGTTCCCACAGTATTCAAGCAGCTTGGCGGGCGGCGCGCGCCTACCATTCCCGGGGCCGGTCACCGCGTGGGCCGCGGGGCCGATAACAGTTCGGTTCCACGGTCGCTTCGGCCGTGCGTCGGCGTCGCTCGCCCCGGTACCGTGAGGGGCGCGACTGCTGTTCGGGGTGGGGCCAAGGGCGGACCGCGCGCCTGTACAAAGGTTTGCCAGGGGCGCACTATTGATGGGCCGTCGGGGCGGAAGCCGGTCGAGAACCGGCGCTGCCGCACTACAGTTGTCGTTGAACTGCGAACGAACAATGCGTGACACACAGCTTGCGGACGGAACGCTGGTGTCGAGTGAGGGGGTCCGATGTCGAAAGTCGACATCGCTGCGCTGATCGCCCTGTGCGCGGCGCTGGCCTCGGCGGTCGGCGATGTGATCCGGCAGCGCTCGGCCCACGAGATCACGGACAAGGAAGTCGGCCACCTCGAGCTGTTCCGGATGTCGTTGCGCGACAAAAAGTGGTGGCTGGGCGGCCTGGCGGCGATCACCAATTACAGCTTGCAGGCCGGGGCCCTGGCCTGGGGCTCGGTGGTGATGGTGACGGCGCTGCAGGTGACGGCGCTGCTGTTCGCCTTGCCGATCTACGCGCGGCTGTCCCATCAGCGCGTGACGCGTTGGGAGTGGGTCTGGGCCGTCGTGCTGGCCGCGGCGCTGGCGGTGGTCATCGCCGTCGGAGACCCGGCGTCCGGGCAGCAGCGCGCGTCGCTGCAAACGTGGCTCATCGTCGCCGCCGTGCTGGGCCCGGTGCTGGTGGTGTGCGTAGTGGCGGCGCGGATCTGGTCCGGTCGTCCAGTCGCGGCGGTGCTGCTGGCGGTGGTGGCCGGTTCGTCGCTGGCGCTGTTTGCGGTGCTGACCAAGGGCGTCGTCGAGGTGGCCGAGAACGGCCTGGGGGCCGTGGTGCGGGCACCCGAGTTCTATCCGTGGTTGGTGGTGGCCCTGTGCGGAATGATCTTCCAGCAGTCCGCCTTCCGTGCCGGCGCGCTGACCGCGTCGCTGCCGACCATGACCGTGGCCAAGCCGGTGGTGGCCGGCGTGCTCGGGGTTACCGTGCTCGGTGAGACGCTCGGGGCCACCGGTCCGGCGGCGATCGCCCTCGTCTCGGCGATCGCCCTGGTGATCATCGCGACCGTCGCGCTGGCCCGGGGCGAGGCCGCCGCGATAGTCGCCGAGACGGGGCGAGACGTGGTCCAGTCGGCGGACGCCATCGGTGCGCAGGAGCCGCCCGGCCACGGACCGGTGTCTCAGAGCCCGGTGCGGCCGGGCTGACACCGCGTTTCGACTGTCGTTAGTTTGGTGGCGTGCTGGGCGCCATCGCGATCGTTCCCTCCGCGCCGCTGCTCGTCCCCGAGCTCGCCGGGGCGGCCGCCGCCGAGGTGGCCGACCTGAACGCCGCGGTGCTGGCCGCGGCGGCCCTGCTGCCGCCGCGCTGGATCGCCGTCGGCGCCGGGCCGGCGGACCTCGTCATCGACCCCGACAGCCCCCACTCCAGCGGCACCTTCGCCGGCTTCGGCGTGGACGTGCGGGTCCACCTGTCGCCGCGGGCCCACGACCCCGTCGAGTTCCCCGTCTGCGCGCTGCTGGCCGCCTGGGTGCGCGGCCAGGCCCAACCCGAAGCCAGCGTGCAGATGCGCGTCTACCGCGGCGACTACGACGCCCGCGCCGCGCTGGCCCTGGGCAGGCGGCTGCGCGCCGAGATCGACCGGGCGCCGGATCCGGTCGGCGTGCTGGTGGTGGCCGACGGCGCCAACACCCTGACACCGGCCGCCCCCGGCGACCACCACCCCGGCGACGCCGACGCGCAGCTGGCCCTCGACGACGCGCTGGCCAACGGCGATGTCGCCGCGCTGACCGGGCTCCCGCCGCAGATCCTGGGGCGGGTCGCGTTCCAGGTGCTGGCCGGGCTGGCCGAGCCGGGGCCGCGAACGGCCAAAGAGCTCTACCGGGGGGCGCCGTACGGCGTGGGCTACTTCGCCGGCGCCTGGCAGCCATGAAACGAACCGGGCGGCCGCTCGCGATCATCGGCCCCACCGGGACTGGCAAGTCGCAACTGGCGCTCGACTTTGCCGAACGGGTCGAGCGGCTCGGCATCGAGGTAGAGATCGTGAACGCCGACGCCATGCAGCTCTATCGCGGCATGGACATCGGCACCGCCAAGCTGCCCGTCGAAGCGCGCCGCGGCATTGCCCATCATCAGCTCGACGTCCTGGACGTCACCGAGACCGCCACCGTCGCCCGCTATCAGCGGGCCGCCGCCGCGGACATCGAAGCGATCGCCGCCCGGGGCGCGGTCCCGGTGATCGTGGGCGGCTCGATGCTCTACGTCCAAGCCCTGCTGGACGACTGGTCGTTTCCCGCGACCGATCCCGAGGTGCGGGCGCGCTGGGAGCGGCGCCTCGCCGAGGTCGGGGTGGGCGAGCTGCACGCCGAGCTGGCCCGCCGCGACCCGGCGGCGGCCGCCGCGATCCTGCCCACCGACGGCCGGCGCACGGTGCGCGCCCTGGAGGTCGTCGAGCTGACCGGCCGGCCGTTCGCCGCGTCGGCGCCGCGCATCGGCGCCCCGCGCTGGGGCACCGCGATCGTCGGATTAGACTGCGACACAACGCTTCTCGACGAGCGGCTGGCGCGGCGCACCGACGCGATGTTCGATCAGGGCCTGGTCGAGGAGGTCCGCGGCCTGCTGCGTCGAGGCCTGCGTGAGGGGGTCACTGCTTCGCGCGCGCTGGGCTACGCGCAGGTGCTGGCCGCGCTCGACGCCGGCGGCGGGGACGACGAGCTGCGCGACGCGCGGGAGCAGACGTATGTGGGCACCCGGCGCTACGTGCGGCGGCAGCGGTCGTGGTTTCGCCGGGATCACCGGGTGCGCTGGCTCGACGCCTCAGCAGCCGCGGCCGACCGCGCCCGCCTCGTCGACGACGTGTTGCGGGCCTGGCAGCACGTAGGCTGAACAGGTGATCGCCGACGACGATGATGCCGGCGCAGCCGGGATTGAGGAGCGGCGCACTTGATTTTCGCCAAGGGCCACGGCACCGAGAACGACTTCGTGCTGCTGCCCGACCTCGCCGCCGAGCTGGCGCTCTCCCCCGACCGGGTGGCCGCGCTGTGCGACCGGCGCCGGGGGTTGGGCGCCGACGGGGTGCTGCGGATCACCACCGCGGGCGCCGCCGCGACGGCCGGCGTGCTCGAGCGCCTGCCCGACGGCGTCGGCGCGGACGACTGGTACATGGACTACCGCAACGCCGACGGGTCGACCGCGCAGATGTGCGGCAACGGCGTGCGGGTGTTCGCCCACTACCTGCGCGCCAGCGGGCTGGAGTCCCGCGACGAGTTCGTCGTCGGGTCGCTGGCCGGGCCGCGGCCGGTCACCCTGCACCGCGCCGGGGACACCGACGCCGACGTCACCGTCGACATGGGCAAGGCCAACCGGCTGGGCGCCGGGCAGGCGATAGTCGGCGGCAGGCGGTTCACCGGCCTGGCGGTCGACGTGGGCAACCCGCACCTGGCCTGCGTGGACGCGCGGCTGAGCGGCGAGGAACTCGCGGCCCTGGACGTGGCGGCGCCGGTGCAATTCGACGCCGCGCAGTTCCCCGACGGCGTCAACGTCGAGGTGCTCACGGCACCGGCCGCGGGTTCGGTGCGGATGCGGGTCCACGAGCGCGGGGTCGGCGAAACCCGCTCCTGCGGCACCGGGACGGTCGCCGGCGCGGTCGCCGCGCTCGCCGAGACCGGCGCCGACACCGGCACGCTCACCGTGCGCGTGCCCGGCGGCGACGTCGTCGTCACCATCACCGACGCCACCAGCTACCTGCGCGGACCGTCGGTCCTGGTCGCCCGCGGCGAGATCAGCGAGGAATGGTGGCGCGCCCAGCAGCGTTAAATCACGTGCGCGACACCGATTTCGCGTGCACTATTGCTAATTGCCTATGACATATCCCGAATCTCTCAACGAAGCTCATCCGCTCACGGAGCCAAGCGCCGGTGAGCTCGCCCTCGAAGACCGATCGGCGCTGCGCCGGGTCGCCGGGCTGTCCACCGAACTGGCCGACGTCTCCGAGGTCGAATACCGCCAGCTGCGGCTGGAACGCGTTGTCCTGGTGGGCGTGTGGACCGAGGGCAGCGCCGCCGACAACCGGGCCAGCATGGCCGAGCTCGCGGCCCTGGCCGAAACCGCCGGCTCCCAGGTCCTCGAAGGGCTCATCCAGCGCCGCGACCGGCCCGACCCGTCGACCTACATCGGCTCGGGCAAGGCCGCCGAGCTGCGCCAGGTGGTCGTCGCGACCGGCGCCGACACCGTCATCTGCGACGGTGAGCTTTCCCCCGCGCAGCTCACCGCGCTGGAAAAGGCGGTCAAGGTCAAGGTCATCGACCGCACCGCGCTGATCCTCGACATCTTCGCCCAGCACGCCACCAGCAGGGAGGGCAAGGCGCAGGTGTCGTTGGCCCAGATGGAGTACATGCTCCCGCGGCTGCGTGGCTGGGGTGAGTCGATGTCCCGGCAGGCCGGCGGCCGCGCCGGCGGCAGCGGCGGCGGGGTGGGCCTGCGCGGTCCCGGTGAGACCAAGATCGAGACCGACCGCCGCCGCATCCGCGAACGGATGTCCAGGCTGCGCCGCGACATCAAGGACATGAAGCAGGCCCGTGACACCCAGCGCAGCCGCCGCCTGCACAGCGATATGCCCTCCATCGCCATCGTCGGCTACACCAACGCGGGCAAGTCCAGCCTGCTGAACGCGCTCACCGGGGCCGGCGTGCTGGTCCAGGACGCGCTGTTCGCCACCCTGGAACCCACCACCCGGCGGGCCGAATTGGAAGACGGGCGCCCGTGCGTGCTCACCGACACCGTCGGGTTCGTCCGGCACCTGCCCACCCAGCTGGTCGAGGCGTTCCGCTCGACGCTGGAAGAGGTCGTCGACGCCGACCTGCTGGTGCACGTGGTCGACGGCTCCGACGCCAACCCGGTGGCCCAGATCAACGCGGTGCGCCAGGTGATCACGGAGATCTTCGCGGAGATCGCCGACCATAACGCCGCCGCGCCGCCGGAGCTGCTGGTGGTCAACAAGGTCGACGCCGCAAGCGATCTGACGCTGGCCAAGCTTCGTCACGGGCTGCCCGGGGCGATGTTCGTCTCCGCCCACACCGGCGAGGGGATCGACGCGCTGCGGCGGCGCATGACCGAACTCGCCGCGCCCACCGACACCGCCGTGGACGTGGTGATCCCCTATGACCGCGGGGACCTGGTGGCCCGCCTGCACGCCGGGGGCCGTGTCCAGCAGGAGGAGCACAACGCCGACGGCACGCGGATCAGGGCCCGCGTCCCCGTCGCCCTGGCCGCCAGCCTGCGGGAGTTCGCCGCCCGCTGAATCGCCTCGCCGGCCGACCCAGCCACCTGCCAACCAACCGTCTGGTTGGTATATGTTGGGCGCCAGAGGTCACGTTCGCCGGAGGTCAGCGGAGGTTGTTCATGAGCACGGCCATCAAATACCAGCGCACGCTGTTCGAGCCGGAGCACGACTTGTTCCGCGAGTCCTACCGCGGCTTCCTCGACCGCCACGTCGCGCCCTATCACGACGAGTGGGAGAAGGCCAAGATCGTCGACCGCGGAGTCTGGCTCGAGGCGGGCAAGCAGGGCTTTTTGGGCATGGCGGTGCCCGAAGAGTACGGCGGCGGCGGCAACTCCGACTTCCGGTACAACACGATCATCACCGAGGAGACCACCGCCGGGCGCTACAGCGGGATCGGTTTCGGCCTGCACAACGACATCGTCGCCCCCTACCTGCTGGCCTTGGCCACCGAAGAGCAAAAGCAGCGCTGGCTGCCCAAGTTCTGCACCGGCGAGCTGATCACCGCGATCGCGATGACCGAGCCGGGCACCGGCAGCGACCTGCAGGGCATCAAGACCCGCGCCGTCAAGCAGGGCGATCACTACGTGCTGAACGGCTCAAAGACGTTCATCACCAACGGAATCAACTCCGATCTGGTGATCGTCGTCGCGCAGACCGACCCCGACAAGGGCGCGCAGGGCTTTTCGCTGCTCGTGGTCGAACGCGGCATGGAGGGCTTCGAACGCGGCCGGCACCTGGACAAGATCGGGCTGGACGCGCAGGACACCGCCGAGCTGTCGTTCACCGACGTGCACGTGCCGGCCGAAAACCTGCTCGGCGAGCAGGGTCTGGGGTTCATCTACCTCATGCAGAACCTGCCGCAGGAACGGATCTCGATCGCCATCATGGCGGCCGCGGCGATGGAACAGGTGCTGGAGCACACGCTGCAATACACCAAGGAGCGCAAGGCCTTTGGCAAGCCGATCGGCAGCTTCCAGAACAGCCGTTTCGTCCTCGCCGAGCTGGCCACCGAGGCCACCCTGGTGCGGATGATGGTCGACGAGTTCGTCCGCCTGCACCTGGACCACAGGCTGACCGCCGAACAGGCCGCCATGGCCAAGTGGTACTCCACCGAGAAACAGGTGCAGCTGATCGACCGCTGCCTGCAACTGCACGGAGGCTACGGCTACATGCGCGAATACCCTGTCGCGCGAGCGTATCTGGACGCCCGGGTGCAGACGATCTACGGCGGCACCACCGAGATCATGAAGGAGATCATCGGCCGCAGCCTGGGGGTTTGACGGCACAATCCCGCAGTGGCGCAAACGATGCCGCGGCGGCCGGGAGAAAAAGAATGGCGCAATTCGGCGTTTTCGCCGGGTAGATCGCCACTCAGCTAACGTCTTCGGTTAACGTCGGCACATGCGTTCGAAGTATGTCGACACCGCGGCTTTGTCACGCGGCGGCATTTGTGCCGTTCCGGGCCGGCGATGGCGGAGCCGGTCTCGATACGGGCGTGGTCCGGCATCATTTCGACATCGGCGCGGTCTCCGTTTCCGCACTATTCGTGATTTGACTTCGCATTTATCGTCGGCAGGAGCAAAGTTATGCGCGCCCGGCGATAATTCGGTTTGCCACGGGGTAATTTCCCGCGGCGGGGTTACGACCGGCGCGCAGGGTCTGCAGGGTGCGGGCATGGCCGAAGATAGGGGCCAATGCGTCGGCTGGGAGGCTGGGTGAACGGGCAGAGAGGTCGAATGCGCAAGCTGGTGGGGCGCGCCCTGCTCAGCATGGCGACAACGGTGGTGGCCGCCGCGTTGCTGGCCCCGGCAGTCTCGGCGTCTCCGATCGGCGACGCCGAGGCCGCGATGATGGCCGCGTGGGACAAGGCAGGCGGCGACACCTCACCGCTCGGCGCCAGGAAGGGCGATGTCTACCCGGCCGGTGACGGGTTCGCCCTGGACTTTGACGGCGGCAAGATGTTTTACACCACCGAGACCGGCGCCAAGTTCCTCTACGGGCCGATCCTGGACAAATACGAGTCGCAGGGCGGTCCGGCCACCAGCGATCTGGGCTTCCCGAGTATCAACGAGGTGCCCGGCTTGGCGGGACCCGACAGCCGCGTCGCCACCTTCTCGGCCAGCGACAAGCCGGTGATTTTCTGGACGCCCGACCACGGCGCGTTCGTCGTGCGGGGCGCCCTCAACACCGCGTGGGACAAGCTGGGCAGCTCGGGCGGCGTCCTGGGCGCTCCGGCGGCCGACGCAACCTACGACGGCGACCTCACGTCGCAGAAGTTCAGCGGCGGCGAGATCTCCTGGAACCGCAAGACCAAGGAGTTCACCACCAACCCCGCGGCCCTGGGCGACCAGCTGAAGGGCCTGCAGGTGGCGGTCGATCCGGCCGCGGCCATCAACATGGCATGGCGCGCTGCCGGCGGGGCGAGCGGCCCGCTGGGCGCCAGGCAGGGCGGAACGTATCCCATCGGCGGCGACGGCGTCGCCCAGAACTTCACCGGCGGCAAGGTGTTCTTCACCCCGGCCACCGGCGCGAACGCGCTCGAAAGCGACGTCCTGGCCAAATACGAGTCCCTGGGCGGCCCCGTCGGCAGCGACCTCGGGTTCCCCATCGCCAACGAGTCCGACGGCGGCTTCGGACGATCCAGCCGGGTCGCCACGTTCTCCGCCGCCGACAAGCCGGTGATCTTCTGGACCCCCGACCACGGCGCGTTCGTCGTGCGCGGCGCCATGAAGGCCGCGTGGGACAAGCTCCGCGGTCCGGCCGGCAAGCTGGGCGCCCCGGTCGGCGACCAGGCCGTGGACGGCGACGTGGTTTCCCAGCAGTTCACCGGCGGCAAGGTCTCCTGGAACCGGGCGAAGAACACTTTCGCCACCGACCCGTCGAACCTGGCGCCGTTGCTGTCCGGCCTTCAGGTGTCCGGACAGAACCAGCCGAGCACGGCCGCGATGCCCTCCCACGGCAAGAAGTTCACCTGGCACTGGTGGTGGCTGCTTGCCGCCGTCCCGGTGCTGGTGCTGATCGTGCTGTCGGCACTGGTGGCGATGGGATGGCGCCGGCGGCGCAGCGCCCGCCGGGGCACCGACGGCTACCAGCCCGAGCACGACGTGGACGCCGGTTACGAACCCGCGGACGACGGGCATTGGGCCCGCGACGACGCCGAGGGGGCCACCGAGCACCTCCAGTTCGGCGACGCGCACCAGCTCGAAGACCAGCCGCCGACCGACGCCGGGCGGGTCAGCTGGGGCCGCGGGGCCGCGTTTGCCGCAGACCTGGCGGAGGATGCCCAACCGGGGGACTACCGGGCCGAAGCGCCGCACGAATTGGACGAGGGCGCAAGCCATTTCGACGAGCGAGGCACCGAAGAGGAAGACCCCGACGCGGTGGACACCGATTCCATCCCCGTCGTCTCGCAGGCCGCCCTGGCCGAGGCCGGCTATGCCGATGTGCCCGAGGAGGCCGACTACGCGGAGGCGGACTACCCGGAGGCCGTCTCCGAGGACGCCTTTGAGGACGCCGAGTATGCCGAGTATGCCGAGTATCGCGACGTCGTCGTCCCGCGCACCCCTCCCGATGCCGCCTACCGTGACGCGGGCGTCCCGGTAGTGGCCGAACCGGAGGAGGCCTACCCGGACGTCGCCCACCCGGATGTCACGTACTCCGAGGCCGCCGCCCCGGAGGCGGAGGTGTCCGACGGCGAGCTCGCCGAAGCCGTCCCGGACGGCGAGCCCAGAACCGGCCGGCACGCGGCCGCCGACGCCGAAGCAGGGCCCGAAGCGGCCGGCGCGGGACCCGGCCCCGCGGGGCGACCCACGATCCACCTGCCGCTGGACGACCCCTACCAGGCGCCCGACGGGTATCCGATCAAGGCCAGCGCCCGGTTCGGCCTGTATTACACCCCGGGCAGCGAGCTGTACCACGACACGCTCGCCGAAATCTGGCTGTCCAGCGAGGAAGTCGCGCAGGCGAACGGCTTCATCAAGGCCGACTGAGCGCGGCGCTAGACCTTGCGGATCACCGTGACGACCTTGCCGAGCACGGTCGCGTCGTTGCCCGGTATCGGGTCGAACGCGGGGTTGTGCGGCATCAGCCACACCTGACCGCCGGCGCGCTTGAACGTCTTGACGGTGGCCTCTCCGTCGATCATGGCCGCGACGATGTCGCCGTTGTCGGCGACGTGCTGCTGCCGCACGACGACCCAGTCGCCGTCACAGATCGCGGCCTCGACCATCGAGTCGCCCACCACCTTGAGCAGAAACAGCGTGCCCTCGCCGACCAGCTCGCGCGGCAGCGGGAAGACGTCCTCGACGGCCTCTTCGGCCAGGATCGGCCCGCCGGCCGCGATCCGCCCGAGGACGGGAACGTAGGTGGGCTCCGGCAGGGCGTCCGACCCGGCGACCTCGGTGACCGGCGCCGCCGGCGCGCCTGCTTCGTCGGCGCCGCGGACGTCGACGGCCCGGGGGCGGTTCGGGTCGCGGCGCAGGTAGCCCTTGCGCTCCAGGGTGCGCAACTGGTGGGCCACCGAGGAGGTCGAGGTCAGTCCGACGGCGTCACCGATTTCCCGGATGCTCGGCGGGTAGCCGCGGCTGGTGACCGACGCGCGGATGACGCTCAAGATGGTGCGCTGCCGTTCGGTCAGCGATGAATCCGTGGAATGCAACCGGCCGGCCGGGCCGGCCGATGAGGTGTCGTTGCTGTCGCTCATGCACCGAATGTAGCCGCACCGTGCCCGAGAATCAAACATGTGTTCGACTGGCGTGTCGCGGCGCCGCCGGGCCCGCCGGACGGGCCTAGAACTCATCCGAATAACAAGCGTGTAACTCTTCGGCGCATCGGGTACTTCAACCCCATGTCAGTTGTTGCACCGGCGAACTTGTCGGTGAGGTGCCCTAGCGTTTTGCTCGTGCGACACGCTTCGCTCAAATGTTCGGACTTCGAACACACGAGCGACTATGGTCGAACATGCGAGCGAGAACTAGTTGACCGGAGGAACGCAGATGACAATCATCCACACAGCCGCGCCGCGTACCGGCAGCGTTCGGCGCCCGGGCTCGTTCCCCAGCGGACCGGTGCAAGGTCTTCGTCCGGGCCGCGATGGCCTGGCCCGCTCCCGCAGGCCGGGCCCGTCCCGGCCTGCGGTCGCGCCGCCGCGCTACCACGGCACCGGCGTCGCGATGTCCGTCGCGCCGCATCGCCGGCGTCCCGTCACGGTGGCGACGACGTTGGGCCTGGCCCTGGCCGCCGGCCTGATCACCCTGTGGCTGGGCCTCGTCGCCAACCTCGGCCAGGCGGTCAACGGCGACACCGCGGGGTCGGCCGCCCCGGTACCGGACCGGCTGGCCGTGGTGCGGGTTGAGCCGGGGGAGTCGCTGCAGGACGTCGCGCACCGGGTGGCGCCGGACGCGCCGGCGCGCCAGGTCGCCGACCGCATCCGCGAGCTCAACGACCTGAGCTCACCGGGGGTGGTGGCGGGCCAGACCCTGATCGCGCCGGTCGGCTGACGTTGCCCGCGCGGGTGGGCGCACGGGTACGCTCGGGGTGTTCGGCGAACCCGTATGTCGGCACGGCAAAGGAGCGGTCATGCACTGTCCGTTCTGCCGTCATCCCGATTCCCGGGTGATCGACTCGAGGGAAACCGATGAGGGCCAGGCCATTCGGCGCCGCCGGTCGTGTCCCGAATGCGGACGGCGTTTCACCACCGTGGAGACCGCGGTGCTCGCCGTCGTCAAGCGCAGCGGCGTCACCGAACCGTTCAGCCGGGAGAAGGTCATCAAGGGTGTCCGCCGGGCCTGCCAGGGCCGCCAGGTGGACGAGGACGCGCTGAATATGCTTGCGCAGCAAGTGGAAGACACGGTGCGCGCCGCCGGGTCGCCCGAGGTGCCCAGCCACGAGGTCGGCCTGGCCATCCTCGGCCCGCTACGCGACCTCGACGAGGTGGCCTACCTGCGGTTCGCCTCGGTGTACCGGTCGTTTTCGTCCGCCGAGGACTTCGAGCGCGAGATCGAGGCGCTGCGCGCGCACCGCAAAGCGCCGACGGATCCGGAGCCGGCCACTCGCTAGGCTGGCGGTCATGCCGCCCGACTTGCATCCCGATCTGGAGGCGCTGGCACCGCTGCTGGGGACATGGGCCGGCCGCGGCTCTGGCTTCTACCCGACGATCCAGCCGTTCGAGTATGTCGAGGAAGTCGTCTTCGCCCATGTCGGCAAGCCGTTCCTGACCTACTCGCAAAAGACCAAGGCGGTCGCCGACGGCCGGCCCTTGCACGGCGAAACGGGATATTTCCGCGTGCCCCACCCGGGCGCCGTGGAGCTGATCGTCGCCCACCCGAACGGCATCACCGAGATCGAGACCGGCACGTACACGCTGGCCGGCGGCCGCATCGACGTGGAGCTGTCGAGTACGGCGATCGGGCTGGCCCCGAGCGCCAAAGAGGTTACCGCCCTTGGCCGTTCGCTACGCATCGACGGCGACGAGCTGTCCTACACGCTGCGCATGGGTGGCGTGGGACAACCCCTGCAGGACCACCTGGTGGCCGTGCTGCACCGCCAGGGCTGAGCGCGGCGGGGAAGTCAATCCGGCTTCCGGTCGTCGTGTGGGGCGGCGCGCTGACGTTCGCGCCGCCGCGCCCGAGATGCTCGCAGGTTCGCCGCGTTCCCACATGTCTTCACGTTGCACCACCTCCCGCTATTGTTCCTCGAGCGGTCGTAAAATGTTGTCCCGCATAGGGATTTATGGCATTGCTTGATCCGTTTCCACGTGTCGTCCCGCTGACTGAGGCAGATCTCGCTGAACAGGGCAGATGCCAGCCAACGCCAGCCGCTGCCGGTTGGCTCCGTCCGGAGCACACCGGAGTTGGACAACGAGAACGCTCCGTAAACGGAGCTGACACAGCGCATCTGTCGCCTATCCGGTGACCTATTGTTAACCACTTTCGCAATCGCGTCGCGCAGGTCCCGCAGTTGCGCCAGATCCGCTGCATTTAGTGACGGCGGTTGAGCATCGACATCTCGCAGCTTCACCCATTTGGACACCGCACCGGCGCACCATTCTGCTGCCAGGTCGACGTCGGCCAACAGATCGGTGCAGTACCCCTGGACGGGGGCGGTGTTGAGGAATTGCTGAACCAAAACCAGGCCGCCGGGCGCGACCCCGAATCTGCCCCGCTGGGACTCAAAAGGTTGTGAAGGCATCGCGTTGCCGAGCGCAGCGCCGCGCAGGTGACCCCAATCATATTCGCCGCCAAGGTTCGAAGGCCGCTGACTTGTCTTGTCACGGTGTTACGCCAGCGCTGCCGCTGGCCTCCAACTGTAAGACCTTGATGTAGGAATCTTCGGCCAAGCGACCGGCGATCACCGACCCTGACGGCCCAGCACCGCACACGATGACATCGTGATCGTGCCGCGGTTCCAACATAGTGTCCACGAAGCTCTCCTGATCATTGTTTCGGAATCCTTATCGATATCTACAAGATGCGTCGAAAAATTTTGCGGTTCACCGTAACTCAAGGACTTCACGACGGCTCGCTGTTACCGGCGAACCCATATCGATGCAATCACAGGTGTGGGGCACGAACCGCGCACGGCCGCAACGGTTTCTACGGTTACCTCCAATGCCTGACGGATAACCAGGGGCAGTAATCGACATGCGCGCCGAGCATCTGGCACCTGGACGCGGCTGCACACCTGGCTCCGTGAGCTGCTGGGCCGCCGTGGCCGTGGTCAGACCATGATCAGTCGAGTGGCCGCTGCTAGGCCGCCGCCGTTTTAAGGCCTAGCGTTAGGTGCAGCCAGCGGCCCATTTCCGCGATGGCGCGGTCCACCTCGTCAACGCGGCCGGCTCCCATGATGAAGGAATGCTGGCCCTCCTTAACCCGCCGAACGATGACGTCGTTGCCCGCATCCCTTGCCTTTTGGGAGAAAGCGACGGCGTCCGAGGCGAGCAGTTCGTGCTCGCCGTAGTACACCGCAATGGGAGGCAATCCCGACAAGTCGGCTGCCAGCAGGTGCACCCGCGGGTCGGTGAATTCCACCCCGGTTCCGTCGAGCCAGCATGACCGGAACAGCTCGAGCAACGCCGGCGTGAGCAGCTTGTCCCGCTCGGCGTTGGCTTTGATGGAATCCCCCGATAGCGTGACGTCCGTCCACGGAGAAATGGACAAAACGGCACCGGGTAGTGCCTCTCCGCGATCTCGCAGACGCAGAGCAAGTTCGACTGCGAGATAGCCGCCGATCGAGTGGCCGACACTGGCAATCTTGTTGGGGCGGTAGCCCTGGTCGAGCAGCCAGCGGTAGGCGCTTTCGACGTCTTCGACTTGCGCCGGGTACTTGTGTTCCGGGGAACGCCGGTAGTTCAGTACTAGTGAGCGCGCGCCGGCCGCCTTCGCAAGGTGGCCGGCTGCCTTCCGGTCGGAATGCATCGACATCAGCACGCTGCCACCCATATGTGTGTGCAACAGCACTGATTCGGGGTCGCCGTCCACGGGGATGCACCACAAGGCCTCAACCCCGCCGGCGTCCACCTCGGCATAGGTGACGCCTTCGGGTTCCTTCGTTGCCAAATGAATGTTCTCGGTGACATCACGAATCGTTTCAAGCCCAAAGTTGGCATCCGAAGATCGCCTTGCGATCTCTGCCAGAAAATCTGCGAAATCAACCGCCTGCTTGCTTGCCATCCAACTGCCGTTCGTCGTAGTTTATAGGATCACGACCACTATATAACGTGTTCTATCCCGTGGCCAGCTCTAGTCGTTCATACCTGCGAGGTATGGCGGACTATCCCGATTCGGTATTGGACGGCATTAGACACATTGTGAAAACGTCTTGGTTGCAGACTATTTCGAGGGGTGATGAGGAGTGCTGCGTCAGGACGTCACGATCGATGCCGAAGGAGCCACTCTCCACGCGTGGTGGTACCCCGGGCGGCGAGACCGCCGAGCGGGCATGGCGAGTCCTTGTGTGGTCATGGCGCACGGATGGACGTCAACGAAGAAGATGCACCTCGACAAGTTCGCCGAGGTGTTCGCGGCGGCGGGACTATGCGTGGTGGTCTTCGACCATCGGGGCTGGGGCGAGTCGGGGACGGCGCCCGGCAAGCCACGTCACGAAGTCGACCCTTGGGAGCAGGTCCGCGATTACCAACATGCGATCACTTTTGCGCAGAACCGATCCGAAGTCGACCCCGATCGCATCGGCGTCTGGGGTACGAGCTTCTCGGCGGCGCACGCGTTCGTTGTGGCCGCGATCGACAGGCGAGTTCAAGCCGTTTGCGGCCAGGCGCCGTTCATCAGCGGCCGGGCTACCTATGCCAACCTTGTCCGGGTGAACAATCAGGTGGTCGGCCCGGAGCGGTTCACCGCGGACCGGCGAGCTCGCGCTCGCGGCAGCCCGGCGGAGATGGTGCCAGTCGTAGGGGCGGATCCGGCCACGCTGGTGGGCCTGCCCACCTCGGACGCCTACGCCTTCTTCACCGAGGCGCGCACCACTTTGGATCCGCAGTGGCCGAACGAGGTGTCGTTGCGCAGCCTGGACAACTTCTACGGGTACGAACCGGCGCCCTACCTGCCCGACATCACTCCGACGCCGCTGCTCATGATCGTCGGGCGCGAGGACGGCTTGACAGGTGGGAGCCTGGCGGCGGCCGCGTACCAGACCGCGGCCGAACCAAAGAAGATCGTCTTCGTGTCGGGCGGTCACTTCGCGGCGTACACCGGTGACGGGTTCAAGCTGGCGGCGGGGGCCGCGCGGGACTGGTTTGCAACGCACCTTGGCTAGGAGAAGCGCGCGTCGAACAACCCAATTTGTTGAAATGCGCGGTGATTCCGGCGTTCTGTTACCCCGACCGTGAGGGGTTGACCCCGTCCGGGTCGAGCGGCCGGCCATCATGGTCCCCGGTGTCATGCAGGGTGCATGGCCCGACCGCACGCTCAGCCCTGGGTTTTGGCCTCACGGTCGGGGTAACAGAACGCCGGAATCACCGCGCATTTCAACAAATTGGGTTGTTCGACGCGCGCTTCTCCT
>NZ_LZIR01000060.1 GCF_001667035.1 Mycobacterium sp. 852002-51057_SCH5723018
CCCAGCGATCCGCACGACGGCGCCTACACCGCCGCCCGGCTGGCCAAGGATCAGGAGGTGCCCATCTCGACGATCTCCTTCGGCACGCCCTACGGCACCGTCGAGTACGAGGGCGCCACCATTCCGGTGCCCGTCGACGACCAGACGCTGCAGGAAATCACCAAGATCACCGACGGCCAGGCGTTTCACGCTGACAGCCTGGAGTCGCTCGAGGGCGTCTATTCCACGCTGCAGCGCCAGATCGGCTACGAGACCGTGAAGGGCGACGCCAGCCTCGCCTGGATGCTGCTGGGCGCGGTGCTGCTGGCCGGCGCCGTCCTGGCCGGTGAGTTCCTGAACCGCAGGCTGCCCGCCTGAGCGTTCAGGTCGGCAGGCGCCGGTTGATCAGCAGGGCCAGCGCCGCGGCGATCAGGGCGGCGACGACGCCCAGGCGCAGCCAGCCGGCGCTGCCGGGACCGGGCACCGTGCGATACCCGATGTCGTTCTCTATGGCGTTGTAGCTCTTGTTGAGCTCGCTGAGGTTCGTGGCGGTGTAGGACTGCCCGCCCGACAGCCGCGCGATCGTCTTCATCTGGTCCGTCGAGACGGGGACGGCGACCCGCTGCCCGTTCATCTCGATCTCGCCGCCCTTGGTGACGAA
>NZ_LZIR01000061.1 GCF_001667035.1 Mycobacterium sp. 852002-51057_SCH5723018
GCGCTGGGGCTAGCCCCAGCGCAGCGGCAGCGGCAGCGGTCCTACTTGCGGAACTCGGTGGCCGCCACCTGGACGAACACGCCGGTGTCCTCGGCCATCAGCAGGCCTCGACCACGGGGCAACGGGCCACCCTTCATCTTGCCGCGGATGAAGCCCTCGTCCGGATCGGCGTCCATCACTAGCAGCGGAGCGTTCGCCTGGTGCAGTGCCCGCAACATCGGGTCGCTGCCCGCCGACGACCAGCCGCCGAACGTGCGGGTGACGAACACATGCAGGCCCACATCGGACGCCCTGGTCACCCACGCGGCGGCCTTGTGCAGCGGCGAATCGAAGCCTGGGGGCAGCTGCTGGATGTCGTCGACGATCAGGAAGATCTCCGGGCCGCTCCACCAGGAGTGCGACAGGAGCTCTTGCGCCGACAAACCGGGCGGTGGCTCCCGGCTGGCCAGCAGCGCCGACATGTCGTTCATCATCGCCGACACACCGTCGAGGTTGTAGGCGAAGTTCTCGACATACTCGGAGCCCAGCACAGTCAGCAGCTGACGGCGTGGGTCGACCAGCCACACCTGGGCTGAAGGCTGCCCCGCCGGCGGCTTCGGTGCGCTCGATGACCCCGGCGCGTACAACCGGCCGATCTCGGACATGATGGTGGCCAGCGTCGTGGTCCGCCCACACTCGCGCCGGCCCGTCACCATCAGGTGCGCGTTCTCGGCGAAGTTGAGGTAGACCGGCGCCAGGTCCAATTCCGAGATCGCCCAGGCGATTCCGCCCGCACCCACGCCCTGGCGGGTGTCGCGGGCGGCCAGCTCGCGCACCTGCTCCACGCCGAACCGGGCCGGCAGACGGCGCACCGGCGGGGCCTGGCCGCTCGTGAGGCGGCTGACCGCTTCCACGATGCTGTCGGAGTGAAAGACGTTGTCGGGTGTGTTGGCCAGCGCGGGCCGGGCCACCAACGTGTGCAGGCCGGCCTGCGGGTCGGCGTCGAGTCGGACGTAGTTGACCGCAACCATGCCCCGTCCGGGCTTGACCGGAACCTCCTTGGCGAACCGGGACCGCACCAGCTTGGCGTCTTCCACCGCGGCCAGGCGCAACTCGACCCGGGAACCGAAACCGCTACGCACCGGCGGCCGCAGCTCCGATTCGCGGTCCGCGGTAACGACGACGTGCACGCCGAACGAGGGACCCTGGTTGATGATCAGGTTCACCTGTTCGATCAGCACCTCGTTTTCCTCGGCCAAGGCGCGGTAGTTGTCGATCACCAGATAGACGTCACCGAACACGTCGGGCACCGGGCCGGGCGCGCCGCCGAACTTGCGGCGCCGGAACACCTCCATCGAAGGAATTTGGTATTCCAGGAAGGTCCGCTTGCGCTCGCGCACCAGCGCCAGCACTTCGGCCACCGTACGGCGCACGCCGTACGGATCGGTCGGACCGACCACCTCACCGACGTGCGGCAGGCGGGCGACCGTGGTCAGCGCGGTGCCGCTATAGGCCAGGCAGTAGAACTGCACCTGCTCCGGCGTGTGGGTCAACGCGGCCGCGCAGATCAACGTCTGCAGCGCGGTCGTCTTGCCCGAGCCACCGGCACCCAGGATGAGCACGTTCCCGCCGCCGCCCGAGGTGTCGACCGTCCACGGCGGCTGGTCGTGCTTGAACGGGCGGTCGATGATGCCGATGGGGAACACCAGATCCCGCGCCGAACCATAATCCTGTTGCCACGGGTGGCCGAGGAACCTGTTGACCAGCTCGTCGATCGCGACGGGGTGGCTCAGCGGCGGCTGCCATAGCCGGTACGGCTCGAAGTCGATCCTGCGCAGCTGATCGATGATCACCGTGCCGACCTTCGGGGTCCTGATCCCGTCTCCTTCTTCCTCTTCGACCTCGATGGGCTGCACCTCGCCATTGCCGTTCGAGAGGGCCGCCGGCGACTGCACATCCGGTCCCCCGACGCTGACCTCCAGCGGGGTGAAGTTGTTCGTAAATAGCTGCGGGCGAACGTAATCGATGCTGTGCACCAATGCCGGAGATTCCTCGCCGTCGAGGGTGATCCCGCGGGCGATGTAGTCCCGCCACAGGAACTCGGCCTGGAACCGGACGATGTCTTCCAGGCTCCTGCGGAAGTAACCCAGACCAGCCTGGGCCGGCAGGTTCACCGCATTCGGCACGCCGGCCGCCTGCGCCGCCCCGGCGGTGCGAGCTTTCAGCACCAACCGGTAACCCATGTTCTCCATGAGCTTCTCGGCCCGGCTCTCGATGGTCTGCGATGCCATCATCAGGTGGATCCAGTAGGCGCGACCCTGACGCCCGATCGAGTCCAGCACGTCGACCGCCGTCGGCATGATGCGGAACCACTCGTAGAACTCGTCGATGACCACCACGAGCATCGGCAGCGGCGGCATGTCCTGGCCGCGGGCCCGCATCCTGGTGCGCACGGAGTTGTACTCCTTGGCGTCGTCGACACCGGCGCTGTCGCAGACCGCCTTGCGGCGGGCGATCTCGCCCCACAGCGCGTCGAGGAAGCGCTCCATCAGCGCCTGGTCCTCTTCCAGGTCGGTGATGATGCGCGACACGTGCGGCACACCCGCGAACGGCTTGACCGCCGACCCACCCTTGAGGTCGGCCAACACGAATTGCAGTTCCTCAGGCGGATGGCCGAGCATCAGCGATTCGATCACGGTTCGCACCAGCGTCGACTTACCCGAACCGGTCGTTCCGGACATGACGCCGTGCGGGCCATCCCCGCCCTCGTCCAGCGATTTCATGTCCAAGAACAGCAGCTCGCCGTTGTCGGAGCGGTTACCGAAGGGCGCCCGCAGGCGCGAGCGGCCCATCGTGTCGGAGCGGCTGCCCCACAGCGAGTCGAAGTCGATGTCGGCCGGATCGTCAATCCCGTAGTAGGACAGGATGTCCCGGGCGCCGATGTGGGCGACCCGCTGACCGATCTCTTCGTAGGCCTCGGCGAGGCGCCAGCGCGCCAGCTTCTGGCCGAACTCTTCCGCATCCGAGATGCTCAGGTGGTCGGTAAGGGCGAAGAACCACGGCTTCTCGTCGATCACCATCCAGGTGTCGCGGTCGCGGGGCAGCGCCTCGATCACGCCCCGCTCGTCGAACCGCAGGGTGCGCTCCGGCACGGATGACCACATCGCGGCGCCGGTCAGGTCGAAGAAGGTCACGCCGTCGATGCCTTCGGCGCTGATCACGTACTCCCACTGGGGATCGGTGACGTCGGCGACGATCACGGTGTGCGGCGTCGGGGTCTGCGCCGACGAGCTGGCGTGCCGGGGCGTGAAAGACCCACGGCCGGCGAACAATTCGGCTTGCTCCGCGGCGAACTCGCGCACCGAGCTGTAGACCATGCGCGCGTTGCCCGCCGCGTCCTGGCGCCGCGGGTCACCGAAGTGGGGAAGCCACTTCACCCAATCCCATTGCTCCAACTCCGAGCTGACCACGATCATCTGGACGTGGTCGGGCCCGTGCGAGAAGGTCAGCTGGCAGATGATGGCCCGCATCAGGCCCAGCACCTGCTCGCGCTCCCCGATCAGCGAGTACCAGGGCTCGACCAGCAGGGAGATCATCTTCGGCAGGTTGTAGACGACGCTTTGATAGCGCCCGAACTCCTGAAGCGCCTTACCGGTCACCGGCTCCAGCTCGATGTCGGTCGGCATGTTCTGGGGCTCACCCCAGGTCACCTCGGGACGCGTCATGCCCACGCCGACCCGCACCACACCGAAGTTGAGGTCCTTGCCGTCGGGCTTGCGTTCCCACATCCGCGACGACCCGACGGCGGCGGGCAGGGTGCTCGGCGCCGGGTGGAACCAGCGGTAGTTGGAATCCATGCTGTCGGCCGACTCGTGGGCGGTCTCACGCAGCATGTCCAGCATCAGCATGAACTGGGCGCGCATCGCGTCCAGCTTGGGCCGGCTCATCTGCTGCTGGCCGCCGAACCGGCCGCCGAACATCATCATCGCCACGCCGCCGATCATGAAAATCGGGAAGATCGCGCCCGCGCCGCCGAACACGTGCGAGCCGCTGGCGAAGGTCATCGAGACCATGCCGATCAGCAGGCCGACGACAAGGACGCCGACCACCACCAGCCACCAGGGCTTGCCCTCCGGCGGCGGGATGCTCAGCGGTGTCGGGAGGACAATGTTCTCCGGCTTGATGACCGGGGGCTTCTCCGGCGTCGGCCGCGCAAATCCACGTTTCACTTCGGTACCACCAACTCTGCAGGGGACATGTCCATCGGTAGGGTGTCGTGCTCCACTAGGGCGTCCGCTCGGGACAGGGTCGGACCCTGTGGCAGCAGCCGCAGCGCCACCCACGGCGCCAGGCTCGGTGCGCCCTTCAGGCCCAACGCCTCTCGGGCCTCGCGGGTGTCGTCCACCCCGAAGCGGGCGCCCGCGTCCGTCAGCCACCACAGCGATTCGGTGGTCTTGGCACCCGGATCGTTGCCGGTGACGGCCACGAAGTTGGCGTAGTCGGGCCCGAAGTAGACCTGGTCGGCCTCGCGGCCGGTGGTGTCGGCCTTCACTAGCGACACCACCCTGCTCTGCTCCTTCTGCGCGACCGGAAGGGTCGAGCCGGAAACGACCTGGATGCGGGCCCGGTTCTCACCGGAGGTCTTCTGCCACCACCAGCAGGTCGCCGGGTTTTCCCGGATGTCCATCACGTTCAGCGGGTTGTCCGGGTACGACGACAGGTCCAGCTTGTTGACCACCGGCATCTTCGCCAGCGAGGCCGGCTCCACGGTCACCGGCTTGATGCTGGTGCCCGGGCCGCCGGCGTTCTGCAGGATCTGGGCCACCAGCGGCGGCAGCGTCTGCACCCCGTCAGCCAACACCAGCGAATACTGTTGCGGCCCACTGATTTGCGGCGTGACGATCACCGTCCCGACGGGACCGGGCGCCCCCGCGAACGTCGCCGGGGATCCCGCGTTCGGCACCTCCGGCACTGTCAGTTCGGGTCCCACGGGCAGCGCGTCGAACAGGGCACGGCTCATGGGCTTGGCCATGCTGACCTGCTCCGGCGTCAAGCCCAGCGGCAACAACACCGAGCGGTTCATCGCGTCGATGCGCGACCGGCGTCCTTCGCGGATCACCCACGCGTCGCTGCCGTAGCTGAGCACCACGGCGTCCGACCCGTTCAACACCCGCCGGTGGCCGCTGAGGTCCGGGGTTCCGTCGATCACCGTCACGGTCACCCCGGACGGCGCGCCGACCCCGGTCGAACCCACGGTGTCGCACACCAGCCACGACGACGCGGGCGGGTTCTTGGGCGCGAAATTGGTCGGTGCACCCGGGATGCCCACCAGGGGGCCGCGGGGCAGGTTCGCGATCTGGCTGGAGCGGACCAGGTGCGGGTTGTCCGGCCGTCCCGTGATCAGCCGCGCCGACGCCAGGTTCAGCGCCGGGTACAACTTGTCACCCACGCGGACGTACAGCGCGCCGGAGTCCCGGTCGGCGATGATCGGCGACTCGTTGATCTGTCCCGACGGGCTGAGGAACGACCACAGCAGCGCACCCAGGCAGATCACCAGCGCCGCCGACACCGACGCCACGACGGCCAGCGTCTGACGCCGTCCCGGCTCGATCTCCATGCGGACCCGCCACCGGGTCAGCGCCATCGCGGTACGGCGGGCAAGGAACTGATAACCCGTAACCTGGGTCTTGGTCGACAACCCAAGGCCGTATCCCGACCCCCGCTGCCCGCGACTCTCTTCGGCCACGCTAATTCACCATCCGGTCTGTTAGAACGCCTGGATATTGTCCCTGAAGAGATATCCATGGCGCGAATTGCTTCGACAACCGTGACAACCGTAAGGGACCCGCGCGGACCCCGCTACGCGTTGCCCTGCGCGTTAACTTTTGTTCACATTCCTCTATGTAGACCAATCCGGTCTTTTTCAGGTCCGCCCGCCCGGCGCCCGGTGCCCGCGGCCGCACCCGCCGCTGAGCTGGCGTTTCTACTGTCCCCCACTGATCCCCCGGCTGGATTTTTCACGTCTTCAACGCATCGTAGCTGCGGTTGGCCGGCTCGTCCTGCTAACCGTCCAGCCCGCCGGGGCCGATTGGCGGAGCTCTCAAGCAAGATAGGCGGCATGACTGAGCTGGCGCCCTCGCTGGTCGAACTCGCCCGGCGGTTCGGCATCGCCACCCACTACGAGGACTGGACCGGCCGGCGAGTGCTCGTCGGAGAGGCCACGCTGGTTGCCGTGCTGGCCGCGGTCGGCGTCGCGGCCGGCACCGAGCAGGAGCGCAACGTCGCGTTGACCGCGCGGCTGCGGTCGTATTGGGAACGTCGGATGCCGCCGACCATCGTCGGGCGCACCGGCGAACCGATTCGGTTCTGGGCGCATGTCACCCACGGCGATCCCGCCGAAGTTTGGTTGCAGCTCGAGGACGGCACGGTGCGCGGCGGGGTGCAGCAGGTCGACAACTTCACGCCCCCGTTCGAGCTGGACGGGCGCTGGATCGGTGAGGCCAGCTTCCTGCTGCCCAACGACCTGCCGCTGGGGTACCACCGCGTGCATCTGCGCTCCGGCGACACCGAGACGAGCACCGCGCTGATCGTGACGCCTGACTGGCTCGGGCTGCCGGAGCAGCTCGGCGCCCGCCGGGCGTGGGGTCTGGCCGCTCAGCTCTACAGCGTGCGGTCCGCACAGTCCTGGGGCGTCGGCGATCTCACCGACCTGACCGACCTCGCGGTGTGGTCGGCGTGCCGCCACGGCGCGGACTACCTGCTCGTCAATCCCCTGCACGCGGCAGCGCCTACGGGCCCGGAGGCCCCAATGGAGCCGTCGCCGTACCTGCCGACATCGCGGCGCTTCGTCAACCCGATCTATCTGCGCGTCGAGGCGATCCCAGAATTCGCCGAGCTGACCAAGCGGGGCAGGGTGCGGCGGCTGCGGTCCGGGGTCCAAGAGCGAGCCGCCCACCTCGACGCCATCGACCGCGACAGCGCCTGGGCGGCCAAGCGGGCGGCCCTCAAGTTGCTGCACGAGGTACCGCGATCGGCGGGCCGCGAGCTGGCCTACGCCGCGTTCCGCGACCGCGAGGGCCGTGCGCTCGACGACTTCGCCACCTGGTGCGCGCTGGCCGACGAATACGGCGGCGATTGGCATCGCTGGCCACAGTCGCTGCAGCACCCCGACGCGTCCGGCGTCACCGGTTTCGCCGAACGGAATTCCGACGCAATCGATTTCCACCGCTGGCTGCAATGGCAACTCGACGAACAGCTCGCCTCGGCGCAGTCGCAGGCGATCCGGGCCGGCATGGCGCTGGGCATCATGCACGACCTGGCCGTCGGCGTGCACCCCAACGGCGCCGACGCCTGGGCGCTGCAGGACGCAATGGCGCTGGGCGTGACGGCCGGCGCGCCGCCCGACGAGTTCAACCAGCTCGGCCAGGACTGGTCACAGCCGCCGTGGCGGCCGGACCGGCTGGACGAGCTGGAGTACCGGCCCTTTCGGGCGCTGATCCGCGCCGTGCTGCGGCATGCCGGCGGCGTCCGCATCGACCACATCATCGGGCTGTTCCGGCTGTGGTGGATCCCGCAGGGCGTCCCACCCACCAAGGGCACCTACGTGCGCTACGACCACGAAGCGATGATCGGCATCGTCGCCCTGGAAGCCCATCGCGCCGGGGCGCTCGTCGTCGGCGAGGATCTCGGCACCGTCGAGCCCTGGGTGCGCGACTACCTCTTATTGCGCGGCGTGCTGGGCACCTCGATCCTGTGGTTCGAGCTGGACCGCGACGGAAACGGCGGCCCCTTGCCCGCCGAGCGGTGGCGGGAGTACTGCCTGTCGTCGGTCACCACCCACGATCTACCACCGACGGCCGGCTACCTGGCCGGCGACCACGTGCGGCTGCGCGAGTCCCTGGGCCTGTTGACCCGGCCCGCCGAGGAGGAGCTGGAATCCGACCGCGCCGAGTTGGCGGCGTGGATGGCCGAGCTTCGCCGGGTCGGCCTGCTCGGCGACGGTGACGACGACCCGGAACTCGTCATTCTCGCCCTGTACCGCTACCTGGGCCGCACGCCGTCGCGGCTCCTGGGGGTGGCACTGACCGACGCCGTGGGTGACCGCCGCACCCAGAACCAGCCGGGCACCACCGACGAGTACCCAAACTGGCGGGTCCCGTTGACCGGCCCCGAGGGCCGGGCAGTGCTGCTCGAGGACGTGTTCACCGATCGCCGGGCGGCCACCCTCGCCGAGGCCGTCCGCGAGGCCATAGCGCCCCCGGCATGAGCGCCGCCTGTTAGCTTCGGGATTCATGACGGCTTCCCTGAAAGTCGGGGTTCTGGGCCCGGTCGCCGACGGCGTCACCGCGGATCCCGAGTGGATGGTCAGCTTCGCGGGCCACCTGGAGCGGTGCGGGTTCGAATCGATCGTCGTGGTTGAGCACACCGTCCTGGCCACCAGCTACGACAGCGTGTATCCCTATGACAGCTCCGGGCGAGTCGGGTTGGCTCCCGACTGCCCCATTCCCGACCCGCTTGACCTGCTGGCCTTTCTGGCCGCCCACACCAGCACCCTCGGGCTGGCCACGGGCGTGCTGGTGCTGCCGAACCACCACCCGGTGGTGCTCGCCAAACGGGCGTCGACGGTCGACGCGCTCTCCGGCGGAAGGCTGAGGCTGTGCGTGGGCGTGGGCTGGCTCAAGGAAGAGGTCGAGGCCTGCGGAGCGGAGTTCGCCAGCCGGGGCAGGCGCGCCGACGAACAGTTGGCCGTGCTGCGGGCCCTGTGGGCCGAGCGGCCGCAAGGCGTGTCGTACCACGGCGAGTTCTTCGACTTCGACAACGTCATGTGCTATCCCAAACCCGTTGCGCGCGAAGCGCTTCCCGTTCACATCGGCGGACACAGCCGGGCGGCGGCCCGGCGCGCCGGGCGGTTGGCTGACGGCTTTCAGCCGTTGGGCGTGGCCGGACCCCCACGACCGGCGGGGGTGAACCACCAGCGCGACCACGCCGCCGCGGCGGGGGGGGGTG
>NZ_LZIR01000062.1 GCF_001667035.1 Mycobacterium sp. 852002-51057_SCH5723018
TCGGCCCGAATCGCCCACTCGAATGCGGCCAGGTAGGGATGCTCGCGCATCAACCGGTCCGACTCGTCGAGCACCGCTTCGATTCGTTCGATGACGCCGCCGGGACGGCCGGCGGCCTGGCGCAGCCGCGGCAACGCGACCTCGGTTCTGGCCGCGATCGCCGCGGTGATCAATTCAGACTTGTTCGGAAAGTAGTTGTACAGGCTGGCGCTGGTGACCTTGGCCGTGCGGGCGATCTCGCGGATGGTGGCCCTGGAGTAGCCCACCTCGGCCACGCAGCGCATGGTCGCGGCGACGATCCGTCGGCGGGTCTCCTCACCGCTCGCGCCGACCGGGCGACCCAGCTGCGCCCGCGTCATGGTGATGTCCTCACTCGTGCGTCCTGTCCGTCGACCCTGCAGCCAAGCTGCCGCTAGGAGAGAATATAATCGCACGATCGATTACTCGAGGTTCGGCGCGGAGGTGCGCGGTGGGTGAACCAGTAGCGCCGGCACAGTTGGGCCGCCCGGTGGGTGCCGATGGTGCGCAGACCCGCGCACGGATCATCGCCTCCGCGATGCGCTGCGTGGCCGAGGTGGGCTACTCCAGGGCCACCATCCGCGAGATCGCG
>NZ_LZIR01000063.1 GCF_001667035.1 Mycobacterium sp. 852002-51057_SCH5723018
GTGCCGCCGCTGGAGAACAGCCCGCCCGCGCCGCCGCCACCCCCGTCCCCGCCGGGTGAGGTGATGCTGTCGCTGTGCCCGCCGGTGCCGCCGGTCCCGGCCGCGCCGAACAGCATTCCGGCGTTGCCGCCGGCCCCGCCGTTCCCGGCGGAGGCGCTCGAGTTCCCCCCGGCTCCGCCGACCCCACCGGAGCCGAACAACCCGGCGGCCCCTCCGTTGCCGCCGGTACCGCCGGGGCCGGCCAGGGCCAGCGGGTTTCCGCCGGCGCCGCCGGCTCCGCCGTTGCCGATCAGCCCGGCGGCCCCGCCGTTGCCGCCGGCCCCGCCGGTGGTGCCGCCGTTGGTGCCGGATCCGCCGGCGCCGCCGTTGCCGATCAACCACCCGCCCGGCGTCCCGTTTTGCCCCGTCCCCGCGGCGCCGTTGATCCCGTTGCCGATCAGCGGGCGCCCGGTGGCGGCCTGGATGGGCGCGTTGATGCCGTCGAGCAGGCTCTGCATCGGGTTCGCGTTGGCCGCTTCGGCGGCCGCAAACATCGCGCCGCTGGTGTTCATCGTCTGCACGAATTGCTGGTGGAACAGCGCCGCCTCGGCGCTCATGGCCTGATACAGCTCCGCGTGCCCGGAAAACAGCGACGCGATCGCGGCCGAAATCTCGTCGGCGCCCGCCGCCAGTATCCCGGTGGTCGGGGCCATCGCCGCCGCGTTGGCCGCGCTGAGCGCCGAGCCGATGTTTTCCACATCCGCCGCCGCCCCGGCGAGCATCTCGGGTGCCACTATCACAAACGACATCGCTGTCCTCCCGGTCGTCATGAAGCGCTCGGGGGGATTTACGTCGCTATCCAGCCGGGCGTTCAGGTCCAATCGGGTAAAGAATGCGGGGTCGCACAGGAACGAAACGTCGGTCATGGCTCGTAGATTGCGCGGGGCGGGGGTCGTAGATTTGCCCGTCGCCGGCGCGCAGGCTCAACTCTTCCCGGCCACTTCCTGCGCGAGGTGCACGCGAGAGTTGATGCTGAGCTTGGCGTAGACGTGCGTGAGATGGGTCTGCACCGTCCGCCGGGAGATAAACAGCCGCGCGGCGATCTCGTTGTTGGCCAGGCCCTCGCCGACCAGCCGCGCGACGTCGCGCTCGGTCGGGGTGAGCGACGCCCAACCGCTGGTCGGGCGCTTGCGTTCCCCGCGACCGCGCCGCGCGTAGGCGATCGCCTCCTCGAGCGATAGGCCGGCCCCCTCGGCCCACGCGTCGTCGAAGGCCCGCGCGCCCACGGCGTCGCGCAGGGCCGCAACGGCTTGCTCGTAATCCGCGTCGTAGATGCTGAACCGCACCACACCGATCTGCTGCCGAATCCGGTCCGCCGCGCCGAAGAGCCGTGCCGCGTCCCGATGGCTCGCGCCGTCGGCGGCCAGCCGGCCGAGGCACTCGAGGATGTCCGGCACGGCCAGGTGCGCCTGGCATTCCGCGGCGTAGCCGAGGGCCTTGTGGGCGTCGCGGTCCGCGTGATCCGGCTCGCCTTTGGCGATCGCGATGCGGGCACGCGTGGTCAGCGCCCGGGCCAGGTGCCAGCCCGACGACACCGCGACCTGTTGGTCTGCCAACCGTCCCGCCTCGATCAGATCGCCGCGCACCAGGGCGACCTCGGCGATCGGGTTGGCGATCGCCGCGCCGAGCTCGCCCTGCTCGCTGAGCCGCCGCCGGGCGTCCTCGCTCGCCTCGGCCGCGACGGCGATATCGCCGCCGGCCACCGCCGCGGTGGCCAGCACCGCATGGCTGAACCCCTCGTTGTACGGCCACAGGTCGGACGCGGCCTCCAGCGATGCGTGGGCCGCGGCCTGGGCGGCCGGGATGTGGCCCTGAAAGGCGAGCGCGAGGCTCAGGCTCAGCCGCGCGCCCCACCTGAACAAGACGTCGTGTGCGGCGTCGGCGTCGGCGGTCACCGTGCCGAACTGCGCGACGGCGTGGGCCAGATCGCCGCTCATCATCTGCGCCAGACCAAGCGTCCAACGGCACGAGCGCGCGTGGAACTGGTCGCCGATCGCCTCGGCCAGCTCGAGGCCTTCCCGGGAGGCCGTGCCCGCGCCAATCGGGTCGCCCGCATAGAACGCGCCGTTGGCCTGCCAGGTCAAGATTTGGCTCAGCCGCCACTGGTCGTCGAGCGCGCGGGCGATGCCGATCGCCTCGGCCAAATACGGGCGGGCGGCATCGGCGCTGTAGGAAGCGATCGCGCCGCAGGCCGTGAGGGCGCGCGCCAGCAAAGCGGGATCATCGATTTCGCGGGCGATCGCCACGGCTTGGTGCGCCTGCTCGAGGTTGTCGCCGATGCTGCGCGACGCGTCGAGGGCCGCCTTGTCGGCGAGCGCGCGCCCGCGCACAACCGCCGAGATCTCGGGGTGGCGCACGCTTTGATCGGACAGGGTCGCCTCGAACCAGGCCAGCCCCTCCTGGATGCGGCCGCGGGTCTGCCACAACGGTTGCAGCGACGAGGTCAGCTCGAGCGCCCGTTCGATCTCACCGTTTTGGCGGCTCCACGCGAACGCGGCCCGCAGATTGTCGCTCTCGATCTCAACCTGCTCGAGGCGCCGGTGGTGGTACGCGTCTGCGGGGCTGTCCAGCCGGGCGGCCATCGCCGCGTAGTAATCGCGGTGGCGCGCGCGCACGTCATCGGCCTCCCCCGATTCCCGCAGCCTTTCCATCGCGTAGTGGCGCACCGTCTCGAGCAGCCGGAAGCGCGTCCGGTCGCCGGCGTGTTCGGCCACCACCAGCGACTTGTCCACCAGCTGGGCGAGCAGATCCAGCACCTGGGGCTGCTGCTCCGGGTCGCCGTCGCCGACGACCCGGGCGGCGTCCAGGTCGAACCCGCCCCGGAACACCGACAGCCGGCGAAACAAGAGGCGTTCCGGTTCGCTCAACAGCGCATGAGACCAATCGACCGACGCTCCCAAGGTCTTTTTGCCGCGCTTCCCGGTCGCGGCCCCGTGCACCAGCCGGAAGCGGTTGCGCAGGCCGTCGAGGATCTCGGCCAGCGACATCATGCGCACGCGTGCCGCGGTGAGCTCGATCCCCAGGGGAAGACCGTCCAGCCGGTCGCAAATCTCGCGCACCACGGCCGTCTCGTCGACGGCGATGCCGAAATCGGGCCGGGCGAGGCGCGCCCGGTCGACGAAGAGTTCGATCGCCTCGTCGGCGAGCGACAGCGACGGCACCCGCCAGGTCACCTCGCCGGCCACCCCGAGCGGCTCGCGGCTGGTGGTCAGGATCGTCAACTGCGGGCTGGCGCTCAACAGCGCGACGGCCAGTTCGGCGCAGACGTCGATCAGGTGCTCGCAATTGTCCAGCACCAGGAGCACCCGGCGGTCACCGAGGAATCGCAGCAGCGTGTCCACGGCCGAGCGGCCGGGCTGGTCCGGGAGGCCGAGCGCCCGGATCGCCGCGACGGGCACCACCGCGGGATCGGTGACCGGCGCGAGATCGACGAACCACACGTTGCCGTCGAACTCGGCCGCCGCCTGGGCGGCGACCTGCACCGCCAACCGCGTCTTGCCGACACCGCCCGCACCGGCCAGGGTCACCAGCCGGTTCTCCGACAGGGCCTTTGCCACGTCGTTGGTCAGCGTGACGCGACCCACGAACCGCGTCAGCTGCACCGGAAGCCCGTGCGGGACCACGCTGCCGGTCGTTCGCAGGGGCGGGAATTCAACGTCGATGTCGGAGTGGCACAGCTGCGCCACCCGTTCCGGTCGGGGAAGGTCGCCGAGCTGATGGGCGCCCAGTTCGACCAGCCAGGCCTCGGCGGGCAGTTGGTCGACGACCAGGTCGCGGGCGATGCCCGACATCAGAATCTGGCCGCCGTGCGCCAGATCGCGCAGCCGGGCCGCCCGCTCCGGGGTCGGGCCGACGTAATCGCCCGCGTCGCCCAGCTGCACCTCGCCGGTGTGCACGCCGATGCCCAGGCGGAGCGGCGCCACCGGCGCGCGCTGCAGCTCCACGGCGCAGGCCACCGCGTCGGTCGCGTGCGCGAAGGCGGCCGTGAAGCCGTCGCCCGCGGCCGGCTCGACCGCCAGCACGCCGCCGTGTGCGGCGACGATCGCAGAGGCCCTAGCGGCCGCGCGATCGAGCCGCACGAGCGCAGCGGTCATTTGCTCCGGCCGGGTGTCCCCCAGTCGCTCGGAGCCTTCGAAACCGGCGACAAGCAGGGTCACCGTTCCTGTCGGCATACGCTCCCTGAAGCCGGGGTCACGGCTGTTGCATGACCTTGTATCCGCGCGTAAGTCAGTTTCGCTCATGCCGGCCCCCAAGGGTTCGATACCGACCGAAATCCATAGAGGTCATCGCGGCCGCGGACCGAACCGCGGCCAGCGCGCGAACGCGGGTTGACGCTTTGCCGTCGGCGGGCCTACGACCCCGCAGCTGCCTGCAATTACGACCCCTCACGCTGAGTATCTACGCGATTCGACCGAGGTTAGTTCGACGTCGGAGCCCGCATATTTGACTCGCTTCCAACAGACGTCGGGACCCGGATGGCGATTCGCTGCGCTTTACACCGGCCGCCCGATGACAACCGAGCGGGAGGGACAGCGATGTCATACGTGGTGATTGCCCCGGTTTCGATTGACGAGGGACGGTTGTGATGAACTTCCTGACGTTGCCGCCGGAGATCAATTCGGCGCGGATGTATCTGGGTGCCGGGCCGGGGCCGATGCTGGCGGCCGCGGCCGCCTGGGACGGGCTGGCCGCCGAATTGGACTCGGCGGCCAGCTCGTTCCGGTCGGTGACATCAGGGCTGGCCGGTGCCGCGTGGCAGGGTCCGGCGGCGGTGGCGATGGCGGGCGCCGCCGCGCCGTATGCGGGGTGGCTTTCCGCGGCGGCGGCACACGCGCAAGGGGCGGGCGGTCAGGTGCGCGCGGCGGCGTCGGCGTTCGAGGACGCGGTGTCGGCGACGGTGCACCCGGCCGTGGTGGCGGCCAATCGGAATCAGTTCGTGTCGCTCGTGTTCTCGAACCTGTTCGGACAGAACGCGCCGGCGATCGCGGCCGCCGAGTCTCAGTACGAGCAGATGTGGGCCGCCGACGTCGCCGCGATGGTCGGCTATCACGGCGGCGCGTCGGCGGTGGCCACGCGGCTGGCGCCGATGGCGCAGGCGCTGCAGAACCTGCCGGGCCCGCTCGGTCAGGCGCAGGGCGCCATCGCCAACGCGATCGGTGGCCTGGGCGCGAATCTGGGCCCGGGCAACGGCGGCAGCGGCAACGTCGGCGGCGGCAATCACGGCAATGGCAACCTGGGTAGCGGCAACAACGGCGACCAGAACCTCGGTAGCGGCAACATCGGCAATACGAATATCGGCAACGGCAACAACGGCATCAGCAATATCGGCGGCGGCAACCGTGGCAACCAGAACTTTGGCGGCGGAAACGCCGGCGACAACAACACGGGTATCGGGAACTCCGGTGTGGGCAATGTGGGCGGCGGGAACCTCGGCAACGCCAACCTCGGCAGCGGGAACCTCGGCAACTCCAACGTCGGCAGCGGGAACCGCGGCGACGCCAACATGGGCGTCGCCAACCGGGGGAGCAACAACGTCGGCGTCGGGAACACCGGCAACCACAACTTCGGCTTCGGGAATACGGGCAACAACGACATCGGGTTCGGGCTCACCGGCGACAATCAGATCGGCTTCGGCGGGCTGAACTCCGGCAGCGGCAACCTCGGCTTCGGCAACTCCGGCACCGGAAACATCGGCTTCTTCAACTCCGGCACGGGAAACGTGGGCTTGTTCAACTCGGGCAACCACAGCTTCGGCTTGGAGAATTCGGGCAGCTTCAACACGGGCTTCGCCAACGCCGGACAAGGCAACACCGGTTTCCTGAACGCAGGCTTCAGCAACTTCGGCTTCGGCGACGGCGGCTCGAACAACATGGGCATGGCCAACGGCGGTTCCCAGAACGTGGGCATGGGGAACTCGGGCTTCCAGAACACGGGCAGCGGCAACGCGGGCTCGCTGAACACCGGCGACTTCAACGCCGGTGATATCAACACCGGCTTCGGTAATTCGGGGTCCACCAACACGGGCGGGTTCGACTCGGGCAGCCTCAACACCGGCTTCGGCAGCGCGGTCACTCCCGTCGGGGTCAAGAGCTCGGGCTTCGGCAACACCGGCATCGGCAGCTCCGGCTTCTTCAACTCGGGCGGCGACAGCTCCGGATTCCAGAACACCGGTCTGGCCTTCGAGTCGGGTTTCGGAAATTCGGGCAACGGAAACAACGCGGGCTTCAACAACTCGGGCAGTTTCCTGGCCGGCATCGGAAACACGGGCTTCGACAACATCGGCATCGGCAACTCGAACGTCTTCAACTCGGGCATCGGAAACTCCGGCAACAGCGACTCGGGGTTCTTCAACCGCAGAGACGCGCAGTCGGGTTTCTTCAACTAGCAGAAGCGTTTTCGGAAGATCGTGGTGATGTCGGACTTTTCGTTGCTGCCGCCGGAGATCAACTCGGCGCGGATCTACGCCGGGGCGGGCGCGGGCCCGTTGTTCGTGGCGGCGACGGCGTGGGACGGGCTGGCCGCCGACTTACGGGCGTCGGCGTCTTCGTTCGGCTCGGTGGTCTCGGCGCTGGTGGGCGGGCCGTGGACGGGCCCGTCGTCGGAGGCGATGGCGGGCGCGGCGGCGCCGTACGTGTCGTGGCTGGGAGTGTCGGCGGCGCAGGCGGAAGCGGCCGCGGCCCAGGCCCGGTCGGCGGCGACGGCGTTCGAGGCGGCGCGGACGGCGACCGTGCACCCGGCGGCCGTCGCGGCGAATCGTGCGCAGCTGATGACCTTGGTGGCGACCAACTTCCTGGGCCAGAACACCCCGGCGATCGCGACCACGGAGTTCCACTACATGGAGATGTGGGCCCAGGACGTCGCCGCGATGGTCGGCTATCACGCCGGGGCGATGTCGGTGGCGTCGTCGTTGACGCCGTTTGCGGTGCCCCCAGTCGACCTGGGTGGCTTGGTATCTCAGGTCGGGGGACAGGTCGCAGGCGCAGCCTCGGCAGCAGGGAACGCGGTGGGGTCCCTGCTTTCCGGCGCGCCGCTGCAGTCGTTGTCGTCGGTGGCGCAATTCGCGACGCTTCCGGTCAGCATGCTGATGTCACCGTTGATGTCGTTGGCGCAGGGCGCGAATGGCGCCGGCTTGGCTGGGACGGCGGCCGTCGGGGCCGACGTCCCGAAGTTCGTGGGGGACACCGCGCCGGCGGCCAAACCGATCGGCGGTGGCGGCGCGGGCCTGGGTCCGGCCATGTCTGCGGGTCTGGGTAACGCCCGGCTGGTCGGCGCAATGTCTGTGCCACCGACGTGGCAGGGGTCGTCCCCGGCCCGGATGGTCAGCGCGGCGATGTCGGGGCTGGGTGGCGAAATCCCCACTGCCGCTGGGGCGGCCGGGGCCGGCATGGGTGGCATGCCGATGATGCCGATGCCGATGGGCGGCATGGGCGGCGGCGGCATGTCGGGCGGGATGCTCGGCCGCGGCGGGGCCAGCCCGCATGTGGTGCAGTCGCGGCCCTCCGTGGTGCCGCGGGTCGGGGTCGGATAGGGGCGAGCGGTCGGGCTTTTCGGATCCGCCGCCAACGGTGCGCCAAGGTGCAGTCCGCGGGCAGCAACATGGCCAGCACCGATTCGAGCGGTGGGTTCCAGCTGGGCCTAGCTGCTCACACGAGGTCCCTAAGTAACTGCGGCGACGGCGGTTTCGGCCGCCATCACCTCGGCGGCGGCGCGCTCACCCGAGCGGATGGCGCCGTCGACCCAGCCACACATGATCGCCGAGCTCTCCGTCCCCGCCCAGTGGATGCGACCGCAGGGCTCGCGCAAGGTGTAGCCGAATTCGGTCAGCACGCCGGTCGGGGCGTGGCTGATCATCCCGCCACCGGAGTAGCGCTCGGTCGTCCAGTTCTGCTCGTGGAATTCCAGCGGCGCTTTGGCCTTGCTGCCGAACCGATCGACGAGTTCCCCGATGAGGATCGCCTTCCGTTCGGCGTCGTCGAGCTTTGTCAGCCGACGCGCCGCGGGCCCTTCGGTGATGATGCACATGATCCCGGGAGTGCCGGTGTCCGTGCAGGCGTCAATGGTCAGGGTGGCCGGGGATCCCGGAGAGGCGGACTGGCCGGACAGCCCGTCGGCGCGCCAGAAGGGCTCGTCGTAGAGGATCGAGGTCTTGATGACCGCGCCGCTGGGCATGCGCTGGTGCAGAAGCGCCCGATCCACCGGCAGCATCGGCTCGTAATGGATCGATGCCGCGATGGCCAGCGGGATCGCGACGACGACCCGACGCGCCCGCACCGTTAAACCGTCCGCGGCGACCGTCACGCCGTCGCCGTCCTGGGCGATCTGCCGAACGGGGTGCGAAAGGTGCAGCGCGTCACCGAGTTCCGCGACGATCGGTTGGTAGATGGCGCCCATCCCGCCGACCGGGCGGGCGTCCTGGGCGCCGCCTCTGACCGAAATCACGAAGTTGGGGCCACCGCCGGATCCCATCTGCGAAAGCAGCCACAGCAGCGACGTCTCCGACCCCGCCGAGGTGTAGGTGCCTGCCAGGGCCATGTCCAGCATCTCGCGGCCCTGCCTGGACATGGTGTTCTTGTCGATCCATTCCGCCAAGCTGATGCGGTCCCACTCGGCGGCCTGCTTGGCCTCCCACGGTGCTTCGCGCGGGATCGCTTTGCACATCGTGTCGATGGAGAGCAGGCCGACACCGAGGTTGGTGACCGCCCACGGGCTCATCGTCCAGGGGACGGTGCCGCCGTAGCGGTGCTTCTTGCCGTCGACGATCATCATGGCGTCGCCGTCGTTGTGCTGCTTGTATTCCGGCACGCCGAACTCGTCCATCAGCGCGTAGATGCGATCCTGTCCCGGCCCGATCCACGCGCCGCCGCGATCGACCCACGCCCCGTCCGGCCGGTACTCGGTGAAGGTGCGACCGCCGACCCGGTCGCGCGCCTCCAGCAAGGCCACCGAGCGGCCCGCTCGCTTCAACCGCAGGGCGGCCGTCAAACCCGCGAACCCGGCGCCGACCACGCAGTAATCGACCTCTGACACGACTGGCTCCTTACCTGGCCCCGCCCCAGCAGCAAACTACACCCCTCCGGCCCCGTGCAGTGGTGTGTTCATGCCGATTTCTCGGCCGGTTCAAGCGGCGACGCCGCCTTGCATAGTGTGCGGACCACCGACCCGGCCGAGAAGGCCTTCGGGGCGCGGGCGGAGGTGACGCTCAAAAGCGGCGACGTGATCACCGACGAGCTGGCGGTGGCGGACGCACACCCGTTGGGCGCCCGGCCATTTCGGCGCCCGCAGTACGTGCAGAAGTTCACCGAGCTCGCGGCCGGCATCGTGGAACCCGCCGAGCAGCAGAGGTTTTTGTCCGCCGTGGAATCCCTTGCCGGCCTTGAGTCCGTGGACGCGCTGAACCTCGTCGTCAACCCGCGGATGCTAGCGGGCGCGCCGGTGACCCCGCCGGGGATCTTTGACTGAATTCGCTGTGCATCCCGGGCGGCGCCGCCCGGCGTGTCGACGCCACAGGTTCACAATCAACGCCGTCACCGCACACTGAAACCCGGCTGCACCCTTACGACGGGCCGCCGTACTGCCACACCAGGGTGTGGGCGCCGGTCATCGTCGGGTTGCACCACATCATCCGGCCGTTGGCGTCGTGGGTGGTGGCATGCAGCACCGTGCAGGCGTCACCCGGTGCGGGCGCATCGGCCCGGGCGACGGCCGTCGGTGACACAGCAGCGATCGTTGCCACCATCGCGAATAGCAGTTTGCTCATATCGATGTCTCCCAGGCGCAGGCTGACCCGACCTCACGGTATCCGCCGACGGACACACGGGCAACGGATTCAGTGCACGCGCCCCTAGAACACGTTTTAGTCTTTGAAACCATGGGATTTCTCAAGCCGGAGCTGCCGCAGGTCGACATGGCCGAATGGAACAAGGGCACCCGCGCCGAGAAGATCCGCCCGATGGCCCGGCACTGGGCGGAGGTGGGCTTCGGCACCCCGGTCGCCCTGCACCTGTTCTATGTCCTCAAGATCCTTCTCTACATCCTGGGCGGGTGGCTGTTCGCGTCGGCCACCAAGGGACTGGGCGGGTTCACCCACGTCGCGTCGTGGTGGTCGGAGCCGATCGTGTTCGAAAAGGTCGTGCTCTACACGATGCTGTTCGAGGTGATCGGTCTGGGTTGCGGCTTCGGCCCGCTGAACAACCGCTTCTTCCCGCCGATGGGCTCGATCCTGTATTGGATGCGGTTCGGCACCATCCGGCTGCCACCGTGGCCGGATCGCGTCCCGCTGACCAAGGGCACCAAGCGCAAGCCGGTGGATGTCTTCCTGTACGCGCTGCTGCTCATCGTGACGCTGTGGGCGTTGTTCTCCGACGGCACCGGTCCCATACCCGAACTGGGCACGACGGTCGGGCTGCTGCCGACATCGGAGATCGTGATCATCTTGCTGATCCTCGGCGTCGCCGGACTGCGCGACAAGGTGATCTTCCTGGCCGCCCGCGGTGAGGTCTACGCGACCATAGCGGTGACCTTCCTGTTCGGCGGGCCCGACATGATCGTCGGGTCCAAGGTGGTCTTCCTGGTCATCTGGATCGGGGCGGCGACCTCCAAGCTCAACAAGCACTTTCCGTTCGTGATCTCGACGATGATGTCCAACAACCCGCTGATGCGGCCCCGGTGGCTGAAACGGCGCTTTTTCGAGAACTTTCCCGACGATCTGCGGCCTGGGCGGCTGTCACGCTGGCTGGCCCACCTCAGCACCGCCATCGAGATGCTCGTACCGTTGCCACTCTTCTTCTGCCACGGTGGCTGGCCGACGGCGGTGGCCGCATTCGTCATGGTGTGCTTCCACCTGGGCATCCTGGTGTCCATCCCGATGGGCGTGCCGCTGGAGTGGAACGTCTTCATGATCTTCGGCGTGCTGTCGCTGTTCGTCGCACACGCCCGCCTGGGGCTGGCCGACCTGCACCACCCGGTGGTGGTGGCCCTCCTGTTCGTGGTCGTCGCGGGAATCGTCGCGCTGGGCAACGTGTTTCCGCGCAAGATCTCGTTCCTGCCGGGCATGCGCTATTACGCCGGCAACTGGGACACCACGCTGTGGTGCGTCAAGCCCTCGGCCAACGACAAGATCGGTCGGGGCATCATCGCGATCGCCAGCATGCCGCAGGCCCAGCTGGAGCGGTTCTACGGCAGCCCCGAAGCCGCGCAGATCCCGATCTACATGGGGTATGCGTTCCGCGGGTTCAACACCCACGGCCGGGCGCTGTTCACGTTGGCCCACCGCGCCATGGCCGGCCAGAACGAGGACGACTACGTCATCATCGACGGCGAGCGGATCTGCAGCACCGCCATCGGCTGGAATTTCGGCGACGGCCACATGCACAACGAACAGCTGATCGACGCCATGCAGCAGCGCTGCCACTTCGAGCCGGGTGAGCTGCGGGTCGTCCTGCTCGACGCGCAGCCGATCCACAAGCAAACCCAGGCCTATCGCCTGGTGGATGCGGCGACGGGGGAGTTCGAGCGCGGCATCGTCAAGGTCGCCGACATGGTGACCCGCCAGCCCTGGGCCGACGACGTGCCGGTCCAGGTACTGACCGAGCCAACCGAGAAGCCAGCCGAAAAGCGCGAAGCGAGTTAGGCTTCCGCGCGCACTTCGTGGGCCGCGGCGACCATGTTCTTCAGCGACGCGGTCACCTCGTCGACCCCGCGGGTTTTGAGCCCGCAGTCGGGGTTCACCCAAAGCCGTTGCGGCGGCACCGCTCTCAACGCGGCGCGCAACGACTCGGCCATCTCGCCGGCGGAAGGCACCCGCGGCGAGTGGATGTCATAGACGCCCGGGCCCACGCTGTTGCTAAAGCCGACCGAGTTCAGGTCGTCCAACACCTCCATGTGCGAGCGCGCCGCCTCCAGGGACGTGACGTCCGCGCCCAGGTCCGCGATCGCCCCGATCACCTCACCGAACTCCGAGTAGCACAGGTGGGTGTGAATCTGCGTGGAGTCGGCGACACCGGAGGTGGCGAGCTGGAAAGCCGCTACGGCCCAACGCAAGTAGTCCTCCTGCTGGGCGCGGCGAAGCGGCAGCAGCTCACGCAGCGCCGGCTCGTCGACCTGGATGACTGCGATGCCCGCGGCCTGCAGATCCACCGTCTCGTCACGGATCGCCAGGGCCACCTGGTTGGCGGTGTCGGCCAGCGGCTGGTCGTCGCGCACGAACGACCAGGCCAGGATCGTGACCGGCCCGGTCAGCATGCCCTTCACCGGCTTGTCGGTCAGGGACTGCGCGTAGCTGATCCACTCGATCGTCATCGGGTGGGGGCGGGCCACGTCGCCGTACAGGATCGGCGGACGCACGCAGCGGCTGCCGTAGGACTGGACCCAGCCGTTCTGCGTGGCGAAGAAGCCTTCGAGCTGCTCGGCGAAGTACTGCACCATGTCGTTGCGCTCCGGCTCGCCGTGCACCAGCACATCCAGGCCGAGGTCCTCCTGCAGCTTGATGACCTCGGCGATCTCCTTGCGCATCTTGGCGACGTACTCGGCCTCGTCGATCTCGCCGGCCCGAAACGCCGCGCGCGCCTTGCGGATTGCCGAGGTCTGCGGGTAGGAGCCGATGGTCGTGGTCGGCAGCGGGGGCAGGTGCAGCCGCGCGTCCTGGCTGGCGCGGCGTTCGGCCGCATCACCGCGTTGCGTGCCCGACGCGAGGATCGAGTCGATCCGGGCGCGCACGACGGCGTTGTGCAGCCGCGGGTCGCTGCGGCGGGAGGCCACTGCGGCGTTGGACGCCTCGATCTCGTCGGCGACCGCGTCGCGTCCGTCCCGCAGCGCGCGGGCCAGAAGCACGACTTCGCGCACCTTTTCGGCCCCGAACGCCAACCAGCTGCGCAGGTTGTGGTCCAGCCCGGTTTCGGGCTCCAGTGAATACGGCACGTGCATCGTGGAACACGAAGTGGAAACCGCCACGGCCGCAGTGGAACCCAGCAGGGTGGCCAGCTTGGCGAGCGCCGATTCCAGGTCGGTGCGCCAGACGTTGCGCCCGTCGACGACGCCGGCCACCAGGATCTTGGTGGACAGCTCGGGGATGCCGGCCAGCGCGGTGTCGGCGCCGGCCACCAGGTCGACGCCGATCGCTTCGACCGGGGTGCGGGCCAGGGCCGCCAAGGACGCGCCGGGGTCACCGAAGTAAGTGGCGACGTGGATGGCGGGGCGGTTGCTCACCGAGCCCAGCGCGTTGTAGACGGCCTCGGCCAGCGCGGGCGCGTCGGGCGAGATGTCGGTCACCAGCGCCGGCTCGTCGAACTGCACCCACTGCGCGCCGTCATCGGCGAGCAGCGAAAGCAGCTCGGAATAGATCGGCACCAACTCCTGCAGCCGCTCGATCGGGGCACCCGCGCCGTTGATCCCTTTGCTCAGCAACAGGAAGGTGATCGGGCCGATGACGACCGGACGCGCCGGAATACCTTGCTGAAGTGCCTCTTTCAGCTCCGACAGCACCTTGTCGGGGTTCAGCGAGAAGCGGGTTGCGGGCTCGATCTCGGGCACCAGATAGTGGTAGTTGGTATCGAACCACTTGGTCATCTCCAGCGGCGCGACGTCGGCGTTGCCGCGCGCGAGCGCGAAGTACCGGTCCAGCTCGTCGGAGACTTCCGTCGCCCGGGTCGGCAGCGCGCCGAGCATCACCGCCGTGTCGAGCATCTGGTCGTAGTACGAAAAGGTGTTCACCGGCACCGAGTCCAGGCCGGCGGCGGCAAGCTGAGACCACATGTCGCGACGCAGTGTCGCGCCGACGGACTCCAATTCCGATCGGCTGGTGCGCCCGGCCCAGTAGCCCTCGGTCGCGCGCTTGAGTTCGCGTTTCGGGCCGATGCGCGGGGAGCCGGTAACCGTAGCGGTGAATGGTTGAGAGGTCACAATGTCGTCCTATCGATCGACGGGGTGCTCACCGCCGCGGATGCGCAGCCGATCCGATTCACGGTGAACGCCTTGGGCGTTACACCGCAACGGGTCCAGCCAAACGCCCACTCCACGAGGCGATGAGCCGCCGGACGCGGCGCGCCCGGCACGGCTGGCAGGTCTTCGGACTCGCAGGCGCGCACTCCCGTGCTCCTACTGGCCGTCGCTTCCCAGTCTTAGATCCCTCAAGACCAGTGCTTGTGACGGCGGTCGTTCCTGCATACCGCTGCGGGACAGTCCCGGACTCTCACCGGGTTCCCTCTCGCGAGGCGGGTCTAACGTGCCTCGCTTGATGCCGGCGCCGCAGTGTGCGGCGACGGCAGACCAGCTGCGCAGCGGAGTTTACAGCGTCGAACTCCAGAGCGAAGTGCGAGCATTCATCGAGATTGTGGACCAGGGCTAAGCCCTCGTGGCCAGCGGCAGCTCCGGCAGCCACAAAGAGCTCTCAGTCTTCGGGAACCCGGCCACCGGCCGGAAACCGGGAACCAGCCCAACATGCCCGGCCCGGTCGACCCACTCCTCAACCAGCACGCGCAACACCTGCCGGACGATGTGCCCGCCACGGCAACGCATAGACCCCGCACCCAGACTCCAATGCCGGTGCGCCCTAACGCCAATCACGAGATCATCGGTGGACATGGCATCGCTGCCGTCGCGCTGCACCGCGGCGATACACAACATCACCACCATGCCGGGCGGCAGCTCTACCCCACCGACGGTCGTTGGCTGGGTAGTAAAACGTTGGCAACCCTGCACCAACGGCTCCAACCGGAGGACCTCTTCAACGAACCCGCGTATCAGCTCAGGCTGACGTCGAAGCATGTCGCACAATTCGGGGCGGCGGGCCAACTCGAATAAGTGCCAGCCGGCGTGTTTGAACAGGTTGCGGCACGCCTCGGACAGGACATGGCCGGACCGCCCATACAGGTGCTCAACAGGCAATAGCTGCAGGCGCGACACGATGTCGAAAAGGGCGCTAGCCATCGGCGTGGTCACATCGGCCACCGCGTCACCGCCACCCGCGGCGGCGAAACGATCGATCAGCGCGGCGGCGGTCGGCCGGAACACGGCCGCAACGTCATGAGCCGATTTCGGTGCGAATAGCTGCTGGTGCACGTCGAGATCGCTCTCGGGAAGGGCACGGGCGCGATCCAACATCGTATCGTCCAGATGCGCTAACACTGCCTCTCGGCCGACGACAAATACCCAGTGACCCCCCGGATCTCGCAACACCGGACCAGCCTGTCGCGCCAGGCGCCAACCCAAGCCGCGGTCCGCGCTCAGGGCGGTTCCCGCCTCGGCGGGAAAGATTGGACAGTCGGCGAGCTTCACATGCCCCCCTTCTTGTTGTCAGGTGTGTCGCTCTGAGTTCCCGCAACTTCGCCACCATGCCTATCAGCGAATCCGCCAGCCCGCTTAGTGGATGCCCCGGAAAGGCCTGGGCCAGCCCGATTCCGGCATCTATATGGCACGCTCGGATCCCAGGGTCAGCCTGTCCACTTCGAGGCTGACGTACCGGCTGATGACCGGCCTGACGAAAATGGCGGGCGCGGATCGGCCGGCGCAAGACAGCCGGGCTGTGGTCCTAGACCGCACCGACGGAAACGGCATCGTCGAGTCATTGACCTTAACGAGCCAGCGCCTCGGCGATGGGCAGGTCACCGTTGTTGAAGTCGATGGTGCGGCCGATTGTCGAGTCGTCCGCCAGCGCGGCGGCGGCGACCTGCGCGACGTCGGCCCGCGAGACTTCCCCTTTGCCCTTGCCCACCGCAATTCGGCCGGTCGCCGGTTCGAGGGTGAGCCGGCCCGGACCCAGCACCGTCCAATCCAGGTCGCTGGCCCGCAGGTGGGCGTCCGCGGCCGCCTTGGCCTCCGCATAGGGGAAGAACGAATTCTCGCTCGGCACACCGTGATCCGGCCCGGCGCCGAAGTAGGACACCATCACGAACCGCCTGACGCCGGCCTGCGCGGCGGCATCGATCACCCGGATTGCGGCGTCGCGGTCGACGGCGTAGGTCCGCGCCGGGTTGCCGCCGCCCGCCCCGGCGGAGAAGACGACCGCGTCGTGCCCGGCCAGCAGCTTCGCCAGCCCGTCGGTGTCGAGCCGCTCGATGTCGGCGACCACCGGCTCGGCTCCGGTGGACTCGACGTCGCCGGAGTGGTCCGGATTGCGGAAGACCGAGCTCACCTCGTCGCCGCGGTTGGTCAGGATGCGGGACAACTGCAGTGCCACCTTGCCGTGGCCGCCGACGACGACGATCCGTGCCATGACCCCGACGTTACCGGCGTCTGTCCTGATGGTGGCGACCCGCTTCGCCCGGCTACGCCGCGCTCGCGATCGCCACTAGTGCTGATGGTGGCGACCCGCTTCGCCCGGCTACGCCGCGCTCGCGATCACCACTAGTGCTGATGGTGGCGACCCGCTTCGCCCGGCTACGCCGCGCTCGCGATCGCCACTAGTGCCGATGGTGGCGACCCGCTTCGCCCGGCTACGCCGCGCTCGCGATCACTACTAGAGTTTTACGCGACCCATGATCAGGTCGATGATCGGCTTGCCCGGCGGGTAGGCCCCGGTGAGCGACGCCATGGTGTGCCCGTAGTCGACCAGCAGCGTGATGCCGTTGATGCCGAAGGCGGCGGCGCTGTTGAGGAACGCCATGACATCGCCCATCTGCTCCGGGGTGTGCACCTTGGAGCCGGTTTCGTCGCGGTAGTCCTGCGCGAAGGTCAGCCACAGGTCGGCGTTGGCCTGGGCCAGCGGGGTGTCGGTCGGGCCCGGGCAGATCGCGTTGATCCGGACGCCCTTCTTCAGCAGGGGGTAGCCCTGGGTCGCGACGTAGGCATTGACCACCTTCTTGGAAAAGCCGTAGTGGATGATGCCTTCCGCTTCGTGTGCTTTGACCCAGTCTTGCGCCGACCCGAAGTCCGGGGTGGCAAGGAACTCCCCGAGCAGTTCCAGGTCGTTCTCCCAGCCCATGCCGGCGACCGAGGAGATGAAGCAGATCGCCGAGCCCGAGGGAAGCTGGTTCTTCTCGAGGAGGCGGTCGATGAGATGCCGGTGGCCGATGAAGTTGATTGCCATCAGGTCGGTCGTCCCGTCGGCGATGCCGGCGGCCGAGAACAGGGCGTGGATCGGCCCGTCCAGCTGCTCGAGCGCGGAGTCGATCGACGCGGGGTCGCGCAGGTCCACCTGGATCGACTTGGCGACGTCGTAGTTCACCGGCGCGTAGTCCATCACGATCACTTCGGCGCCGAGTTCGGCCGCGGACTTGGCCGCCGCGGCACCCATGCCCGTTGCGCCGCCGACAACCAGCGCTCGTTTGCCGTCATACCGCAACCGATCGATCACAGACATGGAAATCCCCTTCTCGTTCACTGCCAACCCGGTTCTAACTGCCCTACTGTATGTAGAACAGTTATTAGGTTCAATACCTAATTGCCGCGAACCGCGACGCCGCGCAGCACCGTGTCACGGGCGTGCACCAACGCCGCGCGTTTACCGGTGGCGCGAAGGATGTTCTCCGGTATCCACTGCAGGCCGATGACGCAGCGCGCCAGCATGGTCGTGGACGGAGCATCGATGCTGACCTCGCCCGACCGGATCCCTTCGGAGAGCAGCGATTTCATCTGTCGAACGCGGGTGGCGTACAGCCAGCCCGGGTTGGGCGTGTCCGGCGGCGATTGCCGCATCCATGCGAGCTGGATCCTGAACTCGTCGGAGAACCGATCGAGCGCGTTGACGTTGACCCAACTGAGCGCATCGAGCTTCTCGATGGCGCTGGCATCCGAGCGCAGGACGGCGACCCAGCCCGCTTCCACCTTCTTGCCGAAGGATTCCATGATCGAGGCGAGCAGTTCGTCCTTGGATCCGATCACCCGATAGACGGTTCCGGTGCCCAGACCCGCCGCGGATGCGATGTCCCGGATGGTGGTGACCTCATAGCCCTTGCGCCCGAATTCGGTTCGCGCCACGGCACGGACATGGGCCGCCTTGTCGCTGGGATCGGCGTCGCGATCGTCGGCCCACGTCGCGATGACGTCGGTGGCGGCCGCGAAGGCGTTGGACCGGTCCAACGCCGAGTCGACGGGCGGGCGGGCCGCCAAGCCTTGCAAGATGATTCGGCACAGCAGCTCGGCGACCTGATCGGCGGGCGAATTGTGGCGCATGACGGCGAGCCCGACCTGCAACATGGTCTGGCAGATGCGGTCGGCCAACGTGGGAAGGTCGATGTCGGGTTTGATGTAGCCGCTCCACCTGCCGGCGCGCAGCGTTTGCAGCATCGCTTCCTGGATCGCGGTGGGCTGCTGCTGCGTCAGCTTCATCAGCTCCGGATCGGCGCTGGGCCCCTCGTAGAACGACATCTGCAGGGCGGCGCCGTGTCGCACGGCGCAGTTGGCGATCGCCTTGCCCAGCTCGATGATCTTTTCCGCGACCGGCCGCGAATCGGGTTCGTCCAACCTCGCCAGCGCGGCTTGCCCGATCCGGTTCAAGTGCTCCTGGTACCGGCGGATCAGCTCGACGAGGATCGCCTCTTTGGATTCGAAATGGTGATACAGGCTTCCGGGCAGGATGCCCGCCGCGTCCGCGATCTCCTGCAGCGACGTACGCAATCCCGAGGACGCGATCAACGACGCCGCGGTCTGCAGGATCTCGGTGCGGCGCGTCCCGGAATCATTGGCGTCCAAACGGACCACAGGGGACCTGCCCTTGGACAGCGACTCGATTTTGGCCATGGCTAAGGGCGCGCCAGCGCGGGCGAGTTTGGATCGGCATGCACGCGCATTCGTCCTCCCACCGAACCAAATCTTTGTTGGAAGGCTATCAGACCTGGCGAAACAAATGCGCTGCGCGAAACGGCGGCAGGCCCATTCTAGAGCGCCCGGTCGTCCCGGCGGTCGCGTCCGACCACCTGGTCACGCCGGCCGGTACGCTGCGGTATGCGGGCAGACACCTCTGAGTGGCCTGCACTGTCAATCCGGAGCAAGCGCGACTTTGCAACGGAGACCTGGGTTACGGGCATCGTCACCGCGTGCGGATCGAGAACCGCTCGAGACTGGAGGTCCTCCTTGCATCGGACTGCTCGCCAACGCGCAGGCCCATAAACGATGACCGAACTAATCCTGTGGGGGCTTGTCACCACAGAACTCGCCGGTTTAATTGCGCTGGGCGTCTTGTTGACCATCTCGCAGCGCCGGCTGAGAACCGTTCGCCGGCAGCTTGAGCGCAGCCGGCGCCAGCACGGCCCGCGGCGTCGTCGGCGCCGTGGGCTTGCGCCTTTTGCGGTGCGGAAAACCTGGAAGACCGCCGAGATGGTGCGTACCAAAGGCATCGGCGCCACGGTGCGCAACTCCATCGAAGACCTGGCGGGGTGGGCCCAAGTGGAACGCCCGGACCTGGCACGGTTAACCGCCGATGGCGACGTCGTGATCGTCTTCTCCGACATCGAGGCTTCCACCCAACACAACGAGGCGCTAGGTGATCGAGACTGGGTGAAGTTGCTCCATCGACATGATGAACTCGTCCGCTCACTCGTCACCAAGTACGGAGGGCATGTCGTCAAAACCCAAGGGGACGGATTCATGCTTGCCTTCGCAAAACCTGGCGATGCCTTGCGCTGTTGTATCGATGTGCAAGCTGCGCTGCGGGACCACCCTGAGCGCTGGGACAACATCCGGGTGCGCTTCGGTATCCACATGGGGACGTCGGTGAGACGCGGCGACGACCTATTCGGACGCAATGTTGTCATGGCGGCGCGGATAGCAGGACATGCCGAGGGGGGCGAGATCCTGATCAGCGAACCGGTACGTGATGGGCTCGGCGACCGAACGGACATCCGCTTCGGCGCACCTCAGGAGCTGGAACTAAAGGGTCTGCGCGGTGTGCACAATGTCTTCGAGGTACTACCCGGCTGACGGAGGCCAGCGCGCTGATGTAGTCATGGTGACCTCCGCTTCGCAAGCGCGGCACCGATTTCGGTGAGATAACGGTCTGGGCCCCCAAGAAATGTGCTCCAGCTCAGCAGGCGCTTGAGGTAGAGATGAGCGTCGTGCTCCCAGGTGTAACCGATGCCGCCGAACACCTGGATGGCGGTGTCCCCGACGGTGGCCAGCCGCCCGGCGAACGCCTTGGCCCGCAACGCAGCAAGGTGCCGCTCCTCGGCGCCGGCGTGGTCGGCCGCCCACAGCGCCTGGATCACGCCGCTGCGCGCCAGCTCGACGGTCTCGTACATGTCCACGCACAAGTGCTGGACCGCCTGGAACGAGCCGATGACCTGACCGAATTGCTTTCTGACTTTGGCGTATTCGACGGCGAGGTCCATCACCGCCCGCGCGGCCCCGAGCGCGTCCGCGGCCGAGGCGATCAGCACGTCGTCAATCACCGCCGCTGCGTCGTCTGATGACGCCGCGGCCAGTCGGTGCGCGGGGGCTGCGTCGAGCGTGACGCGAAAGTGCTTGCGGGTCTGGTCGATACCGCGCTCCGGCGCCACCGAAACCCCGGACGCGTCGGCGTTCACGGCGTAAAGACCGATGCCGTCGGATTCCACTGCGAGCGCCAACAGGACGTCGGCGGCGGCGGCGTCGGGCACCGCAGCGATCTCGCCCCGCAGTACAACGCCGTCGGCGTGCCGGTTCGCGGCGACTTGGACGTTCTGGTAATGGGGGAGGCCGACGGTGACGATCGTGGTGCCGTCGGCGATCCCGGTCAACAGCTTGGTGGCGGAATCTCTGGCGACGAGGCGGGTCAGTGCCCGGGTGGCGGCGACGGCGGTCGACAACCACGGCCCCGGATGCAAAGCGGCGCCGAGTTCCTCGGCGACGATGCCGGCCTCGACCATCGTCATGCCGGCGCCGCCGCAGTCTTCCGGCGCCAGCAGGCCGGTGGTCCCGAGGTCGGCAAGGCCGCGCCAGACCGCGTCGGTGGTGCCGGTCGGATCGTCGAGCAGCGGCCGCACGTGCCCCGAGATCGGGGCCTTTTCGGCGAGGAAGCCCCGTGTGGTGTCGCGCAGCGCCACCTGCTCGTCGGTGAGTTCGAGGTTCATTTGCGCGGCAATCCAAGGATGCGTTGTGCGGTGATGTTCTTGTTGATCTGGGTCGTGCCGCCGGCGATCGTCAGTGAGCGCGACGTCAGGCGGTAGTTTGCCCACGGGGCGTTGCTGCCGCGGGTGCCCAGCACGTCGAAGGCCAGGGCCGCCAGGTCTTGCCCGATCTCACCCCACACGGTCTTGGCAAGGCTGGCCGACCCGAACGCAACCTTCTCCGAGCCGCCGTGCAGCGTCGCCGAGATCGATCGCTGGCAGAGCACCTCGAGATACTTGATGCGGACCGCGATTTCGCCGAGGCGCCGCAGCGTCACGGGGTCGTCCAGCGCGTCGCTGTGGGTGGCGATGTCGTCCGCGAGTTCTTCCAGCCGCACCTGCATTTCGGCGTACAGCCGCGCTGCCCCGGCACGCTCGTGGCTGAGGGTCGTGGTGGCCACCTGCCAGCCGGCGTTCAGCGGGCCGAGCAACGCATCGGCCGGCACCCGCACGTCGTGGAAGAACACTTCGGCGAAGTCGGTGTCGCCGTTGAGCGTGACGAGCGGGCGGACCTCGATGCCCGGCAGCCTCATGTCGACGATCAGGCAGGAGATCCCCTGGTGCTTCGGGGCTTCCGGATCGGTGCGCACGTACAGCTGGCACCACTGCGCGCGATGCCCGAGTGAGGTCCAGATCTTCTGGCCGTTGACCACGAAGTGGTCGCCATCGGTCACCGCCCGGGTGCGCAGCGCGGCGAGGTCGGAACCGGCTTCGGGCTCCGACATGCCTTGGCACCAGATGTCGTCGGCGCGCATCATGCGGGGGAGCAGCGTTGTCTTCTGCGATTCGGTGCCGTATTGCATGATGGCCGGCGCGATGTTGTTCATCCCAATAACGTTGAGCGGCATCGGAGCCCGAGCGCGTGTGGTTTCCTCGGTGTAGACCAGCTGCTCGAGAACCGTCGCCCCGCGGCCGCCGTACTCGCGGGGCCACGAAACGGCGGCCCACCCCGCGTCCGCCATCGTCCGGTTCCAGGCGCGCAGCATTTCGAATGCGGCGTCGTCGCGGCCGCTGGGCCGGCGGGCGGCGATCAGCTCATCGGTCAGGTTGGCGGACAGCCAGTCGCGCAGTTCGGCGCGGAACTGTTCCACTTCCGTTGGGTAGGAGAAGTCCACTTTCGCGGACTTTACGTTGGAGCAGAAATTAGGTCAACGGGCAGGAAATGCGACTTCGTCGTTGTCCGGCGTCGCGCTGATGCCCCGTCGAACACAGACCTCCAGCACCTCGTCGATGATCGACGCGGGCACGATGAACCGCTCCGTGGCTGACATCTGCTCGAGATGTGCCCCGATGTCTTCGGCCGTCGGTTGGCTTTCGACGTCTGCGAGCCAGCCTTCGCTCAGGCCGACGAACACCCGCGCGTAGCGCCCGGCGACGGCCGAATAGTTGCGGTGGGTGAACGTGCAGGCGCTGCTCGCCAGGAAAGTGACCAGCGGCACGACGAGTTCGGGCCGGATGGCTCGCATGAAGCCGGATTCGGCGAGAAACTTCTCATCGCCAACCGTCTCGGTGGCCATCCGCGAGAAGCCCATCGGCATAACGGAATTGGCCAGTATTCGATGCGCTTCGCCTTCGATCGCGATCACGTTCATCAGCCCGACGAGGCCGGCCTTCGCCGCGGCGTAGTGAGCCTCCATCGGCTGACCGAAAAGCCCGGCGGAGGAAGAGATGAACACAAATCTTCCGCCCCCGTTGTTCTTCATCACGTCGAACGCGGGCTGCGATAGAAAAAAGCCGCCGTCGAGATGCACTCGCAGCATTCGACTCCACTCGTCGGGCGAGAGTTCTTCGAATGGGACGCTGCCGAAGATTCCCGCGTTGCTCACGACCGCGTCGAGGCGACCGAACGCGGCGACGGCGGCATCGATGATCGCTTGGCCGCCCGCGGGGCTGTCGACCGAGTCATAGGAGGCGATCGCCGTGCCACCGGCCCTGCTGATCTCGTCGACAACCTCGTCGGCGACTTTTGAGCCGGCACCGTCGGCGCGCATCGAGCCGCCGAGATCGTTGACAACCACCGCGGCACCGCGGCGCGCCAGGTCGAGCGCGTACAGCCGGCCGAGTCCGCGTCCGGCGCCGGTGACGACAGCCACGCGATCGGTGAAGTCGATCATGGAGCACCCTCAAGCATGGACAACGGTTTGACCGTGCGTCGGACCGGACCCTACGCTTGGAACAGATATTTGGTCAACAATCTCGTGGGGTTCGGAGGCCGATGGCAGACGACGCTCCCGGCGACCGCCTGGCAGCCCTCGGCATGTTCGCTTCGGCACTGGCCGGACAGCCCGTGGCGGTTGCCGCAGTGCAACCGGGTGAGCCGCCGTGGACCGACGGCCAGACGATCTATGTTGACGCCCGTGCACACACCCGCGCGAGACTCGAGGCCGTCGCGGTACAAGCGTCGATGATTGCGGCCGGCAGCCTGGATCCCGGCGTCGTGCGTCGCCTGGTCCGCCACCCCCGGCGGGCCCGGCGGTATCTGGCGCTAGAGGGCCACCGCGCGCTGATCGCCAATAGCCAGGTGCTGCCGGGCATCCTGGCGTGGTTCGGCAATCGGGACATCGCGCAGTGCAGCGACTCGCCCGCCGCTTCGCTGAAAATCGCCGAGGGCCGGGCGGCAATCGCGGACCCTGCGCCGGAATTCGGCGTGATCCGCGCGGCCAAGGTCCTGGCCGCGCGTTCCCAAGCCGCAGAGCACCAAGACCCGGACAAACCCCAACACGTTCCGCGTGGCCCAGGCCAGAAGGAACTCGAGGAGCTCGACGACGGAGAGGTCGACGATTCCGACGATCCGGACGTGTTCACCAGCCCGGTCGGCGGGGGCGGCTTCATCGGCAAGTGGTTGAAGAAGATGCTGTCGTCCGTGCGTAAGACGGGGAGCGGCGGTGGGCCCCCCGGGGCGGATACGCCGACACATCGGACAAACTCGGCGAAGCGTGCTGTGCACGCCGTGGCTTCGCTGGCGTCGACCTCGAGCGAGGACGCCGATCACCGCGACGTCCAATCGGACGGTATGACCTATCCGGAATGGGACGTCACCCGAAAGAGCTACCGGCCCGGGTGGTGCACCGTGCGCGAGGTCGAGGCCAAGATCAAGGCATCGGCCACCCCGGCAATCGACCCCGCGATTGGCGTGCGGCGCCCTCTGTCGCGGCTCGGGATGGGCCTGCACCGGCGCCACCGTCAGTCGCAGGGCGACGACATCGACATCGACGCGGCGGTTGAGGCCCGCGTCGAGGCGCTGGCCGGGTCGGTGCCCGACGAGGCGGTGTACTTGGACAGCCTGCGGCGCCGGCGTGACCTGTCGGTGCTGCTCCTGTTGGACGTATCGGGGTCGTCGGCCGAGCCGGGAACCGTCGGGCGGACGGTGCACGAACAACAGCGTGCGGCGGTCGCCAATCTGATGGTCGCCCTGCACGACTTGGGCGACCGGGTTGCGCTCTACGCCTACTACTCGCAGGGCCGCCGCGCGGTGAGCATGGTGCCCGTCAAGCGATTCGATGACCACCTCGACTCCCGAGTGATGAAGCGGCTGAACAGCCTCGAACCCGGCGCGTACTCACGCCTCGGCGCGGCGATCCGGCACGGCTCGGCCGTCTTGGAGGCGCGCGGGGGCACCTCCCGGCGGCTGTTGGTGGTGCTGTCCGACGGCCTCGCATACGACCACGGCTACGAGAGGCCCTACGGGGCGGCGGACGCGCGGCGCGCCTTGACCGAGGCCCGCCGCCGCGGCACCGGCTGCGTATGCCTGACCATCGGCGCAGGAACGGACGTGCGATCGCTGCGCCGGGTCTTCGGCAGCGCCGCGCATGCGACGATCGCGCGACCAGATCAGCTCGCCGGTGTGATCGGACCGCTATTCCGCTCCGCGCTGCGCTCGGCGGAGGTTCGCCGGAGGGCGTCGTGAGGGCATGTCCCAGAATGTCATTCGCGCGCCGGGCCGCATATCCGCTCGTCAGGGCTCTTGAAACAAACATCTGTTCCGGCTAGGCTCCAATCAGCGCGGGTATGGAAGGGAAGCGATGGCCAACGAGTCCGGACTCATGTACCGGAACGGCACGACCTCCGAGGCGGACAGGGTGCGGCCCTACTACAAGGCGATCGGCAGCGAAGAGGACGTCTTCAAGGCGGCGTATCGCCAGGGTCTGGCGCTCGTCTTGAAGGGCCCGACGGGGTGCGGCAAGACCCGATTCGTCGAGGCGATGGCCTACGATCTCGGCCGGCAGCTGATCACCGTCGCCTGTCATGACGACCTCACGACGGCAGACCTCGTCGGGCGGTATCTCTTGCAGGGCGACGAAACGGTCTGGGTGGACGGTCCGCTGACCCGCGCCGTGCGCGAGGGCGCGATCTGCTACCTGGACGAAGTCGTGGAAGCCCGGCAGGACACCACCGTCGTGCTGCACCCGCTCGCGGATCACCGGCGGCAGCTGCCGATCGAGCGTCTCGGCGTCACGCTGGACGCGGCGCCCGGATTCGGCCTCGTGGTGTCCTACAACCCCGGTTATCAGAGCGTGCTCAAGGACCTCAAGGACTCGACGCGTCAACGGATGGTCGCCATCGAATTCGATTTTCCCGCAGCCGATGTCGAAGAGGGGATCGTTGCCCACGAGGCGGGCGTCGACGGTGCCACCGCGGCTGAGCTGGTGCGCTTCGGGCACGCCATCCGCCGCTTGGAGACCGGCGGGCTGCGTGAGGTCGCGTCGACCCGCGTGCTCATCGCGGCCGGCAGGCTTATCACGGAGGGCCTGACCATGGCGGCGGCGGCCCGGGCCGCAATCGCTGGACCGCTCACCGACGACGTGGCGGTGAGCAGGTCCCTCAACGAGATGATCGAGGTCTATCTGGGCGCGTCCGATGGTTGACCCCGGTCGGCCCCCTCGCTAGCGTTCTGAACAAATATTAGGTCAGCACGGCGCGCGAGGTGCGCACGAGTTGGTCACCCGGGAGGTCAGATGTCCTACGAGAGCAGTGCAGAGCCGATCAAGGTCGGCTACCTGATGGACTTCACCCTCCCACCGGGATTCCCCGAGGAGATGCTGGCCGACTTCACCCGGTGCTTCGACCTGATATTCGAGGAGGCCGTCGAACTCGGGCTGATGGACCGGCCCGTGCAGATGGTCTACCGCGAGGTGGAGGGCTTGCCCAAGGGATCGGTCAAGGCGGTCATCGATGCGTTCGGCGAGCTGGTCGACGAGGGCTGCCTGGTGGTGTTCGGGCCGCACATCACCGACAACTGCGTACCCACCCGGGAAGCGATCGAGGAGCGGTTCAAGGTGCCGGCGATCAGCGTCACGGGCACCGACGACTGGTTGGGCGAATGGACGTTCGCCTTCCCGCAGGGATCGATGACTGACGAGCCGATCTTCATCGCGGACCTCGTCGCCAAACGCGGTCTCTCCGAGATCGGGGTCCTCGTCGAGCAGAATCTGATCGGCGAGAGTTACCTGAGAAATCTGCGAAGCGCGTGCCGGCGCAAGGGGATTCGCATCGTTGCGGAAGCGGCGATCGCGCAGACCGCGCAGGACATCAACGAAGCCGTCCGGACCCTGCACGACGCGAAGGCCGAGGCGATCGTGCATCTGGGCTTCGGCTTCGGGATCGTGTTCATCAACCCCGCGTTGCAGGCGGTCGATTGGGATCCGCCGCGGTTCACGACTACGGCTTTTCAGAACGCCTGGGTGAATCCGATCATGTGGAACGCGTTCATGGGCTGGATCGGGGTCGACCAGTACGACGAGCAGAATCGGCTCGGCCAGGACTTCCTCGACCGTTACGCGCAGAAGTACGGAGGCAGGCGTCCCGAGTACTGCGTGCCGGTGGTCAACCGCGACGTCGCCGCCACACTCGTGCGAGCGTTCAGCGATGCGCACCCGCTGAGCCCGCGCGGGGTCAAAGAGGCGCTGGAGCGGGTGAAGATGATGCCCGCCGCCGCGGGCGCGCCGGGTACCCGGGTGTCGTTCGGCAAGTGGACGCGGCGGGCCTGGATGGGGGCCGGCTATCTGGTGGCGCGGACCCTCGATGCCGACGGCGTCAACTCGCGTCTGGTCGACCGCTTCGGAGAGGAGGGCTGACTCGTGTCTACCGAACAGTCCACGCCACTTGAGGCGGGCGAGAAGCCCACTCGTGCGCGCGGCGAAAGGCGCGGCTGGGGAGGTTGGATCGCCGGTGCCGCCCTGGCCGCGTTCGCGCTGTTCTTCATCGCGAATTGCCGTGTGGCCCTTGACCCTCGTGTGGCCAACCCGAATGTGCAGGGCCGGCCGCGCCCGGTGAAGTTCTCGTTCGGGCTGGACTACATCACCTTCCTGGATGCTGCCACCGTGGTTGCGCTGATCGTTCTGTTGATTGTCTTCGTCAGGGGCTGGCGCCGGAATCCTGGTAGCCCGGTGATGTTGATGTTCTTGTGTACCACGCTGATCGTGTGGCAGGACCCGATCATGAACTGGTCACCGTTCGCCGTCTACAACCCCGATCTCGTGCACTGGCCGGAATCGTGGCCGCTGGTGTCGTTGTCGCCGACCGTCGAACCGTTCGTGGTCTTCGGTTACGTGATGTTCTATTTCGGCCCATACTTCCCAGGGATATGGATCCTGCGCAAGCTGCAGGCCCGGCGGGGGCCTGAGGCGTTCGTGTCACGGCACCCGCTCATCTGCCTGGGCGCGATAGTCCTGGTGGTCGGGTTCGTCATGGATGCCATGCTGGAGAACACGTTGATCCACTGGGGCATGTACATCTACTCGCAGGTGATCCCGTGGGGTTCGGTGTTCACCGGCACCACATTCCAGTTCCCGCTGATCTGGGAGTCGTTCTCGGTGACGTTCGTGATGGTGCCGGCGGCGATCCTGTGCTATCGCGACGACACCGGCAAATCGGTGGCCGAGAAGCTCGCGGCCAAGGCCCGGATATTCCCGACGCGTCCGGTGCTCGGCACCTTCCTGGTGATGTTCGCCATCATCAACGTGTCCTACTTCACGTACGGCGCGTGGTTCTGGGCCATCAAGGCCAGCCACGCGGCCACCTCGGTGGCTTGCCCCTGGCCCTATCCCGAGGCCAAAGTCTATGACCCGCAAGGCTATTACGAGAAGGCAGGCGCTCTAGGCCCCTACTCAGTCGGCATCTGGTCGACCTGGGCGAGCGGGGAACCGCACGGGCGGCCGCACGTCGACCCGCCGCCGCCGGGCCAAGGTGCCTGCGCGACTTCGGTCTCGGGCAAGAATGGCTGAACCGCGCTCCGTCGTCATCACCGGCGCGTCCCGCGGACTGGGGTTCGCCTCGGCGGTGCGCCTGTATGGGGAGGGCTGGCGTGTGGTCGCGGCCATGCGGCCGCCCGACCTGGGGATGGCGCGGCTGCGGGACGCTATTCGGGAAACAATGGGCACCATACCCGAAGACGATCGTTTGATCTGTGTTCAGCTCGACCTGGTGGACGCCGCGTCGATTGCCGCGGCGGCCAAGGCGATCGAAGAGGCCGTCGGAGCGCCGTATGCGCTTGTGCACAACGCCGGCATCTCCGCCGCCGGAATGGTCGAGGAGACCGATATGGCGTTGTGGCAGACCATGTTCGACACCGCCGTGCGTGGTCCCGTCGCGCTCACCAAGGCCTTGTTGCCGTCGATGCGGGCGGCGGGGGAGGGGCGCATCGTGCTGGTGTCCAGTGCCGCCGGGGTGCGCGGTCAACCGGGTACCGCGCCGTACTCCGCGGTCAAGGGGGCCTTGGAGCGGTGGGGTGAGTCGATGGCCGCCGAGATCGCGCCGTTCGGCCTCGGCGTCACCGTATTGGTGGCTGGCATGTACGACACCGACATCATCACGGACGCGGGCACCATCGACGACCGCGATTTCAACGGGCCGTACGCCCGGCTGCACAACACCATGAACACCCGCGGGCGGTTCGCGATCAGATTCGCCCGGACACCCGAGCGGTTCACCGACGGACTGGTCAAGGCGCTAGGCGACCGCGCGCCGTTCCGCCGCCGCGGGGTGGGACCCGACGCCTCGATGCTCTTGGCGCTCAACAGGATCCTCCCGTCTTCGGCCATGCACCACGTGTCCCGCATCGTGCTGGGCATACCGAGGCGGGGTTCGATGCGCGGCGGGGCGTACCCATTGACGGCGAGCCAAAAAGCCCTGCTCTTTGCGGCGCGGATAATTCCGCCGCGGGTGTTGCAGCGCTTGGCGAGCCGAAGAGCAAATTGAAGGAGCACTGATGGAACAACTTTTCGACGACCTGGATGACTTCGGCGCCTTCGACGACGCGGTGTCCGGCGACGTGCGCGACCCCTACACGGAACTGGCGCGGCTGCGCCGCGAGGAACCGGTTCAACGCCTGGATGCCTCCGGCATGCCGCACGAGGAGTCCAAGCCGGTCTTCATCGTCTACCGCTACGAGGAAGCCCAGCAGATGTTGCGCGACAACGAGACGTTCTCGTCGGCGGCCGTCATCGCGGCGTTCGGACCGGTGCTGGGCGAAGGCGTGATGCTCGGCATGGACGAGCCGGTGCACGGGCGGTTGCGGTCGCTGGTGTCGAAGGCGTTCTCGCAGAAGGCCTTGGCGCGCTGGGAGGACGAGCTGGTCGGGCGCGTCGCCAATAGCCTGATCGACAAGTTCGCGGCCAACGGCAAGGCTGACCTGGTCAAGGAGTTCACCTTCGATTACCCCAGCCAGATCATCGCCGGCCTGCTGGGCCTGCCGCAGGAGGACTACCCGCAGTTTCAGCGCTGGTCCATATCGTTGCTGAGCTGGATCCTGAATCCAGAACGCGGCCTTGCGGCGTCGGCCGCGCTATGCGAGTACTTCGCACCGATCCTCGAAGCTCGGCGCGCCGAACCGCGGGATGATCTGATCAGCGGGCTTGCCCAGGCCGAAATCGACGGAGAGAAGCTCGCGGACGAGGAGATCTACTCGTTTTTGCGCCTGCTCCTGCCCGCCGGAGTGGAGACGACGTACCGCGCCCTGGGGAGTCTGCTTTTCGCGTTGCTGTCAAACCCAGTGCAGTTGGAAGCCATCCGCGCGGACCGGTCGCTGCTGCCGCAGGCCATCGAAGAGGGGGTGCGCTGGGAACCGCCCCTGCTGACCATCACCCGGATGGCCACCCGCGACACCGAGCTCGGCGGGGTGCCCATACCGGCCGGCTCGACGGTGATGCCGATGCTCGGAGCCGCCAACCGGCAGGAGGACCGCTACCTCGATCCGGACAGGTTCGACATCTTCCGCACGCCCAAGGGAAACCTGGGGTGGGGGCACGGCGTGCACGTCTGCCTCGGAATGCACCTGGCGCGGCTGGAAATGCGCACCGCCGTCAACCTCCTGCTCGACCGGTTGCCGAACCTTCGGCTGGACCCCGATGGGGATGACCCACACATCCGCGGGCAGGTCTTCCGGTCGCCGACTGCCCTTCCGGTGCTGTTCGACGCCCGGTAGCGAACCCCAGCACCGGTTGCACCTTGCCAATCGGCTAGTTTCCAGTAAGGCTCTCCGTAGCCCCTCAACGACTCAGAAGAGAGTGACAAACATGACTGAGGCTGTAAAGGTCCGGTTCGAGCCCAAGATGATGATCGACGGCCAGCTCGTCGATGGTCAGGCCGGCACCTTCACCAACATCAACCCGGCTACCGAGGAGCCGCTCGGCGAGGTTGCGGACGCCTCGACGGAGGACATGCACCGGGCCATCGACGCCGCCCGCCGCGCCTTCGACGAGACCGACTGGTCGACCAACCGCGCGCTGCGCCAGCGCTGCCTGTTACAGCTGCACGAGGCGATCGAGGCCGAGAAGGAAGAACTGCGCGAGGAGCTCATCCTCGAGGTCGGCTCACCCCGGGCGATCACCTTCGGCCCCCAGCTGGACGCCCCGCTGGAAGACGGGCTCCGCTATCCGGCGAGGCTGATCGACGAGTACCCGTGGGAAACCGACCTGGGCGACAAGGTGATCAGCCTGACCGGCACCCTGACCACCCGCAAGGTCTGGCGGGAGCCGGTGGGCGTGGTCGGCGCCATCGTGCCATGGAACTTTCCGTTCGAAGTCACCATCAACAAGATCGGCCAGGCGCTCGCCACCGGCAACACCGTCGTGCTCAAACCGGCGCCGGACACGCCGTTCAACGCCACCCGGCTGGGCCGCCTGATCGCCGAGAAGACCGACATCCCATCGGGTGTCGTCAACGTCGTCACCGCATCGGACCACCTGGTGGGCGAGGAGCTCACGCTGTCGCCGAAGGTGGACCTGATCTCGTTCACCGGATCCACCGCGGTCGGCAAGCGGATCATGGAAAAGGGCGCCGCGACGATGAAGCGGCTGTTCCTCGAACTCGGCGGCAAGTCGGCCACCATCGTCCTGGAAGACGCCGATTTCGGGCTGGCGTGCGCGATCGGCATCGCGCCGTGCATGCATGCCGGGCAGGGCTGCGCCAATCCCACCCGGATGCTGCTGCCGCGGTCCCGCTACGACGAGGGTGTGGCGATCCTCAAGAGCATTTACGAGAACGTCATGCCGGGCGACCCGCAGGACCCCGGAACGCTGTGTGGCCCGGTTATTTCGGACAAGCAGCGCAAGCGCGTGCTCGGCTACATCAGCAAGGGCGTCGAAGAGGGGGCCACGGCGCTGGTCGGCGGGCCCGACGCGCCCACCGGCTTCGACAAGGGGTTCTTTGTTCGCCCAACGCTTTTCACCGATGTCGACAACTCCATGGCGATCGCCCAGGAGGAGATCTTCGGCCCGGTGCTAGTCGTCATCCCGTTCGACGACGAGGAGGACGCGATCCGAATCGCCAACGACAGCGTCTACGGATTGGCCGGCAACGTGATGTCGGGATCTTTGGAGCGTTCGTTGGCGGTGGCAAGAAGGATCAAGGCCGGGTTCATGGGCGTCAACGGCGGCGCCCCGTACGGCGCTGACACCCCGTTCGGGGGGTATAAGGCCAGCGGGGTGGGCCGCCAGAACGGTGTCGCCGGCTTCGACCAGTACACCGAAGTCAAGTCGGTGGCATATCCCGCCGTGTGAAAGACGGCTAAAAGGCCCGAGATTGCCGTCTGGGCTGTGATCTCGGCGCAAGCAAGCGATGCAAGGGGACCGGGAGTTCGTCTTCGCCGCCGTCGCCGACGAGCGGCGGCGGCTGGCTAGCCTGCTGGGCGGCCTGGACGCCGCGCAGTTGGCGACGCCGAGCCTGTGTGCCGGCTGGGACGTGAAGACAGTCGCCGCACACATCGTCAGCACGGTCGTCGACGGTACCGGGACTTTCCTACGGCTCGCCCTGCGCCGGGGAAGCATGGCTCGCGCCATCGACGAGCTGGCGCGGCGCCGTGCGCGGCTGCCGGCGGACGAGATCGTCGCGAGCCTGCATGGGTGTGCGGATCGCCGAATCAGTCCGCCGTTGTTCGGGCCCCTGGATCCGCTTGCCGACGTCCTGGTGCACGGGGGCGACATGAGGATCCCGCTCGGCAAGCCCTTCACGCCGGACCCTTACTTGGCGGCGTTGGCGATGGACTTTTTGACCGGTCCGTGGCGGTTCGGCTTCGTCCCCTTGGGCCTTCGACGCGGGATATGCCTGCGCGCCACCGACATTGGCCGGGAATGGGGCACCGGTGCCGAGATTCGTGGACCGGTGGGCGCCTTGATGATGACACTGAGCGGCCGGACCGCGCTGCTGCATCTGCTCGACGGGCCGGGCTTGGCATTGCTGCGCGAGCGGCTGCCCGATCCACCCGATCGTTTGACCTAACTTTTGTTCCGTCCTAGGCTGGAGAGGCCAGACGGTGCAGGGGAGGGTATGAGGAAATGAGTGATTTCGAGTCGGTCGATTTCTTCACCGACGCGTCGCTGATCCCCGACCCCTATTCCTATTTCGACCACTTGCGCGGGCGTTGCCCGGTGCTGCCGCAGCCCGAACACGGGGTCGTGACCGTAACGGGGCACCGGGAAGCCCTGGCGGTGTACAAGGATTCGGCGTTTTCCTCATGCGTTTCGGTGGCGGGCCCGTTCTCCGGCTTGCCGTTCGAGCCTCAGGGTGACGACATCGGTGAGCTGATCGAGCGGCATCGTTCGCAGATCCCGATGAGCGAACACATTGTGACGCAGGACCCGCCGGATCACACCAAAACCCGCGGGTTGCTCAGCCGCCTGCTGACCCCCAAGCGGCTCAAGGAAAACGAAGACTTCATGTGGCGGCTCGCCGACGCGCAGCTCGACGAATTCGTGTCCCGCGGAACGTGTGAGTTCCTCGACGAGTACGCACGGCCGTTTTCCGGGTTGGTGATCGCCGACCTTCTCGGGGTTCCCCCGGAAGATCACCAGGAGTTCCGAATTGTCTTTTCCGGCCAGGTTGCGGGCAGCATCGAGGACGATTCGGTGACGCGCGCGCACAATCCGCTGGAGTGGCTCGACGAGAAGTTCACCGCCTACATCACCGAGCGCCGGCGAGAGCCACGATCCGACGTGCTGACCGAACTGGCTCAGGCGAAGTATCCTGACGGCTCGACTCCTGAGGTCATCGACGTCGTCCGGCTAGCCACGTTCCTTTTCGCGGCGGGTCAGGAGACCACCACCAAGCTGCTCAGCTTCGGCATGCGAATGATCGCGGAGAGCGCGGAGATTCAAGCGTCGCTTCGCGACGACCGCAGCAAGATACCAGTCTTCGTCGAGGAGACGCTGCGCATGGAAAGCCCCGTCAAGTGCCACTTCCGCATGGCGCGCACCGCCACATCGATCGGTGACACCAAGATCCCGGCGGGCGCCACGGTGATGTTGCTGCCCGGGGCGAGCAACCGGGACCCGCAAAAGTTCGCCGAGCCCAGCGAGTTTCGCATCGACCGCCCGAACGTCCGCGAGCACGTGGCGTTCGGCCGCGGCAACCACTCGTGCCCGGGCGCGCCGCTGGCGCGAGCGGAGGGGCGAATTTCGCTGAACCGCATCCTCGACCGGATGTCGGGCATCGCCATTCTCGAGGCCAAGCACGGGCCGCCGGACGCCCGCCAATACACCTACGAGCCGACCTGGCAGATGCGCGGGCTCACCGAGCTGCACCTCGGCTTCACCCCGAAGTGAACGACTCCGAGCTCACCCAGTGGGACCCCGGCTTCACCGAGAGGTTGGTCAAGGCGACCAAACCCCTTGCGCGCCGCTGGTTTCGCTTCGAGGTGCGGGGGCTGGAGAACCTCACACGCGACGGTGGCGCGCTGGTCGTCGGCAACCACTCGGGCGGCATGCTGACACCCGATGTGCTGATCTTCGCCTCGGCGTTCTACGACAGGTTCGGATACGACCGACCGCTCTATACCCTGGGTCACGACGGGATGTTCGCCGGGCCGATGTCGGGTTGGCTGGGACGCCTCGGCGTGATCCGCGCCAACCCGAAAAACACTGCGGCCGCGCTCCGGTCGGGCGGCGTCGTGCTGGTGTTCCCCGGCGGCATCTACGATGCCTACCGGCCGACGCTGAGCGCGAACGTCGTCGACTTCAACGGCCGCACCGGATACGTCAGGTCCGCCCTGGACGCGGGCGTGCCGATCGTCCCGGCGGTGTCCATCGGCGGCCAGGAGAGCCAGCTGTTCCTGACCCGCGGGACCTGGCTGGCCAGGCGGCTCGGTCTGGGCCGGTGGCGGTCGGACATTCTGCCGATCACCGTGGGTTTCCCGTTCGGACTGAGCGTGATCGTGCCGCCCAACGTGCCGCTACCGACCAAGATCGTCACCGACGTGTTGGAGCCGATCGATGTCGCCGCCCTCTTCGGCGATGAGCCCGATATGGCAGACGTCGACGCGCACGTGCGTACCGTCATGCAGACGGCGCTTGACCGGCTGGCCCGGCAGCGGCGGTTTCCCGTCCTGGGTTAGGGCATCGCGGACTCCACCGTGGCCGGCTCGTCGGAAAATCCGGCCGCAGAGCGTATTTCGCCGAAGGCCTGAACCATGGCGTCGGTCACTTCATGGGTGTCGTCAAGGGTGGAGTCGTCGGCGATGACGGAGATGTTGAGCTGGTCGACGTAGCTCCACACGGTGATGTTGATGCCACATCCGGCAATCAGCGGGCCGGCCGAATAGATCTCGCTGACCGGGGCGCCGGCGAGGTGGCCCCGCGTGCGGGGCCCGGCCACATTGGACACCGGCACGTTGAACAGCCTGGTCCGCGCCTCCCGGCGCGCCAACCACCGGAACGCGAGGGGGGACGCAAACGGCGGCAAGTAGGTGATCAACTTGCCGTACAGCTCGGGGCCGAACAGCTCGTTGTTTTCCTTGGCGATCCCGGTGGCCAACGAGGCCAGCCGCACCCGTTCCAACGGATCGCCGATGTGGGTTGGCAGCGACACCGCCATGCCGCCGAGTTCGTTGCCGCTGATCCGGTGCAGGGACCTGTCCGTGCTGGCCGGCACCGACGCAATGATGGGCCGCTCCGCAGCGCCGTCGTAGCGCAACATCAATTGGCGCAGGGCGCCCGCGACCATCGACATCACCATGTCGTTGATGGTGATCCGCAAGTGCTTGCTGGTCTGTTTGACTTGCGCCATCGACAGCGTCGCGGTCGCGAACGTGCGCGCCGGTGAGACCAGATGGTTCATGAAAGTCGGCGGCGCGTGCAGCATCCGGGCGAAGTCTGGCTGCGCGCCCCGTTCCCGCACCCGCCGGCGCAGCCGCCGCGCGCCGGAAAGTGCGTCGGTGACCACCCCGGGCAGCGCGGCGAGTTGCTGCGCGTGGTCGCGCCCCGCCGCCCGCAGCAGTTCAGTCGTCGAAGGCGGTACGCAAGTCGTCTCGTTGTCGCGTTCGTCCTGCCTGGGCCCGTCCAGATCCATGAGCCTGGCCAGCAGATTGGCCGACGCGACCCCGTCGGCCAGGGCGTGGTGGATCTTGCCGACGATCGCGAATCTGTGACCGGCCATGCCTTCGGCAAAGTGGAACTCCCACAACGGACGGCTGCGATCCAGCGGGGTACTCGCGACGTCGCCGATCACCTTGTCGAGTTCTCGGCGGCCGCCGGGCGCAGGCACCTGAACGCGTCGCAGGTGGTAGTCGAAGTCGACGTCGCAGTTTTCCAGCCACATCGGATGATGGATTCGCCACGGGATGTCGACGAGCTTGTAGCGCAACGGATCCAACAGGTGCAACCGGCGGAGCAGCGTGCGGCGAAACACATCGAAGGTGAATTCGCCGTCGTAGCCGAAACCGTCGACGACCGCGATTTTCAGTGTGTGGGTGTGCAGGTTCGATGTCTCGCTGTACAGGAGCATCGCATCCATGCCGTTGAGCCGCTTCACCGTCCGCCTCGCTTTCGACTACAAAGCCAATACTGCCACGATCAGAACAAATCTCTGGTTCGTGCGGACCACGAACAGGTGACTTTCGGATGCGCTATCGCATCCGCGGATCGCCTCTGGGCCGCCCTGAGGTACTCGTGTGGCGAATGTGGCGTCCCGGCCGGGGGTTGCGCCACCCCGCCAGCGAATCCCCCAACCCCTTGGTCGACAATCGACCAAAGACCCACTCAAAGGAGAGATCACCATGGCTGAAGCCGTCATCGTCGAGGCAGTCCGCTCACCCATCGGCAAGCGCAACGGCGGCCTGTCGGGGGTACACCCGGCCGACCTCTCCGCGCAGGTTCTCAACGGGTTGGCCGACAAGGCCGGCATCGACCCCGGGATCGTCGACGACGTCATCTGGGGCTGCGTCATGCAGGCCGGTGAGCAGGCCCTCGACATCGGGCGCACCGCGCTGCTGGCGGCCGGCTGGCCGGAGACCGTCCCCGGGGTGACCGTGGACCGTCAGTGCGGGTCGAGCCAGCAGTCCATCCATTTCGCCGCGGCGGGGGTGGTGGCCGGTCATTACGACGTCGTCGTCGCCGGTGGGGTGGAGTCGATGTCGCGAACCCCGATGGGCGCGTCGCTGGCCAACGGCGGGCGGCCGTACCCGCAGGCCTTCATCGATCGTTACGAGGGCCAGATCCCCAATCAGGGCCTGGGCGCCGAGATGATCGCCGAGCAGTGGGGACTCGACCGTACCGCGCTCGACGAGTTCTCCCTGGCCTCGCACGAAAAGGCCGCTGCCGCACAGGATTCGGGCGCGTTCGATGACCAGATCGTGGGCATCAAGGACCAGGATGGCAACCCGGTGTTGAAGGATGAGGGCATCCGCCGCGGCACCCCGATGGAGAAGATGGCGTCGCTGAAGCCGGCGTTCAAGGAGGATGGCGTGATCCACGCCGGCAACTCATCGCAGATCTCCGACGGCTCGGCCGCCATCCTGTTCATGTCCGCGGAGAAGGCGAAGTCGTTGGGGCTCAAGCCGATCGCCAAGGTGCACACCGCGACGCTGGCCGGGGCCAACCCGGTGATCATGTTGACCGCGCCCATCCCGGCGACGCAGAAGGCGCTGAAGCGCTCCGGCCTCTCCATCGACGACATCGGGGCCTACGAGGTCAACGAGGCCTTCGCCCCCGTTCCGCTGGCGTGGCTGAAGGACATCGGCGCCGACGAGAAGAAGCTCAACCCCAACGGCGGCGCGATCGCGCTCGGCCACCCGCTCGGCGGTTCGGGGGCGCGGCTGATGACCACGCTGCTGTACCACATGCGCGACAAGGGAATTCGCTACGGCCTACAGACGATGTGTGAGGGCGGCGGCCAGGCCAACGCCACCATCGTGGAGCTGCTGTGACGGACGGCGCAGCCCTTAGTGGCCGGGCCCCCTCGGCACCGGGAGCGCTCGTCGAGCGCCGCGGCAACGTGATGGTCATTACCATCAACCGCCCGGAGGCCCGCAACGCGGTCAACGGGGCCGTCAGCATCGCCGTCGGGGACGCGCTCGAAGAAGCGCAACACGACGCGAGAGTGCGGGCGGTGGTGATCACCGGCGCCGGCGACAAGTCGTTTTGTGCAGGCGCCGACCTCAAGGCGATCTCGCGGCGGGAGAACCTGTATCACCCCGACCACGGCGAGTGGGGCTTCGCGGGATACGTGCACCACTTCATCGACAAGCCCACCATCGCCGCGGTCAATGGCACCGCGCTGGGTGGCGGCACCGAGCTGGCATTGGCCAGCGACCTGGTGGTCGCCGACGAGCGGGCCAAATTCGGGTTGCCGGAGGTCAAACGCGGACTCATCGCGGCCGCCGGCGGCGTCTTCCGGATCATGCACCAGCTGCCCCGCAAGGTGGCGATGGAGCTGCTGCTGACCGGGGAGCCGCTCAGCGCGGCCGACGCGTTGGAATGGGGCCTGATCAATCAGGTCGTCAGCGAGGGCACGGTGCTCGACGCCGCCCTGGCCCTGGCCGCGCGGGTCACCGTCAACGCGCCGCTGTCGGTGCAGGCCAGCAAGCGCATCGCCTACGGGGTCGACGACGGCGTCATCACCGACGAAGAAATCGGATGGGAGCGCACCATGCGCGAGATGCGTTCCCTGATCAGGTCCGAGGACGCCAAGGAGGGACCGTTGGCGTTCGCCGAGAAGCGGGAACCGGTCTGGAAGGCCCGTTAGCCCGCTAGTGTATTGACGGCCCGCCGGAACACGGCGGGCAGCGTGGCGGCCGCCGGCACGATGACGCGGCGCGCCGCCGATGGCGCGCTGGCCAGCACCAGTCCCCGGGTGAGTAGCCGGTAGCGGCGCGTAACACGGTGCCAGGCAGCCTCATACGATGACGGCACGTCGCTGACGATGGCGTCGACGGCCGCGGCCGCCTGCTTGACTGCGAGGCTGATGCCTTCGCCGGTGAGAGCGTCCTCGTAGCCCGCCGCGTCGCCGACCAGCAGCACGCGTCCCGCGACGCGGCGCGAGACGACCTGGCGCAGCGGGCCGCATCCGCGGGCGTGTCCGCGATCGGCTCCGTCCAGGTGACGGGCCAGCCACGGGAACCAGGCCAGGTCGGGCCGCCCACCACACAGGATGGCCACGCCGACCAGGTCCGGCTCCACCGGCGTCACGTAGGCCTCACCCCAGCGCGACCAGTGCACCTCGACGAACTCCGACCACGGCGGCACCTTGAAATGCCACCGCACGCCGTGCCGCCGCGGCGTTCCGGCCGTGGCCTTGATGCCGACGGCACGCCGCACCGTCGAATGCAGTCCGTCGGCCCCCACCAACCATTTCGCTCGCACACCGGCGGCCGAGACTCCATGCGCGTCTTGCTCGACGCTGGTCACCCGCGCCCGGATCCATTCGGTGTCTTGCTCTTTGGCCCGCGCCTGCAGCGCCGCATGCAACGTGGTGCGTCGCACGCCCCTGCCCGGCCCGCCGTGAAACCGCGCCTGAGCCCGACGGCGCTCGCTGACGTAGGCGATGCCGTGGAAGGGCATGCCGGCCGGGTCCACCCCGAGCGAGGTCAGCTCGGCCAGCCCGCCGGGCATCAGCCCTTCGCCACACGCCTTGTCGATGGGGTCCTCCCGGGGCTCGGCCACGATCACCGAAAGCCCTTGCCTGCGCGCGTGTAACGCCGTCGCAAGGCCGCCCGGGCCGCCGCCCACGATCAGCAGGTCGGCGTCGTAGTCGGTCATGCGTAACCCGTCATCGGTTTGTATCCCAATGCCGAATCCTCCACGTGCAGGCGCACCCTCAGCAGCATCGCGTTGGCGAGCGTGAAAATGGCCGCGGTCAGCCACGCCGTGTGCACCAGCGGCAGCGCGAACCCCTCAGCCACCACCGCAACATAGTTGGGATGGTGCAGCCACCGGTACCGGTAGGGGCCATGGTGGACCAACGGCGCATCCGGCAACACGATCACCCGGGTGTTCCACCGTCGGCCCAGCGTCGTGATGCACCACCAGCGCAGTACCTGGCTCAGCGCCGCGATTGCCAGCATCGGCCAGCCCAGCCACGGAATGAACGGCCGGTGCAGAGCGAGGGGCTCGATGACGCAGCCGAGCAGCAGAGCGCTGTGCAGCACCACCATCACGGGATAGTGGGATCGGCCAAACTCCTTGCCGCCCTGGGCAAAGGACCAATCGGCGTTGCGCTTGGCCACGACCAGCTCCGCCAGGCGTTCGAGTGCGACCGCGAGGATCAGCAGGTAATACATGTCTACAGTGTTCACCAGCGCTACCAGGACAGCAGCACGAGCTCGGAGCAGAAGCCGGGACCCATCGCGATCATGAGCCCGTAGGAACCCGGGGCGGGCGGCTCGGCGATATAGGAACCAAGCACATCCAGCACCGAGACCGACGACAAATTGCCGTGCTCGCGCAGTGAGTTTCGCGTGCGGTCCAGCGCATCCGCGGGCAGGTCCAGCGTCTCTTCGACCGCGTCGATCACCCGGGGTCCGGCGGCATGGCAGACCCACGTCGAAATGTCCTCGGGTGTCAGCCCGTGGTCGGCGAGGAACGTGCGGACATCGTCGCCGATGTACTTCTCGGTGAGGTTCGCGATGTCGACCGACAAGACGATCCGGAAGCCCTCCTTGCCGATCTTCCAGCCCAACACCTCTTCGGTGTCCGGATAGGTGCGGCTCCGGGTGGCCAGCAGGCGGGGCCGCGCACCGGCTGTGCCACCGGAACGATCGGCGCCCTCGGCGATGACGGCGGCGGCGCCGTCGCCGAACAGGCTGGCGGCGACCAGGTTGGCCAGCGAATGGTCTTGGCGCTGAACGGTTAACGAGCACAGCTCGACCGCCAGCAGCGCCGCCACCTCATTGGGGAACGCGCGTAGGTAGTCGTGCACGCGGGCCATGCCCGCCGCGCCGGCGACGCAGCCAAGGCCGAACAACGGGATCCGCTTGACGTCCTGACGCAGCCCGATGCGGGTGGCCAGCCGCGCCTCCAGCGACGGCACGGCCAGGCCGGTGACGGTGGTCGAAAAGACGGCGTCGAGCTCCGACGGCTTGACCTTTGCCTCGTCGAGCGCGGCCAGCATCGCCTCCTCGGCCAGGTCGAGCGCGATCCCGATGTAGGCGTCATTTGCCTCGGTGAAGCCGCTCAGCTTGCCGTATCGCGACAGCGGCAGCGCGGTGTTTCGGAACTCGACCCCGCTGGTGCGGGCGAACCGCCGAAACTCCGGCCCGGCGAAGTCGCTCAGCGCCACGATGGTTTCGTCCTGCGTGTAGCGGTTCGGCGGGAACGTGACGGCGACCCCCGCGACCGACGGATTCGCTGTCAGCGTTGTGGTGCCTGTGCGTGCGTAACTGCCCCCGATGATTTCCTCCATGTAGGGGGTCACGGTGCCGCGGCCCCAACGGTTCATGTGCTTGCCGCCACAGCCGCCACGCCCTCGGGTTAGGGTCGGATGTATGCGCATTCTCGTCACCGGGGCCACCGGTTATGTGGGATCGCGGCTGGTCACCGAGCTGCTCGCGGATGGCCATCAGGTCGTGGCCGCCACCCGGAATCCGGCGCGGCTCAGGCGCTTAGGTTGGTTCGCCGACGTCACCGCAGTCACCATCAACGCCGCCGATCCGGGGTCGGTGCAGGCAGGCATGTCCGCCGCCGGCCCGGTGGACGTGATCTATTACCTGGTTCACGGGATCGGCCAGCCCGACTTCCGCGACGCCGACAAGACCGCGGCCGCCAACCTGGCGGTCGCGGCCCGGGACGCGGGCGTGCGACGCATCGTCTACCTGGGCGGTTTCGTGCCGGCCGACGAGGCGCTGTCCGAGCACCTGAGCAGCCGGGCCGAGGTGGCCGAGGCCCTGACCGTCGAGGACGGCCCCGAACTGGTCTGGCTGGGCGCGGCGATGATCATCGGTGCCGGCTCGACCTCGTTCGAGATCATGCGCTACGTCGGAGACCGGTTCCCGCTCATTCCGATACCGAGCTGGATGGACAACCCGATCGACCCCATCTCCATCCGCGACGTCCTCCACTACCTCGTCGCCGCCGCGGACCGCGATCGGGTGCCCGCCGGCGCCTACGACATCGCGGGCCCCCTGACCACCTCGTACCGGGAACTGCTCAAGACCTATGCGCGGATCTCCGGCAGGTGGCATGCCGCGGTGCCGGTGGGCCGAGTCGACACCGCGCTGGCTTCGCTGATCACCGGCGTCGCGCTTCCGGTTCCGCCCGGCCTGGCCGGAGACCTGGTCGAGTCGCTGGACCATCCGATGGTGGCATCGGTCAGCGGCCTGCGCGATCGGGTGGTCGACCCGCCCGGCGGTCTGCTCGGTGTCGAGGACGCCATCGCCCTGGCGCTGGCGGACCGGTCTAACCGCCGGCCCAAGCCCGTCAACGCGTTGTCCGATCCCCATCAGCTCGCCGACAGCGATCCCGCGTGGGCCGGCGGCGACGCGCTGCGCATCCGCCGCCTCGCCCGCGCCGTCACGCCGCGCATCGCGCGACCCACGCTACGTCTCGTCGACAGCGTCCCCGGTCCGCTGGCCGGTGCGCTGCGAACCGGCCTCGACATCCTGTTGGCCTTGAACTTGAAGGTACGTCCGGCATGACCCGGGCGACGACCCCGTATCGCGCCGGCGTTTTCTCCGAGGTGCGCCGTGCGATCACCAATGTGGCTGTCCCCCATAACGAACCGCCCGGGGTGGTGCGCCGCCGCCGCGTCATCGTGGCGATCACGATCGTGCTCGGCGCCGTGGTGCTCGGGTTCACCATGCGCCGCCATCCGGGCGAGTCGAGTTTCTACTGGCTGACTTTCCTGCTGGCGGCGGTGTGGACCGCCGGCGGGTTCATCTCGGGCCCCCTGCATCTGGGGGGTATCTGCTGGCGCGGCCGCAACCAACGGCCGGTCATCACCGGGACGACCGTCGGCCTGCTGCTGGGCGGCGCCTTCGTGGTGGGCGGCCTGATCGCCAGGGAGATTCCGGCCGTCTCCACCCTGATCACCCGCGTCCTGCTCTTCGCCCATCAGGGGTCGTTGCCGCTGATCGTGGCGATCACCGTGGTCAACGCCGTCGCGGAGGAAATCTTCTTCCGGGGCGCGCTTTACACGGCGCTGGGCCGGTATCACCCGGTGGTCATCTCGACGGTCCTCTACACGTGCGCGACCCTGGCCAGCGGCAACCCGATGCTCGGGTTCGCCGCGATCATCCTCGGCACGGTCTGCGCGCTGGAGCGCCGGGCCAGCGGAGGTGTGCTGGCCCCGGTGCTTACCCACTTCGTGTGGGGCCTGATCATGGTGCTCGCGCTGCCGCCGATCTTCGGGGTCTAGGGCGGCGGCGTTCAGCGGTCAGTGAAGTTGGGGGTGCGGCGCTGCTGGAAAGCCGTTGTGCCCTCGATGAAGTCGGGGGACACCAGCAGGCGCGACTGTCCTTCGTATTCACGCTGCAAGGCCGGGTCCAGCTCGGTGAGCGTGGCCCCGTTGATCGCCTGCTTGGTCTTGGCGAACGCCACGGCCGGGCCGGCGACCAAGCGCTCGACCACCTTGTCCACTTCGGCCTCGAAGTCGTCGGCCGGATAGACGGCGGTGACCAGACCCCAGGACAGGGCCTCGGCGGCGGGCAATCGTTCGGGCAGCAGCGCCATGCGCATTGCCCGGATCCGGCCGACCGCGGCCGCGATCAACGCCGATGCGCCACCGTCGGGCATCAAACCGATCTTGGTGAAGGCGAGCATGAAAAACGCTCTGTCAGAAGCCAATACGACATCACAGGCCAGCGCGATGGACACACCGACGCCGGCCGCCGGCCCCTGCACGACGGCGACTACGGGGTGCGGCAGCGCGGTGATGGCCCGGATCAGCCGGTTGATCTCCAAGACGATTTCGTCCGGCCGCAGTCCGCCGTTGCCGGACACGTCGTCGGCGCTGATGCCGGCTCCCGAGCAGAACCCGCGCCCCGCACCGCCGAGCCGCACCAGCTTGACCCGGGGGTCGGTGGCCGCGCCTTCCAACGCGTCGGCGATGCCGGTGATCACCGGGACGGTCAGCGAGTTGAGGCTGTCGGGGCGGTCGATGGTCACCGACAGCACGCCGTCGGACAGCGTGACGTCGAGTCCCGCCACGGGGGCCAGCGTGTCGATCGCGGATTGCGGCATGGGGCTCACCCTAAGCGACCGCGTTGCGCGGTGGATGACGGCGGCTGCGAAGATGCGAACGGCGTCGGAAGCGGACCAAACGGAGAGGAAGGGCTGCATCATGGCGGGACCGCTGCAGGGGTTGCGTGTTGTCGAGTTGTCCGGCATCGGGCCCGGCCCGCATGCCGCAATGATCCTGGGGGATCTGGGCGCCGACGTGGTCCGCGTCGATCGGCCGTCGGGCGCTCCAGGGGGTGTTGTGAAGGACGCCATGAGCCGCAACCGGCGCATTGTGACCGCCGACCTCAAGTCCGACGAAGGCCGCGAACTCGTGCTCAGGCTCGTCGCCAAGGCCGACGTGTTGATCGAGGGCTACCGGCCCGGCGTCACCGAGCGGCTCGGCCTCGGCCCCGAACACTGTGCCGAGGTCAACGACCGGCTCATCTACGCCCGGATGACCGGCTGGGGGCAAGCCGGCCCTCGCAGCCAGCAGGCCGGCCACGACATCAACTACATCTCGCTGAACGGAATCCTGCATTCCATCGGGCGGGTGAACGAGCGGCCGGTGCCGCCGCTGAACCTGGTGGGTGACTTCGGCGGGGGCTCGATGTTCCTGCTGGTCGGCGTCCTGGCCGCGCTGTGGGAGCGGCAGAGCTCCGGCAAGGGTCAGGTCATCGACGCCGCCATGGTCGACGGCTCCAGCGTGCTGATGCAGATGATGTGGCAGATGCGCGCCTCGGGCATGTGGACCGACGTGCGCGGCACCAACATGCTCGACGGCGGCGCGCCCTATTACGACACCTACGAGTGCGCCGACGGCCGCTACGTCGCCGTCGGCGCCATCGAGCCCCAGTTCTACGCCGCAATGCTGGCCGGGCTGGGCCTGGACGGCGCCGACCTGCCGCCGCAGAACGACGTCACCCGCTGGCCGGAGCTGCGCGCGCTGCTCACCGAGAAGTTCGCCAGTCACGACCGGGACCATTGGACCAAGGTGTTCGCCGACTCCGACGCCTGCGTGACGCCGGTGCTGGCGTTCGGCGAGGTGCACACCGAGCCGCACATCACCGAGCGCGACACGTTCTACGAGGTGAACGAGGGCCTGCAGCCGCGGCCGGCCCCGCGGTTCTCCCGGACCGCGCCGGAGACCCCCCGCCCGGCGGCGGTGGAGACCGACATCGAAGCGCTACTCGGAGACTGGGTATAGTTCCCAACCAACTAGTTGGCTGGACTTGTTGGCTGGACAACAGGAAGGGACTCGCATGGAGATCAAGGACGCCGTCGCCGTCGTCACCGGGGGCGCCTCCGGCCTGGGCCTGGCCACCACCAAGCGGCTGCTCGACGCGGGCGCGCAGGTGGTGGTGATCGACCTGCGCGGCGAGGAGGCCGTCCAAGAGCTCGGCGACCGGGCCCGCTTCGTGCAGGCCGACGTCACCGACGAGACCGCCGTCAGCACGGCGCTCGACGCCGCCGAATCGCTGGGCCCGCTGCGCATCAATGTCAACTGTGCGGGCATCGGCAACGCCATCAAGACGCTCTCCAAGGACGGCCCGTTTCCGCTGGACGCGTTCAAGAAGGTGGTCGGCGTCAACCTGATCGGCACGTTCAACGTGCTGCGGCTATCCGCCGAGCGCATCGCCAAGACCGAGCCGATCGGCTCAAATGGAGGAGAGCGCGGCGTCATCATCAACACCGCCTCGGTCGCCGCGTTCGAGGGCCAGATCGGCCAGGCCGCCTACTCGGCGTCCAAGGGCGGCGTGGTCGGCATGACGTTGCCGATCGCCCGCGACCTGTCCCGCGAGCTCATTCGCGTGGTGACCATTGCGCCCGGGTTGTTCAAGACCCCGCTGCTGGGTTCGCTGCCCGAGGAGGCGCAGCAGTCGCTGGGCAAGCAGGTACCGCACCCGGCCCGGCTGGGTGATCCCGACGAATACGGGGCGCTCGCCGTGCACATCATCGAAAACCCGATGCTCAACGGCGAGGTCATCCGCCTGGACGGCGCCATTCGCATGGCGCCGCGCTGACCGGAACATTCCGGCCGAAAATGAAAGCCCCCCGCTTTGCGGGGGGCTTTCACCGAACAGGACTCTATCGACGGAACCATCGAGTGATGGCGGGTTCGGCCATCAGCAGCCGTGCTAACACGCTCATGGTCGGTCAGCTAGCCGTAGGCAGCGGGTGCCAGTCTTCGAACTGCTCCGAGGTCACGCCTTCCACCAGCATGTCGCCGTGGTAGAGGGCGTCGAAGTCAGCCTTGATGACATCCGCACTCGAGTCGTCGATCCACATGACACTGAGCGTATGGCCCACCCTTAAGGATTCTTTGAGTCACGATTCGGAAAATGGTGGCAATTTACTGGCGGGTAGGTTTGCGCCAGTCGAGCGCCGGATTGCACCCTGGCCGGCCCGGATGCCGCCCAACTTTCTCGCCGAACCCTTAGTGTCCAGCGGGTTTGGACGGCTCGGTGAACGGCTTTGAACCATCCGGGCATGCGGCGACGTCATAAAAGTTAGTGTTGTTTGACACCTGTAAGTTACCGCTGATAAGTTACCGCGGATAGGGTGACGGGGGAGCGTGACCTGCACCGGCGGCGGAAGGACCGGACCCATGCTGGAAGCGATCGCTCGCCTGGCCATCGCGGCGCCGCGCCGAATAATCGGAGTCGGCGTCCTGGTCTTCATCGCCGCGGCGATCTTCGGCCTTCCCGTCGCCAAGAGCCTGGCCCCCGGGGGCTTTCAGGATCCAGCTTCGGAGTCTGCCCGCGCGATCCAGACCTTGACCGACAAGTTCGGCCAGAGCGGCCAGCAGATGCTGATCGTGGTCACGTCGCCCGCCGGCGCCAACAGCGAACAAGCCCACAAGGTCGCCACCGACCTGATCGGCGATTTGCAGAAGTCGCCGCTGGTCTACAACGTGACCTCGGCATGGACCGCGCCACCGCCGGCCACAGCCGGCCTGACCAGCACAGACGGCAAGTCGGGCCTGATCGTGGTCAACCTCAAGGGCGGCGAGAACTTCGTCCAGAAAAATGCCCAGACCTTGTCGGACGAGTTCGTCCACGACCGCGACGGGGTCAGCGTGCGCGCCGGGGGCGCGGCGATGGAGTACGCCCAGATCAACAAGCAAAACCAGGACGACCTCGTGGTCATGGAGATGATCGCGATCCCGTTCAGCTTCGCGGTGCTGGTGTGGGTGTTCGGCGGGCTGCTGGCGGCGGCGCTGCCGATGACCCTCGGCGCACTGGCCGTCGTCGGCTCGATGTCCGTGCTGCGGCTGGTCACCTTCACCACCGAGGTGTCGATCTTCGCGCTCAACCTGAGCACCGCGCTGGGCCTGGCGCTGGCCATCGACTACACACTGCTGATCCTCAGCCGCTATCGTGACGAGCTGGCGGAGGGCAGTGACCGGAACCAAGCGCTGATCCGCACGATGGTCACCTCCGGCCGCACCGTGCTGTTCTCCGCGGTCACCGTGGCGTTGTCGATGTCGGCGACGGTCGCCTTCCCGATGTACTTCCTCAAGTCGTTCGCCTACGCCGGCGTGGCCACCGTCGCGTTCGTCGCGACCGCGTCCATCTTGATCACCCCGGCCGCGATCGTGCTGCTGGGTTCGCGGTTGGACTCGCTGGACGTCCGGCGGCTGTTGCGGCGGGCATTGCGCCGCCCCGAGCCGGCGCACAAGCCGGTCGAGCAGTTGTTCTGGTACCGGTCGAGCAAGTTCGTGATGCGACGCTGGCTGCCCATCGGCCTGGCCGTCGTGGCGCTGCTGCTCCTGCTCGGGCTTCCCTTCACGACGGTGAGGTGGGGGTTCCCCGATGACCGGGTGCTGCCGCGATCGGCGTCGGCGCATCAGGTCGGTGACCAGATGCGCAGCGACTTCGTGAACGACTCCGCGACCGCGGTGCCCGTCGTCATCCCCGACGCCCGCGGTCTTGACCCGGTGGCCCTGGACAAATACGCCGCCGACCTGTCGCGGGTCGTTGACGTGTCCGGGGTGTCGGCGCCGAGCGGGGCCTTCGTGCACGGGAACCGGGTGGGGCCACCCACGGGGGCCACCGGGGTCGCCGACGGCAGCGCCTTTTTGACCGTCAACAGCACCGCGCCGCTGTTCTCCCAGGCCTCCGACACGCAGCTGAAGCGGCTGCACCAGGTGCCCGGGCCGGCCGGCCGGTCCGTCGAGATGGCCGGCGTTGCCCAGGTCAACCGTGACAGCGTCGACGCGGTGACGGAGCGACTTCCGCTGGTGCTGGGGCTGATGGCGGCCATCACCTTCGTGTTGCTGTTCCTGCTGACCGGCAGCGTGGTGCTGCCGGTGAAGGCGCTGCTGTGCAACGTGCTGTCGTTGACCGCGGCGTTCGGCGCACTGGTGTGGATATTCCAGGACGGCCATCTGGGCGCGCTGGGAACGACTCCGAGCGGCACGTTGGTGGCCAACATGCCGGTGCTGCTGTTCTGCATCGCTTTCGGGCTGTCGATGGACTACGAGGTGTTCCTCGTGTCCAGGATCCGCGAGTACTGGCTGGCCTCCGGGGCAGCCCGTCCGGCGAAACCCACCCCGGCCGAGGCGCACGCCGCCAACGACGAGAGCGTGGCGCTCGGCGTGGCCCGCACCGGCCGGGTGATCACCGCGGCCGCGTTGGTGATGTCGATGTCGTTCGCCGCGCTGATCGCCGCGCATGTGTCGTTCATGCGGATGTTCGGCCTGGGGCTTACGCTTGCCGTGTTCGTGGACGCGACGCTGGTGCGGATGGTGCTGGTTCCGGCGTTCATGCATGTGATGGGCCGCTGGAATTGGTGGGCGCCAAAGCCTTTGGTGTGGCTGCATGAGCGGTTCGGCATCAGCGAGGGGCCGGCCGAAGAGGTCGGGCACGAAGAGCCGCCCGAGGAGCCGGTGCAACACAACGGACGTGCGGTCAGGGAGCCGGTGACCAAAATTGGTTAGCGTGTCGATCGACGGTCCTCGCCGCGCCAGGGCCCCCCGTGGGTCCGGCGATCGGCTTCGCGACGAGATTCTGGACGCGGCGACCGCGCTGCTGCTGGAAACCGGACATGTCAAGTCGGTGTCGATCCGGTCGGTGGCGCAAAGCGTCGGTGTCACTCCGCCGTCGATCTATCTGCATTTCGCCGACAAAGACGCGCTGATGGACGCGGTGTGCGCCCGCTACTTCGAAAAGCTCAACCTGGAAATGCAACGCATGGCCGCCGAGCACACCTCTTCGGTGGATGTGTTGCGTGCCCAGGGGCTGGTCTACGTCCGGTTCGCCACCCAAAATCCGGAGTTGTACCGGATCGCCACGATGGACGAGTGGCGCTCCGGACGCGACATCGACACCACGCTGGACACCTCGGCGTTCAAGCACATGCGGGCCACCGTGCAGAAGCTGATGGACGAGGGGATCTACCTGCCCGACGACCCGACCACCGTCGCCCTGGAAATCTGGAGCGCGGCGCATGGGGCGGCGGCCATGCTGATTACCAAGCCGCACTTACCTTTTGGCGATGCCGAGGCGTTCGCCGACCGGGTGCTGTCCGCGGTCTTCTGCGGGCAACTGGTGCTCGGGTATTGCGGCGCGGACGCCACACCCCAGAAGTTGGCCTCCTGGGTGAACGCCCATCGGCCCGCGCAGGAGCCGCGGGCATGACGCAGATGGCGCCGTCGCGGATCGACAATCCGTTTTTCGCGCGCGTCTGGCCCGTCGTCGCCAGGCATGAAACCGAGGCGGTGCGAGCCCTGCGCCGGGAGAACCTGGCCGGATTGTCGGGTCGGGTGCTGGAGGTCGGCGCGGGCGTGGGGACGAACTTCGCCAACTACCCCGCCGCCGTCAAACAGGTGATCGCGGTGGAACCCGAGCCGCGACTGGCCGCACAGGCCCATGCGGCGGCCGCCGCGGCGCCCGTGCCGGTCGTCGTGATGGGGGAGACCGCGGAGGGGTTCGGCGACGGGGAGCCGGAGCCGTTTGACGCGGTGGTGTGCTCGCTGGTGTTGTGCTCGGTGCGCGATCCGGCCGGGGTGCTGCGGCGGCTGTATTCGCTTTTGCGGCCCGGGGGGCAGCTGCGGTATCTCGAGCATGTGGCCAGCGCCGGCGTGCAGGGCCGGTGGCAGCGGATCGCCGACGCGACGTTGTGGCCAAAGTTGTTCGGTAACTGCCACACCCATCGCGATACCGAGCGTGCGATCGTCGACGCCGGATTCGAGGTGGACACGTCGCGCAGGGAGTGGACGTTGCCGATCTGGGCGCCGTTGCCGGTGTCGGAGTTGGCGCTGGGCCGGGCGCGCAGGCCTTGATTGCTTTGCGGTGCACCGAGACTGCGCTCAGCGCGTGGTTCGGCGACTGGATAGCGATCTGTGCGCAGGCTCGATGCGACTGCCGCGGGCGCGAGCTATCCCAGCAGCGCGGGCAGGCGCTGCAGTAGCCCGGGCAGGGCCTGGCTCGCGGTCTCGCGGATGCTGATCGTGGCGCTCCGGGACAGCGGGGTGGACTCGGGGTTCACCTCGATGACGGCCACGCCGCGCGACAGGGCCAGGTCGGGTAGGCCGGCAGCCGGGTAAACGATCGCCGACGTCCCCACCACCACCATCACGTCGGCGGCTTCGGTCGCCTCGACCGCACGCTGCCAGGGCTCGTCGGGCAGCGGCTCGCCGAACCACACGATGTCGGGCCGGATCATCGCCCCGCAGTGGCAGATCGGGGGTTCGACCTCGATCGCCGGTTCGGGCATTTCGGGCAGCGCGCCGGTATACGGCATATCGCAACGCTCGCAACGGAATTCGAAGAGGCTGCCATGCAGGTGATGTACCGGCGTGCTGCCGGCGCGCTCGTGCAAGTCGTCGACGTTCTGGGTGATGACGCTGACCTCGACATGGTCTTGCCAGGCGGCGATCGCGCGGTGGCCGGCGTTGGGCTGCACCTTGGCCACCAGGTAATGGCGCCACAGATACCAGCCCCAGACCCGCTCGGGGTTGCTGCGCCACCCTTGCGTGCTGGACAGCTCGTAGGGGTCGAAACGGGCCCACAACCCGTTCTTGTCGTCCCGGAAGGTCGGCACGCCGCTCTCCGCGGAAATCCCTGCGCCGCTGAGCACCGTCACACGCATCCCACAAACATAGCCGTGCGCAGCGGTTACTGGGTGATACTGGTTGTGTGGAGCTGCGGGATTTGTTACGGGTGGATGTCAAGGCGGGCAAGCCGATGTTCGACCAGCTCAGGAACCAGGTGATCGACGGAGTCCGGAGCGGAGCACTGCCGCCCGGCACCAGGCTCCCGACGGTGCGTGATCTGGCTGGTCAGCTCGGCGTCGCGGCCAACACCGTGGCCCGCGCCTACCGTGAGCTGGAGTCCGCGGCGATCGTCGAAACGCGTGGGCGATTCGGCACTTTCATCTCGCGCTTCGACCCCACCGACGCGGCGATGGCGGCCGCAGCCAAGGAGTACGTCGAGGTGGCCCGCGCGTTGGGCCTGACCAAGTCCGACGCGATGCGCTACCTGACGAACGTGCCGGATGACTAAGGGAATTCGCTTGGTGCGCTAGGTGATTGGCTTCACCGCAACACCTTGGCCAGCGTGCGCAGATTGCGGGTCGTCGTCGAGGACTTGTAGCGCGGCTTGCCCATCGTCTTGCCGATCGTGCTGTCCAGGGTGTTGCCCTTGGGCACCTGCCAATAGAGGACGCCTTCACCCCGGCTGATCCTCTCGTCCGGATCGGCATCCTCGCCCAGCTTGGCCAGCTCGTCGAGCACCGCCTTGTCGGCGACGAAGGTGACGTAGGACTGCCACCCATCGACCTCGCGCTCGAAGGGGTAGCCATCCAAGACGGCACGCAGCGTATCGATGTCGTACACCAGCACCCACGCGTCATAGCCGAACCGCTCGCGCAACGTCGCTTCGGCCTTCTTGCGCACCGCGGCCGCTCCCGCGGACGACTCCAGCAGCACGTTGCCGGTCGCCAAAATGGTGCGCACGTTGGCGAACCCGGCGTCGGTAAACGCGACCGCCACCTCCGACATTTTGAGGTTGACGCCCCCGACGTTGACGCCGCGCAGGAACGCCACGTACTTGCTCATGTACCGATTTCACCACGACGTAGGCTTTCGGCATGGGACGCCAGGTGTTCGACGACAAGCTGTTGGCCGTGATCAGCGGAAACTCCCTCGGAGTACTGGCCACCATCAAACGCGACGGGCGCCCGCAGCTGTCGAACGTCCAGTACTACTTCGACCCGCGCCGCGTGGCGGTGCAGGTGTCGATCACCGAGCCGCGAGCCAAGACCCGCAACCTGCGCCGCGACCCCCGAGCCTCGATCCTGGTCGACGCCGACGACGGATGGTCATATGCCGTCGCCGAGGGCATGGCCGAACTGACGCCTCCAGCGGCCGCGCCCGACGACGACACGGTCGAGGCGCTGATTGCCTTGTATCGCAACATCGCCGGGGAACACCCGGACTGGGACGAGTACCGGCAGGCCATGGTCACGGATCGGCGGGTGGTGCTGACGCTGCCGATCTCGCACGTATACGGCATGCCACCGGGCAAGCGGTAAAACCGCAAGCCATCCTCGCCCGTCCCGGCTAGGCTGCCGCTATGGCCGCATCGAAGCCTCGGCAAGAGGACGACACGAAGCGCAAGTTCCGCGAAGCGCTCGAGCGCAAGAACGCCAAGTCGGCGGGCGGATCCGACCACAAGGACGGCGGCGGCGACAAACAACCGCGGGCCCACGGTCCGGTGGAGAACCGTCGCGAATTCCGCCGCAAGAGCGGGTAGGCCGGACATGCTTGCCGCGCAAGGTCTCGGGCGAGCCGGAGTCGAGCTAACCCCGGCCTTTGGGCGGTGTGAATAGGCTGATCGAAGGGTCGGCCTGGCTTGGCTTGCCGCGCATGCTTCCTCGGGTGCTGGGGTGTCCGAAGTTCACCCGGGAGGGGTCGTTTTGGTACGCCCAGTCCGCCACGATGGTGCGTTGGCTGAACTTCCACCGACCGTCGTGCTTGGTGTACTTGTCCAGGTACCGCCCGCCGATGATGACGTCTAAATCCTGTTCGGGACCGGCGAAGGTGTGAAACACCAGGCAGTAGATCTCACCGCGGGCCGTCTCGCCCTCGATCGCGAAGTTCGTCGTGGTGATGTTGTGTTGCGAGACACGCACATACGGTTCCGCAGCCTGTAGTTGCGCGATGAACTGCTCGACGCCGCCCGTCGAGAACGCGCCGTGCGAGTCGGTCGCGTCGGGGTGGTACAGGCCCCGAAGCGCTTCATAATCGGCGCGGTCGACGGCCCGGCAATAGTTGTTGACGAGCTGATGCAGCTCGTCTCGGTCCAGCATCAGCGTCAATCTGGCTTCGTCCACCACCAGGCCACGGTAACTCGGGCGGTTCGGGTGGTTAGTGTCGAACCGATAGGTCTCGGTCGTAGGGTGTTCAGCGGAAGGAAGGTCGTTGACGGTGAAACTTTGTCTCGCTCAAGATCCTGACGCCGACGCGCTGCTGGACGACGATCCGTTCGCACTGCTGATCGGCATGCTCCTCGACCAACAAGTGCCCTTCGAAACGGCCTTCGCGGGACCGAAGAAGATCGCTGACCGGATGGGCGGCTTGGACGCCGGCAAGATCGCCGACTACGACCCGGAGAAGTTCGCGGCGCTGTGCGCCGAAAGGCCTGCGGTGCACCGCTTTCCGGGATCGATGGCCAAGCGGATCCAGTCCTTGGCCCAGATCATCGTGGACCGCTACGACGGCGATGCGGCCGGGTTGTGGACGGCCGGCGAGCCCGACGGTTCCGAGCTGCTGCGGCGGCTCAAGGGGCTACCCGGGTTCGGCGAGCAGAAGGCGAAGATCTTTCTGGCCTTGCTGGGCAAGCAGTACGGCGTGACGCCGACGGGCTGGCGGGCGGCGGCCGGGGATTTCGGCAAGGCCGGCACCCACCTGTCCGTCGCCGATATTGTTGACGAACGTTCGCTTGGGCAGGTGCGGTCGTACAAAAAGCAGATGAAGGCAGCAGCGAAGGGAAAGGCGGCAACGTGAAGACACACATAACGTGTCCGTGCGGCGAAGCCATCGTCGGCAAGGACGAGGACGAGCTGGTCGAACTGACCCAGGACCACCTTGCCAGCGTTCATCCGGGCCTGGAGTACGACCGCGACGCCATCTTGTTCATGGCGTACTAACTGCTGAGCTGGCCGTCTTCCCTGGCCGACAGCTGACGCAGCACCCGCAGGAACAGGCGACGATCGTCGGCCGATAGCTTCCCGAGCCAGCGCTCTTCGCCGAGCTGGATTTCTTGCTGCGCAGCGTCTTTCGCGGCCCGGCCCGCCTCGGTGAGCGCAAGCAGCCGCACCCGCCGGTCGTCCGGGTCGGGACGTCGCTCGATATAACCCCGCTCCTGCAAGTCATCGAGCGTGGGGATGATGCGCGTCTTGTCCGCGCCGATCGCCTCGGCGAGCGCCGCCTGGCTGCGTACCGGCGAGCGATCAAGCGCACCCAGCACGATGTAGCCCCACATCGACAATCCGTGGGCTTCCAGCACGGGGACCTCTGCGGCGATCAATTCGCGAACCAGCGGCCCCATCATCGCCGCGAGATCAGGACGGGTCAGCCTCGGTGCCATGCGGGGAAGCGTAGCCGTTGACAGATCATATGCGTACGCATACGGTACTCAGATGCATACTATTTCTGATGTTCGACCGTTTCACCGAGCCGCCGTGCTGGCGTCCGTCGACGTTGTTTCGGCGGTCACGCTCGACGATCTGCGCCGGCCCACACCCTGCGCGGGCTGGAACCTGCTCGACCTGCTCGCCCACATGACCGTGCAGCATCATGGGTTCGCCGCGGCCGCGCGTGGCGGCGGCGACAGCCCGACCGGATGGGCGTCGGACCGCGTGGTCGACGCGGTGGCATCCGATCCCGGCGGCACGTACGCGGGGGCCGCGGCCGAGGTGCTCGACGCGTTCGCGGCCGACGGGGTGCTCGATGCGCCGTTTTCGCTGCCCGAGTTCGGCCCCGGGGCGACCTTCCCCGGCGCGATGGCGATCGGCTTTCACTTCGTGGATTACGTTGTGCACGGCTGGGACGTCGCGCGGAGCGTCGGCGCCCGCTTCGCGCTCCCGGACGACGTCGTGGCTGCCGTGCTACCGCTGGTGTTCTTCGTTCCGGATGGTGAGTACCGCGCCACGGACGGCGCCCCGTTCGGCCCGGCCGTCGCCGCGCCCGACGGCGCGACCGACCTCGACCGCATCCTCAGCCACCTCGGCCGCTCGCCCGACTGGAAACCCTGAACGCACGCTCGGGTGTCAGGGCACCACCGTCGAGCCGATCGTGGGCATGAACTGGCACTGCCGTTCCTTGGTGGTGACCTGCCCGAAGATGGTCGACATGATGCTGCCCGAGCCCGTGTCGGCGACCGCGGTCAAGGTCGTCGGCCCGTCCCCGTTGATGTCGGTGCGCGGCTTGAGCGCGACGGTGCCGGACTTACCCGTGCTCAGGTTCACCCAGGTGACGTTCAACGGCAGCTTCTGCACCTCGGCGGGGCCGGGGGTGCCGACGGCGGTGAACACGTAGGCGGTCTGGCCGGGCCCCGGGCCGGGCGTCGGAATCTTGGCTGGCCCCGCCACCGAGAGCGCGGTCGCAAGCGCGCTGCTGCCGTCCGCGAGGCAATTGGTGCCGATCGAGGGGTACATGAAGTCCTGCGTCGGCGGGGCGTCAGGCCCGAAACCCGGTGCCGCCGCGGGGGCGGCGGGGGGGGGGCCGGGCGCGGGGG
>NZ_LZIR01000064.1 GCF_001667035.1 Mycobacterium sp. 852002-51057_SCH5723018
CCGCCGGGGGTCGGGCCGGCATGATCTTCGGTAATGGCGGGTCCGGCGGTCACGGTGGTGATGGCGCGTCCGGGGCCGCGGGCGCTTCGGCGACCTTTTCCGGTGGGTCGGGCGTCGCCGGCCAAAACGGCGGGAACGGCGGGAACGGCGGTAGCGGCGGGGCCGGCGGCCTGCTGGGCGGCAACGGCGGCAGTGGCGGAGCCGGCGGCAACGGCGCCGCCGGCGGTAGCGGCGGCAGCGGCGCTACCGGGGCCGACGCCACCGTGGCCGGGGCCGGCGGCAACGGCGGCGGCAACGGCGCCGATGGCGGGGCGGGCGGCAAGGGCGGTGATGGCGGGGCCGGAGGCACCGCGACGCTCGGTACCCACGGCGCCGGCGGCAACGCGGGCAACGGCGGCAACGGCGGCGCGCCCGGCGACGGCGGCAACGGGGGAGCCGGCGCCGGTTACCCCGGAGACCTCTTCGTGCAGCCCGGCTCGCCCGGCCCGTCCGGCGGTAACGGCGGGGCCGGCGGCGACGGTGGCAACCCGGGCGCGGCCGGCGCGGGCGGCACCGGCGGCACGGGCGTCATCCCAGGTGCGAACGGTACTGCCGGCAGCACAGCCACCAGCGGCGGCGACGGCGGCATGGGCGGCATGGGCGGCATGGGCGGCACCGGCGC
>NZ_LZIR01000065.1 GCF_001667035.1 Mycobacterium sp. 852002-51057_SCH5723018
GTCGGGCACCGGTCCGGTCGGGGTGTCGCTGTCCTCGACAGTCATGCGCTGCCTCCCTCGGTCGGCATCTACCTATCGCGGGATAGGACGGCGTCATCGCCGGCACCGCAGACCGTCACGGTCACCAAATCGCCCAAAAATCCGACATCGGCCGACGGAGCGGACGGAGTGTTCCTGTCCTCGTTGGCCAATTACGGGATCGCGGACAACGGCAGCGAGGCCGTGCGTCAGCGTTTCATGGAATTCGGTCACCAGACGTGTTTCTCGCTGCTGTTGCCGCAGCCCCGGCCGCTCGAAACGATGATCAACAACATCTTGACCGCCGAGAACCAGGACCTCGCCGCCGATCCGTGGGCGCCGCACTTCAGCCATGACGACGCGGAGCATCTGGCGCTCGCGGCGATCGGCGCGTTTTGCCCCAACGCGCAGAAATAGCTTGCGGCGCAACAGATCCGCACTGCTCAGCTGCCATAACTCCTGAGCCCCGCAATGAACCGTTGCAGGCTCCGCGTCAGCGACCGTGGCACACGGTCTGGATCCATCAGCTCGTTCTCGGCCAGCGGGCCGGCCTCGTCGGCGACTGTGCGCTCGGTAAATGGGCGGAGCGTCCTGCCGTGCCCTCGCAATTCCTCGATCGCCTTGAGGAAGGACCGGCACCGAATCAGGGTGCTCTCGAACTCACCGACGGACACACCGAGGTGTTCGGCCACCAATTGATGACGCACCGAAGTGATTTGACGGCGGACATCATCGCGTTGGGGGTTGTTCGGGTCCGCCTCGATGGCGACATCGCACTCGCTGTCGAATCCCATCGACCGGTTGTTGAGGTTCGACGAGCCGATCCGCAGCAGCCGATCGTCGGCCACCATTACTTTCGAGTGCACGTAGATCGGCGCGCCGCCACCGGCCGCCGGCCAGTACACGCCCAAGCGATGATGCTCATCGGCCGCCCACAGCACCTGAATGAGCCGATGGCGGGCGCTGTCCATCGTCTCGCGCTCGAGGGCGTTGTTGCCCCGACGAGCAAGGACGATGACGATCTCCGGGCCGTCGGCTTCCCCTAGTCGAGCCGCCAGCGCTTCCACGAGGCGTCGCGCCGCCAGGTATTGATTCTCCAGGTAGATCGTCTCGCGCGCCGCGGCTATGGCGGCAAGGTTGAGCGCCTCTACCTCCCGAACCTCGTCGCGACGATCAAGCTCCGGCAAGGTGCGCGCGATTCCGACGTCGACATTGCGCAGGATCGGTTCCAGTTTGCTGGGCCAGGTGGCGTGCTTGGCGTCAACCGGCTCCAGCGATTGATCCGTCGCGATCCGCCAGCGAGCCAGAGCCTGCTCGCCGAGTGCGCGCGCGGCCGCGCCGTCGACCGCCGCGGCGACCTCGTGTCGCGGCCCATACCTGCGCCCCATGGTGCGGCGGCCGTCGCTCTCGTCCTTGTGCGCGGGGGTGTCCCATCGATCGAGGGTCAGGTCGACGCCACCGCAGAACGCCACCGCGTCGTCAATGACCACGATCTTTTGGTGATGGACGGAACCGGTCGGGTGGGCGCCGTCGGTGGCGAAGTGCATTCGCTTGCTGCTGATCTGGTTGACAACAGCCACCGGCGTGAGCCCGAACCAGATGCCATCGAAGGCCGGCAGCAGGCGCAGGTTGGACTTCAGCGCGTAGACCTCGAGAGCCGGCCGTTTCCACAGCATCCAAAAAAGGAAGGCGCCCAGCTGATTTGGCCCGGGCAAGGTGTTGGCGCCCCGTTCGAACGCCATCCTGGCGTCGAAATCCCAACCGATCAGCATGATCCGGTGCCGGGCGCGCAACATCGCCGCCTTGACGTGCGTGAAGTAATCGGCAGCGTCGATGATGCAGGCAAACCGATCGGCGTGCGCCACGCGCCAGCACGTCTGACCGGGAGTCAGCAGTCGATCGTCGCCCACGTGTTCAACGAAGCCGACGGACCAGCGCAAACATCAGCCCTGTCTATCACATTCGGGCGATGGGTCAGGCGGCGAGGACAGGCTGTCGCGCCGCCTGAAACTTGGGATCGGTAGGCGGGGCGAACAATACGATTTTTGCTATCGGCGATCATCGGGCGGTCGCCGCAGCGTTCGGAGGTCGGGATGTCGTTTGTGTTCGCGGTTCCGGAGTACATGACGGCGGCGGCCTCGGATCTGGCGACGGTCGGTTCGTCGATCATCTCGGCCAACACGGCGGCCGCCGGCCCGACGTCACAGGTCGTCGCCGCGGGTGCCGACGAGGTGTCCAAGGCCGTTGCGACCCTGTTCGGCGCGCAGGCGCGGGCATACCAGTCGCTCGGTGCCCAGGCCGCGACATTTCACCAGCAGTTTGTCCAGCTGCTGAACGCCGGTGCGGGCTCCTACGCCAGTGCCGAGGCAGCCGGTGCGACTCCGCTGCAGAGCGCGCCGGAGGACCTGCTCGGTGCGATCAATGCCCCCTTCGAGGCGCTGCTGGGGCGCCCGCTGATCGGCGACGGCGCCAACGGCACCCCGGGAACCGGCGCCAACGGCCAAAACGGTGGTTTGTTGTGGGGCAACGGCGGCGCGGGCGGGTCCGGCGCGCCGGGCCAGAACGGCGGGAACGGCGGTAGCGGCGGCTTCTTGTTCGGCAACGGAGGCCCGGGCGGGACCGGTGGGGCCATCAACAACGGCTTCGCCGGCTTTGGCGGCAACGGCGGCAACGCCGTCGGGCTTTTCGGCAACGGCGGCGTCGGCGGCACCGGCGGGGCCTGCCCCAACGGCGTCGCCGGCGACGGCGGCTTCGGCGGGAACGGCGGAATCCTGTTCGGCAACGGCGGCACCGGCGGGGCCGGCGGCAACGGCTTCGTGGCCGGCTGGGGCGGAACCGGCGGCGACGGCACCGGCATGCTCTACGGCCTGGGCGGCGCCGGCGGGACCGGCGGGGCCGCCACCAGCAGTGGCGGGGTCGCGGGGATCGGCGGCAACGGCGGCACTGGCAACGTCCTCTTCAACCTCGTCAGCACCGGGGCCGACGGCGGCGCCGGCGGGGCGGCGGTCGGCGCCGCCAACATCGGCGGTCAGGGCGGCCAGGGCGGCGGAGGCAGCGGCCTGCTGTTCGGCTTCGGCGGGGCCGGCGGGCCCGGCGGGACCGCTGTGACCAGCGGCGGCACCGGCGGGGTCGGCGGCTACGGCGGCGACGGCGGCGCCTTCTTCGGCGTCGGCGGCGCGGGCGGCGATGGCGGGGCCGCCCAGAGCGGCGGCCACGGCGGGGTGGGCGGCCTCGGTGGCCTCGGCGGCCTCCTCTTCGGGCTTGGCGGCGCGGGCGGCAACGGCTACGGCGCGGCCGGCTTGGCGTTCGGGGGCAACGGCAGCCAGGGCGGCTACGGAGGCCTGCTCTTCGGCATCGGGGGCGCCGGCGGCAACGGCGGCGTCGGGGTCACCCCGGGCGTCGGCGGCCCCGGTGGCTTCGGCGGGTATTACTTGGGCGGCCTGAACGGACGGAACGGGCTGACACCGGCGTGACTCGGCGGCGCGGTCGCCGCCGGCCCCTGGGCGGACGCCGGTTAGAGGTGCGGCGACCAGGCTATTCTCGGTCATGCGTTCACCGATGCGCGAGGCTCGGCATCGACGGCGCCGCCATCCTTCGGTTGCGGCCGCCGCCAAGGCGCTGGCCGCGTTGGCGTCGGCGGTGGTGGTCGCCGTCACGGGCATTACCTGGATGGGCTACCGCGCCGCGTCGGCCGGCATCACCACATCGGACGCGCTGGCCGATCAATCGCCCCCGACGGGGCCCGACCAAAACATCCTGATCATGGGGCTGGACAGCCGTCGCGACCAGCGGGGTCAGCCCCTGCCACCGGACCTCTACGACACGCTGCATGCCGGCGGTGAAGATTCCGGCGAGGGTGATGCCGACGCACTCATTGTGTTGCACCTGCCCGCCGGCGACGCACCGGCCACCGCCATTTCGATCCCCCGCGACGACTACGTGGATCTTGCCGGATGCTCGACCTCGGATTGCCGCGGCAAGGTCAAGCAGGCCTATAGCTTCGCCTATCAGCGGGTGATGGACGGAGCCTCGGTTAACGGACAAGACGCAGCAACGAAAGAACAGGCGGCCCGCGAGGCGGGCCGCAAGGCGGAGATCGGCACCGTCAGGCGTCTGCTGCAAATTCCGATCGACCACTTCGTTGAGGTCACCCTGGTGGGGTTTTTTCAGATCGCCCGTGTGGTCGAACCGATCACGGTGTGCCTGAACGAGGACACCGCCGACCGCTACTACTCCGGTGCGGACTTTCATCGGGGCACCCAGCAGATCAGCGCGTCCCAGGCGATGGCGTTCGTTCGGCAACGCCGCGACGCCAACGATGCCGTGTTCACCGACCTTGATCGGACCCGCCGTCAGCAGGCCTTCATCGTCTCGGTGGTCAGTGCGCTGCGCCGCAGCGGGGCGTTGTCGAGCCCGAGCCGGCTGCGCGCGCTGCTGGACGTCGCCAGGCAAAACGTCGCCGTGGACGCGGGTTTCGACCTGGAAGACTTGGTGCGCAACGCGTCGGCGTTCCCCAACAGGCCGGTCACGCTCTACACGCTGCCGGTGGCCAGTTTCGGCGAAATCCCAGACGGGGAGTACGTCAATTTCATCGACACATCCGCGATCCGCTCCGTGGTGCACGGCCTGGTGACCGGCGCACAAACGGACGGGGGCGCAGCCGCGACCTCCGACAGCGTCACACTCGACGTGGTCAATGCCTCGGGCCGGCAAGGCGAGGCAGCTGGCCTCGAAACATCCTTAGCGACAGGGCATTTCACGGCCGGGGCGGTCAGCACAGCCGACTCCACCAGCCAGACAAGCACTATCGCCTACGGACCCGGCGCGCAGGCGGCCGCCGCCGAGCTCGGTGATGAATTGGGCATCACTGCCACCGCATCCGACGCCGTCCCCCGCAACACGGTGCGGCTGACCGCCGGGACCGATTCCTCGAGGTTTGACAGCCTCTCTCACGCCTCGACGTCGCCGACCACGACCGCCGCGGCGCCCGTCACCACGGTGCCGGCCACCGGCACCGGCACCCAAGAACCCACCCCCACCAACCTCACGCGCATGACCGCCGAAGACGTTCCCTGCGTGAAATGACCAGGAGTGCTCACTAACTGCCGTACAGACGCAATGCCCGGGCCGCCGCCGTGGCCACCTCGCTTCGCAAGTTCGAGATTGGTGGGCTGCCCCGCAGATGAATCGCGTTCGTGAGCAGAATTACGTAGGTGTCTGAGCCTGGGTCCATCCACAGCGTGGTTCCGGTGAAGCCGGTGTTGCCGAAGCTGCCGACCGGAAAGATCAGGCCCCGCGGCTTGGAGTAGCCCGTATCGATATCCCAACCGAAGCCGAACAGGTTTTGTCCCTTGATCGCCGGATAGTTCGGAGCGTGCTTAGCGATGGCCTCTCGAGCGGCGCGGTTCGCGGCCTCGAGTTGTTGGGGTGTGTGTCCGGGCTGCTGGGGAGTCGTCATCAGCTGGAGGGTCGCTTGCTGCAGCGGAAACTTGCTCGGACGGTCCGCAAGCCGATCGAGGAGGGCCTGGGCATAGATGCCGACGTCGTGCGCCGTGGAGAACACTCCGGCGTTCCCGGCCACTCCCCCCATGCGGCGCGCCGTCGGGTCGTGCACCGTGCCCCGAAGCAGGCGATAGTAATCGGGGTTCTTGCTCGGATCGGCTCTGTTTTCCTCGTCGCGTGCCGTCGGCGCGATGCGGGGCAACAGGCTGGCGCTCCATGCGCCTTCAGGACAGGCCGCCGGCGCCGGTGGCGCGGCAGCCCAACCGATCGCGGCTCCCCAGACCTGGTGTGGGCCACACGCTTTGGCTGGAGGAAGGTAGCGGGTGTCTGCCATGCCGAGCGGCGCAAAAACGCTCTGCTGAACGTAATCGTCTTCCGCCTCGCCCGTGATCTTCTCAACCAGCGCGCCAAGCAGAATGTAGTTGATGTCGGAGTAAAGGAATCCCGGCCCGGGACCCGATTGCAGCGGCGTGGTGAGGGCGCGATGAATGCCTTCGGTTTTGTCGGCTCGGTCCAGCCCCCACGGATCTTGGAGGCTTACGTCGATCCCTTCTCCTGACGTGTTGGTCAGCAACATGCGGACGGTCACCTTCGCGCGCTGCGGGTCGTTCGCGGTGTTGAAGTCGGGCAGATACTTCTGCACGGGATCGTCGAACGCAAGCTTGCCTTGTTCGTATAGCTGCATGACGGCGGTCGCCGTTGCGAGGCACTTCGTCAGCGACGCCAGGTCGAAGATGGTGTCCTCGGTCATCGGCTCTGCGGGTGCGGGCGATCCGTCGAGCCCCGGCTCGCCTGCAAGCTTGCGCGAGCCATAAGCCTGATGGAATACCACCTCGCCGTCGTGCCCTATCGCGACCACCGCTCCTGGCAGCTGCTGTGCCGCGATCGCGTCATCGATCAGCTTGGAGACGGTCGCGAACTCGGGTGCGGGAGGCGAGGATTCGGGTGTGGAAGGCGCAGCCGGGGCCGGCGGTGCGGGCGGTGCGGGCGGTGCCTGCGCGCCGTCGCGTGGTGCCGGGTGCGCCGCGCACCCGGGTGAGGAAGCCGCAGCGAGGGCAAGGATGACGATGAGAACGGTCCAGCGGATCAACTTGCCGACTACGGGCATAGCGCAAGCGTAGGTTGACGGCTTGGCTGTCCTAAAGTTGATCCCCGATGGTTGGGCGGTCCAATTGAGGTCCCGCAGGCGGCGGGCCGCCGCGCTGGTCGGCCTGATGGCGGCCGGCGTCGTTGTGGTGCAGTTCGGCGCCGCGCCGTCGGCGGCCGACCCCCCGGCGCCCGCCGGTGCGACCGTTCGGCCGGTCTCTCGTGAGGAGCTCGGCGCAAGCTGGCGGCCGGGCTGTCCGGTCGAACCCGCGCAGCTGCGGCGCGTCGTCGTCGACCACATCGGTTTCGACAGCCAGACCCACCGCGGCGAGTTGATCGTGCACGAAGACCTGGCGCCGGAGGTCATCGCGATCTTCGATCAGCTTTACCGACTGCGCTTTCCGATCGAGAAGATCCGCACGGTCGACCACTATCCGGCCGCTGATGACGAGCTGTCGATGGAAGACAACAACACATCGGCGTTCAACTGCCGGCGCATCCCGGGAAGCGATCACTGGTCGCAACACGCCTACGGTCGAGCGATCGACCTCAATCCCCTTGTTAACCCGTGCATCTACGCCGGCGGCGCATTACAACCGCAGAACGCGGCGGCTTATCAGGATCGCAGTCGCACCGACCCGGGACTCCTACACGGTGGCGACCCGGCCGCACACGTTTTCACCGACCGCGGCTGGCGGTGGGGTGGCTACTGGACGAATCCCCTCGACTACCAGCACTTCGAGCGGCCCTGAGCTCGACGCCCGCTCAGTCGAGAGCCGGGCATTGCGGAAGCCGGTGCAGCGCGTCGGGATCACTCTGCACCCGCAGGCGGCGTCGTCCGTCCCCGTCGGCGGCAACACCGAAGGGCAGCTCGGCGGCGCCGGCGCTCCCCGGGTCCACGAGTAGCTGCAGTTCGTCGGAATCGACGAACAACACCGCGTCATCATGGGAGAGCTTCCAGGGATGCCCATCGCCGGGCCAGCGGCCACCGACGAGCCGGATGCCGTTGCGATCGCCGTCGTCGCCTTCGGCCGCCTCGGCCATGACGCAACTGACCCACAGTTTCGCCGGCACCGGACGGAAGTACACCGCGAGGCGCTGACGGTTGAGGTCGAGGTCAACCGGCATTCCGATCGGCGGAAGCGAGGTGCCCTCGGGATGGTCGTTCAGCGATTTTTTGACCTGGCGTGACCCGATGCCGGTGCCGAACCAGTCGATGGTCAACACCGTGGTGAGGTACTGCGCGATCGCCAGGGTCAACAGGCCGCCCGCGCCGGCGGCCCCCACGCCGGCGGCCCCCGCGACCCAGGTCACCGGCAGCGCAAGCAGGCCGACCACCGCCGCCGCGCCCGCCGCCGTGGCGACTTTGCCGGGTGCGGTCAGGCTGAAATCGGCATTGACGTCCGGATCAGAGTTCTGCGCCGGTCGCACTCCCACGGTTCGCGGTAGCCGATCGAATCGCTCGCGGACTTCCTTGACCGTTGCCTCGTACTCCTCATGGCTGAGCTGACCGGCGCGCTTCTGGTGGCCGGCCATGCTGAGCGTCTCCTGGAGAAGCTCGATGGTATCCACGTCGGCCCGTTGCCACTCCTTGCCCTTCGGGTCGCGCGGTATGTCGTCGAGGCCCATTTCGTAGGTCACCTTGAAGGTCGCCTCGAAGTCGTAGAGCTTGGTTTCGGCGCTCACGCTGCCGTCGACGACCAGCCGGCCGTCCTGGGTCCGCGGCACGATGTCGGCGTCGAGGGCGTCCAGGCTGCGATCCTGGCCGCCGATGTTGATGGTCTTCGGACCCACCAGCAGGCACGGCGCATCGGCGTCGAAGTCGCCCTCTTCGAGACCGAAGCTATTCATCACGGTGTCGCGGACCTGCCGCAGGATGCTCCATCCCGTGACCGCCAACGCGGTCTTCTCGTGCGGGTTTTCGGCGAGGACCGACGCGGGCAGCTCCTCACCGGGCGGTAGCGCGCGCAGCGTCTGCAGCTGCACCACCATGGATTCGTGGGTCTCGTCACCGACTTCGAAGCGTTGCACGATGGCGTCGAGCGCCTTGAAGGTGCTGTCGTCTTGCGCCTCGGGGTCGACGTCCTCCGGCGACGGCAGGAGTGGCTGAATCCCGTTGTCGCCCATGGCTTCAAGTTGTGGCCGGACCGCGTCGGCGATCTGGGCGGCAAGGGAGTCGAGCACCCTGGTTCTCGCCTCGTCGTCGGAGAGGCTGGGGTGCTGCAGCTTTTCCAGGTTCACCATCAGCTCCCCGGCAATGCTGTGGGTGATCCAGTACGCCTCGGCGTAGTCGAGTTCCCAGCTGATCCGCGGATCCTGTCCGGCAAACACCGTGAGCCCGCCGGCACGGCGTTCGATGTGCGGACCGAACAGCCACCCGGCGTAGCGGTCGGCCAGCGGCGTGGCCACCAGCACGGGGGCTTCCTGTGCCGTGAAGTTCAGGGCGATCGTCTGCTTGCCCGGCTCTATTTGGTGTGGCTCGAGCTGGTCGTGAATCGTCAGCCGCCCGAACAACGGGATCTCGTTGTACGGGATCTCGCGCGACTCTCCGGCGCGTGGACCGTCGGGGATCGTGATCGTGGCCGGCGGCAACGACACCAGCGGAATGCAGGTCACCGAGTCGATGACGATTTTCGAATTGAAGATCACCAGGTCGATCGCGAAATGTCGCAGTGGATCGGACAGTTCGCCGTCGGCTTCCTCCTGCCACGGCCGCTGATGCGAATCGAGGATGAACCAGACGCGATCCAGCGTGAGGTCGAGGGTCGCCGTCGCGGAGTAGCCGGTGCCGTCGACCGACTGTGTGTACTTGTCGCCGCTGAACATCTCGGCCGTCTGATCCTGGACGCGGTCGCGATGAATTTCGATGATCGTGTCGGGGCGATGCATGTCGGATGCTGTACCCAAAAAGGCGTGTTTCGAGTCAAGAACGAATTTCAGGGTGCAGAGCGAAGACCTGGTCGGGCGCTGACTTGTCCTGGCTTATACGTCGTAGTACAGCGCAAACTCGTACGGCGTCGGCCGCAGGTTGACCGGCGCGATCTCGTAATCGCGCTTGTAGTTGATCCACGTCTCGATTAGGTCGGGCGTGAACACGCCTCCCTGGGTGAGGTATTCGCTGTCGTCCTCCAGACGGTCGATTACCGCCGACAGCTGAGTGGGAGCCTGCGGGATTTCCGCCGCCTCCTCTGGCGGCAGCTCGTAGAGATCTTTGTCGACCGGCGGAGGCGGCTCGATCTTGTGCTTGATGCCGTCCAGCCCCGCCATCAGCTGGGCGGCGAACGAAAGGTACGGGTTGCCCGACGAGTCGGGGCAACGGAACTCCAGCCGCTTGGCCTTCGGGTTGTTTCCGGTGATCGGGATACGCACGCACGCCGAGCGGTTGCGCTGGCTGTAGACCAGGTTGATGGGGGCCTCATAGCCGGGAACCAGGCGTTTGTAGGAATTGATCGTCGGGTTGGTGAAGGCCAGTAACGACGGCGCGTGGTACAGCAAACCGCCGATGTAGTGGCGGGCGGTGTCGGACAGGCCGGCATACCCGGTCTCGTCATACATCAGCGGGACGCCGTCCTTCCACAGGGATTGGTGGCAGTGCATCCCCGATCCGTTGTCGCCGAACAGCGGCTTCGGCATGAAGGTCACGGTCTTGCCTGCCTGCCATGCGGTTTGCTTGACGATGTATTTGTACATCTGGTGGTCGTCGGCCGCGTGCAGCAATGTGTTGAATTTGTAGTTGATCTCGGCCTGGCCGCCGCTGCCCACTTCGTGGTGGCCCTTCTCCAAAGAGAAGCCGGCATTGGTCAGGTGGGTGAGGATCTCATCGCGCAGGTCGACGTAATGGTCGGTGGGGGCCACCGGAAAGTACCCGCCCTTGTGGCGGACCTTGTAACCGAGATTGGGGCCGCCGTCGGACTCGGTCTCCGCTCCGGTGTTCCACCACCCGGAGGTCGCATCCACCTTGTAGAACGAGCCGTTGGTGCTCGAGTCGAAGCTCACCGAGTCGAAGATGTAGAACTCGGCTTCCGGGCCGAAGTAGGCGGTGTCCGCAATGCCCGAGCTGATCAGGTAGTTCTCCGCCTTGCGGGCGACGTTTCGCGGATCGCGCGAGTACACCTCGAGGGTGAACGGGTCGTGCACGAAGAAGTTCACATTCAGCGTCTTGCGGGCACGGAACGGGTCGATGGTCGCGGTTTCCGGATCGGGTAGCAGCAGCATGTCGGACTCGTGGATCGATTGGAAACCGCGAATCGAGGAGCCGTCGAAGGCCAAGCCTTCCTCGAGCACGTTCTCGTCGAATGCGTAAATCGGAATTGTGAAGTGCTGCATAGTGCCTGGCAGGTCACAGAATCGGACGTCGACATATTCGATGTTCTCATCCTTGGCAAGTTTGAAGACATCGTCGGGCGTCGTTTCGGGCACAGAACGCTCCTTTACTTGATGGCATGCATCAGTGTGCGAGGGGTGTCGTTACGCCTCGACTATTTCGCCTGCGTGACGAGCGCAAGTCGAACCTATTGCGCCCCAATAAGACCCCGCTCCTCCGGTGGCAGTATCCGGCGTCGTGGCCGATAGTCAAATAAACCATATGGACGCCAAGAAGCGAACGAACCGACCGGATTTCGAAAAATGGCCCAGATCTTTCAGTTTCATCGCGAAATTATCGTCTGCGGTGACGACCCGCTGTCGAAGACGATCGCCGAGGAGCTACGGGGAGCCGGCGCGCGGATCATCAAGATCAACACCGCCGCCGACCTCCTTGGCGCCGGGGTGCATCGCGCGCGTGCCGTCGTCTGCGCCGGACCCAACGACGCGGTGAATCTCGAAATCGCATTGCTGGCAAGGGAATTCAGTCAGAATATCCGCGTCGTGGCACGTCTGGCCAATGACGTGCTGCGCGGGGCCGTGGCCGCCGTCAACGGCCCCGGCGCCATCTTGGACGTCGCCGACCTCGCAACGCCATCCATCGTCGAGGCGGTTCTGTCGCGTGACACGCACCAGTTCGAGACGGCCGGTATCGAATTCGTGGTGTGGGGATCCGAGGCGCCGTCTAACGCGACTCTGCGCGAGATCTACGCCGACCTGGCACCGGTGGCCGTCGTCCACGGCAAGAACTCACCCGCCCCCGGTGAGGTGGTGCCGTGCCCGGGACGGGATCAACAGGTCTACGCCGGCGACCGGGCCTCGATGATCGGTGTCAAAGACGAACTGGAAGCCCGCGGGATCGCCGTGCCTGCCCCGACCGCGACGCGCTCTCGTCACTCACGGGCACGACGCGCAATCGACGCCGCGCGCGCCATGCGCGACGACGTGAACCCGATGCTTTTTCCCTCGTTGGCATTCGCGCTGTTCCTCACGCTCGGCTCGACGGCTGTGGTGCGCTTCGCCTATCAGAACCCGCGGATGTCGTGGCTCGACGCCCTGTACTTCGCCTCGGAGACGATCACGACCGTGGGCTATGGCGATTTCAGCTTCGCCCAACAATCCACCTCGCTGCGACTGTTCGCCGTCGGGTTGATGTTCGGCGGCGCGACCGTCACCGCCATCCTCGTCGCGTTCCTCGCGGACCTGCTGCTCTCGCGCCGATTCGTCCAAACGGCCGGCCTCCTACGGGCACGCCATATGCGCGACCACGTCGTGGTCGTCGGCCTCGGTTCAATCGGCGTCCGCGTCGTCAGTGACTTGACCTCGGCCGGATACGACGTCCTCGTCATCGAGCCGGACGAGAACAACCGCTACCTGCCCACCGTGTCCGAACTCGATGTGCCGGTGATTTTCGGAGATCCAACGATGCGTAAGACGCTGGAATCGGCGCGCGTCGATCGCGCCCGCGGCGTGGCGGTAGTGACCGGGGACGACATGGAGAACATCGAGACGGGGATCGTCCTGCTTGAGATCTTGGGATCCGACACCAAAGTGCCGATTGTCATGCGCGTTCAAGGCCGCGCGCTGGGCACCGCGGTGAACCGCCGGTTCGGTTTCGAAAACGTGCGGTCGATCGTCGACCTGGCCGCGCCGTGGTTCATCGGCGCCGCGATGGGCCTGCAGGTGCTGGGAACGTTTTGGGTCGGGCAGCGCTCCTTCATGATCGGCGAAATGCTCGTTGCGGCGGGCAGCGAGCTCGATGGGCTGCGAATGGTGGATCTGTCTACCCAAACGCGCGTCATCGCGATCACCCGACCGGAAGGGCCGATCAGGCTGCGCCCCCGCCGCGATGCCCGACTGAAGGCCGGCGACACCGTCTACCTCGTCGGCCCTTACCGCGAGTTGATCGCGACGCTGCGCAAGGGCCAGCCCCCACCGCTGACCGCGGTCAACGGTGAACGCACGGCCACGCTCGCGGCGGCGCGTTCGCGCGGGCCAGATGTGCGCCCGCCCAGATGGGCGCCGGACACCGACGCTTGACGAAGACGTCCCGCGGGCCGGGGCCACGTCCGTATCGTGAGGGCCATGGATGCGGCCGACCCCCGTGGTGAAGCGCCGGATTCCGTCGGCCGCCGCCGGCTGCTCAGGCTGGCCGGCAGCGTCGGCCTGGCCGCGGTGGCCTGCGCCTGCTCGAGCGCGACGCGAACGGACTCTGTCTCGGTGTCCGCCCGCCTGACCGCTGCCACGTCGGCCCAGTTGCTGTGCCGGGATGCCTGGGGCGCGCAGCCGCCCCGCGCCGGCGGCAAGCCGCACACCATCACCCGCATGACCCTGCACCACGAGGCCGTGGTCCTCGGCGACAACCGCAATGCCCCAGGCCACCTCCGAGGGGACCAGCGATACCACCAAGACCAGCTGGGATGGGTCGACATCGCGTATCACGTGGGCGTCGACCGCAATGGCAACATCTATGAACTGCGGAGCACCGAAATTGCGGGCGACACCGCGACCGACTACAACACGACGGGCCATTTCCTAGTCCTCTGCGAAGGGGATTTCGATCAAGAGGCCGTGTCCGAGGCGCAGCTGCACGGGGCGGCTGTCGCGTTCGCTTGGGCCGTGCAGAATTTCCGCATCGCGACCGACACCTTGGCGGGCCACCGGGACCTGGCGCAGACTTCTTGCCCGGGTGCGAACCTGTACGCCCACCTCTCCTCGGGTGACCTCAAGCGGCGCATCGACTATCAGCTGGCCGCCGGCAGAGTGGACCTCCAGCGCTTCTGCGGGCCCGACGCGGCCGCCAGGGTCGCGGCCATCGAGGCGGGCACCTGACCACACAATTTCGGTCGAGCTAAGGACGAGTGCAATGGATACCGAGGACGAGTCCGTCACAACGCTGGAAGACCTCAGGGACGACCTGGCCCAGCGGTACAAGCGCACACCAACCGGCGGAAGCTCGGTCGAGAGCGCCGTCGTCGAGAGTGACTTGGCGTCCCTGGACCGCGACGGCTACGTCATCTGGGAGAACCTGCTCAGCGTCCAGCAATGCCGGCAAATCCGCGAGGCCGTGCGGCCTTGGCTCGAGCACACCGGGCGCAACTCCTTCGAGGGCCGGCGCACCCAGCGCATCTACAGCGTGCTGAGCAGGACGCGCGTGTGCGATCGGCTTGCAGATCATCCACGGGTACTGGCGGTGCTCGATCGATTGCTGATGCCCAACTACCTGCTGTCGGCATTGCAGGCCATCAACATTCGGCCGGAAGAGACCGCGCAGCTGCCTCACCATGACGACGGCTTCTACCCGATTCCGCGTCCCCGGGCACCGTTGGCTGCGGCGACGATCTGGGCGATCGACGACTTCACCGCGGACAACGGCGCCACGGTGGTTTATCCGGGCAGTCACCGCTGGGGCAAGCGCCGGCCCGGACCCGACGACCCGGCGCTCCCCATCGTTATGCCCGCCGGCTCGTGCGTCTTCTTCGTGGGCACCCTTTGGCATGGCGGCGGCGCCAACAGCACCGCCCGCGAGCGCCTCGCCGTCACCGCCCAGTACTGCCAACCGTGGCTGCGACCGATGGAAGCCTTCACCTTGTCGATATCGCGCGACATCGCTCGAACGGTTTCCCATGACCTTCGCCGCATGCTCGGCTACAGCATCCACCCACCGTTCGTCGGCGCGGTCGACGGCCTGCACCCGCTAAGGCTGTTGGATACGGATCCCGGCGTCGAGGGCGAAGACCCCGACGGGCGCTGACTTCCCCTTCAGGGCGTGGGATCCCCGGTCGAGGAGTTCGGGCGGTCGGGAAGTTAGTGCGTCGACGGCCTGTTGGGTGAGCAAGATCGTGTCACCCGTCGTCTTGGTGAGCTGCTCGACGCGGGCCGCCACGTTGACGGTGTCCCCGATCAGCGTGAACTCGAGCTTGCCGCCGCCACCGATGGTGCCGGCGATCACCTCACCGGTGTTGATCCCGATGCCGATCCGAAGCGTCCCGCCAAAGCGCTCGGCGACCAGGCACTGAATCCTGGTGGCGACCGACATCGCGGCGTCCGCGTGATGCGCAAGGTCGTTCGGTGCGCCGAAGACGGCCAGTGCCCCGTCGCCGAGGAACTTATTGACATGCCCACCGGCGTCGACCACGGCCGGCACCACGATCTCGAACAGGGCGTTGAGCCGCGCGACCGTGTCCTCGGCGGTATTCGCCTCGGCGAACGGGGTGAAGTCACGGACATCGACGAACATCACGGTCACATGGCGGCGCTCCCCGATGAACACGTCGTCGCCCTGCTCGAGTAGCCGCGCCGCCAGGGCCGGGTCGACGTAGGTCCCGAACGCGCCCTGAAGTCGTTGTCGCTCAGCCAAACCCGCCTGCATCCGGTTGAACGATGCGACCAGTACACCGAGGTCGTCGTCCTGGACAACCGGCAGGCGTTGGGTGTAGTCGCCGGCCGCAACGCGTTCGGCTCCTTCGGCGAGATCTCGAATGGGCCGCAGAGACGATGAGAACCCAATACCGACGGATATCGGTACCGCGAATCCAAGCGTCAACGTGAATCCCAGGACGAGCGAGAGGAGAGGTAATTCACGGACCGTATCCAGCGCGGACGCTAACAGGGCGCCACCGACGGCGAACCCGAATGCGACGGCAACCATGGAGACGTTCGAGCGCGTGGCAAAAGTCGGACGGGACCGCGGCAGTGAATCACCGATCCCGGTGTCAGCGGCTAGCGCGATTCTGGGAGGGCGCATCGTTCCTTCCACGATGCTGCGGTATGCGACGAGTTGGACCGCAGTTCCGAGGAAGGCGCCGAGGATCCCGTATTGGACGAGCCGCGACGACGGCGCTCCGGCCACAGTGCCGACGACAACCGCCAACGCGGCGGCCCATACGCCGGTGCCCCACACCGTTTGAGGGATCGCCCTGCGCGCGTAGGAATACGTGCCCTCCAGGGCCGTCGCTCGATCGACTTCCTGCCCCGCCGCCCACCGCTCCGCAGGTCGAACCAGCCGGCTATGCGGAAAAGCCATGATGCATATGAGGAGCGGCACTGCGACAACAGTTATCACCGCCGCCTCGACGTAGCGGCCGGACTTCTCGAAAGCGACGATCGGCAACGATATGAAGGTGGAGTAGATCGGCAGTGAAACAAGAAAAGCGATCACGCACAGCGCCCACGTATATCTCGTTCCGTACCGATCCCACGTCCACTGCCAGATGCGGTCCATGCCGGGAGATTAGTTGTCCGCACCCGCGATGAGCGGAAAAGGGCCGCATCTCTGCGGTCCTTTGGGCACCTGCGCCTTAGCCGGCACCGTCACAGCGCTCGATCACCACCTCATGCAGGACGTCGTCACCGTGCATTGCCCGGAGCCGCCGGGCTCGTGAGACTCGTCGAGGTCACAGGACTCGTTGGGCTCGCGGAACGCGTAGGCCGCACAGAGCTCGTAGGACCTGTCGAGCTTGTAGGACCTGTCGAGCTTGTAGGACCTGTCGGGCTCGTCGGACTCGCGGGAGTGGTACTCGCAAGGCCTGGGCCTTCGCCGCACCAGTCCGCCACATCTTTCGGGTACTGCTCGAGCGGCGGAGGACAACGCTGCCCCGGCGGGAAATTGGCGCCGGCGTTGAGCAGATCGCAGGGCACGTAGACCTGCTTGCCCTTGGGAGTGTTGGTCAGACACTTCGTCGGCGGCTCGCTATGGGCCTCCACGGGAATGATGGCCGCCGCCACCACCGCGCCGAGCGCCCAAGCAAGACGGCGATAGGTCATGAGAGCTCCTAGTTCTAGCTGCGAAAGTTCATCACTCGAGTTCACTGGCCGCAATTCCAAGCAATACTAAATACTGCATTCGCGACAAGAGCGCTCATCTGATACACGTTCTCGTGATGCGGTGTCGGGCGTGCACAACGTGACATCGCCGTCACGTGACGATCAAAGCCGCTCACCCAGGCCGAATCCAACCGTCGGTCTCTTGACGTAGTTGCGGCGCGTGGGTCCCCGTGACGATTCTGGGGAGCTTTGGCGTGCGCCGCATCGGCGCCGTGTTGGCCGTCGTCCCGCCACCAGCCGGGGGTAATCATACGCATTGGACAGCAAACGTATGATAGGGTAGCGTCGTTCGTTATGGGAGCAATATTCGATTCCGAGCACTTGCACTCGATCGCCAAGAACGCTGTCGGTCTGGACAGCAAGGATGCGGCTTTTGCGCGGATCATCTCCGAGCTGAAACGCGAGTATCCGGGTCATATCCGCGACGACATCCCCTGGGTGTTCAACAACGCCGGCGGCGCGATGGGGCAGATGAAGCTCCTGCACGCCTCGCTGTCGGAATACCTCATCTTTTTCGGCACCCCGATCGGCACCGAAGGCCACTCGGGCCGCTACGCCAGTGAGGTGTGGGACTTCATCATCGACGGCGAGGTGTGGTGCTACGAGGAGGGCGAATTCGAGCGCAGCGTCTACCAACCCGGCGACGTAACCTATCTGGCCGGCGGCCGGGCCAAGGGCTACGCCGTGCCCGACGCGGCGTTCATGCTGGAATACGCGCGCGGGCCGATACCCGGCATGATGCCGTTTGGCATCGCCGATGCCGTCTTCAGCACCCTCGACCCGCAGACGATCGGCAAGACCGCCTGGTACTACACCCGGCTTGTGGTCGGCGAGCTCCTCAAGGGCAAGATCTGACGCCGCAAAACCCGAATTCACTACTGGGTCAACGCGCCGCTAGCAGCTACTGTCCGCCGGCAGCAGCAACGGTGGCGTCGCGTGGCTGTGCCAAGATCGCGCCTCCCAGCCACCGTTTGATAAAGCGCCGCAGGTCATCTCGGCTGCGGCGGGGGTCGTTGGGCGCGACGAAGAACGACAGCATTGTGCGTAGGGTGAACTCCACCAGTTCGCGAAGCGCCGCCTGGTCGTAGCCGTGGTGCTCCCAGTCGACGTCGAAGCGGGTGATCATCCGCATCCCGAACGCCTGCGCTTCATCGGAGGCCAGGCTTGGGGTGTGCGCGTTGCGGTACGGTTCGGACAGCAGAATCCCCAGATGGGGCGTGCGCCTTACTTGTTCGAGCGCATATAACACGGCTTCCGTTATCGCTTCGGCCGGATCGGTGATGCCGCTGACCGCCTCGGCGAGCCGGTCGAGAAAGCCGTCGACGGAGGCCACCGCCGCTGCCTGCATCAAAGCCTCAGCGCTGGGAAAGTACCGATACACCGTCTGTCTGATGACGCCGAGCGACTCGGCAACCTCAGCGATGCTGACATCGGAACCACTTTCGGCGATCAGCGTGACCGCGGTGGCCACGATGCGCCGCGAGGCTTCTTCGTCGGTTGCCGGCGGGTGCCCGTCCCAGCCCCGTCTACGCGCCACGATTGACCTCCCCAAGCAACAACACTCCCGCAGGATATCGGCTGCGTAGAGACCGCCTACGGAACTGCAGCCGACGTTTGACCAGAGCCGCCATGACCATAGTCATACATCCGATACCATAGATGTATGATGACTGGCGCGGTGGCGTTGCGAAACAGCGCTACCGAGCAGTGGGCAGCATCCGATAACGGAGAGCCGTCGAGACCTCGTCGGCAGGTCAGCTATTCCACGCCGTCAGGAGCCTCCCCGGACCGCAGAGTCGGCGCGTAAACCATTCGTCCCCATGGACTGGAAGTCGTGTGCGTGGTCGGCCTTGCGTGACTCGCAGTCAGTGCACGATGCCGAGTTCCTGGTCGATCTGCGGCCAGTACAGGGGGCCGATAGGCGTAAGCAGAACCCAGTCGTGAATTCCGCCATATGCGAATGCGAAACCCATCGGGGCCCCTTGGGCTATGGCTGCTTGCTGGAGGGCGAACGCCGATATTTCGAGTGGATCCAGCGAGCCCGAGTAGACATATGTCGGCGGAAGTCCACTGAGCGACCCATACAGAGGACTCACCTCTGGGCTGGTCAGCGAAAGATTGCCCGCCCACACTTTGCCAATCTGCCCCCCGGTCGACGCCAGGTCTAGCCACGGAGACACCAACACCATGGACTCCGGTACCGGGCCGAGCGGGTTCGTCTGCACCATGTATTGGACGGCCGCTAGTGCGAGGTTGCCGCCTGCGGAGTCGCCCATCACGCTGACGTGCGGGGCCCCGTGCTGAGCGATTTGCGAGGAGATGAGACCGGCCATTTGGGGTACAACCGTGCCGGCGGTACCTCCCTGCTGCACCAACGGGTAAATCGGCACTTCGAAGGTCGCGCCGGTCTGGTAGGCCGTCACCGTGTACTCCAGCCAATGAAAGATCGAAGGCGGAAAGAGAAACGCGCCACCGTGAATGGCAACCACGTAATCGCCGGTTGGGTGCGCCGGCGTGATCTGCACGACGCTCATCCCGTCATATGTGGTGTGCTGGACCGTCTCTCCGAGCAGCAATGGCAACAACCGCGGCGGGCTGTTGCTGATGCCTATCCCGAGTAGCGGATTGTCTCCGGTAAACAGCGCTAAGAGCGGAGAACCCGGCTCTGAAAAGAGAAAATTGAGTTCGTTGCTGACCCCGGCGGCCAGCGTCGTGGGAACCTGCTGAACTTCGTGTTCGACACCGAGCAACGACTGCTCAAGGGTCGCCAAAGGCGAAGCGTTCGCCGCCTCGGCGGCGGCATACGCACCGGTCGCACCGGTCAAGGCCCGCACAAACCGCTCATTAAAAGCCGCTGCCTGCGAGCTAAGAGCTTGATAGCCCCGGCCGTGGGCGGAAAACAACGCCGCGATCGCCACGGACACTTCGTCCTGGGCCGCGGCTAATACCCCGGTGGTGGCAGCCGCCGCGCCCTGGTTTGCCGTCGCGACCGCAGAACCGATCGAAGCCACGTTCGTGGCCGCGGCGGACATCATCTCTGGCAACGCAAGAACATACGACACCGCGTCGCTCCCATACCGATCGCCGAATAGCCAGAGCTTATGCCCGCGCCCCCGAGGTCACCTAGACGTCTGCAAGAACTACTTAAGTGGACAAGAACTACTTAAGTTCAGATGTGACATGCGCATAAGCACGTCGCGCAAGGCACCGGGGCTGTCAACCGTCGGATTCGGAGCTACTCGAGCCCAAGACTCGAAAGCCACCGCTGCCGACCTTCCGGGTACGGGCGTAGAGCGGCTCATAGCGCTCGCCCGGGCCTCTGATCGGTGTTGGGGTTGCCCAGCCATTTACGCCGGATCCGCTGCAAGGTGCCGTCGTCCTCCAATTGCGCCTGCGCCGCCGTCATCCCCCTCAGCAGCTGTTGGTCAGCCAGTGGCACGGCGATCGCGATCTTCTCGATGGACAGGCCCCGCTGTATCACCTCGACACCCGGCAGGGGCTTGACGAGTTCAGTCAGCACCGGTGCCAACTTCATGAACGCGTCACAGCCCCCGGTGGTCAAGTCACTCAGTGCGGCCCGGATACTGCCGTAGTCGTATATCCGCACCCGAGCGGCTTTGCGGTCGGCGACGAGTTGCTCGGCGATCGGCTGGCTGGTGTTGCCTTCCTGCACGCCTATGGTCAAGCCGGCGAGGTCGTCGATTGATCTGACGTGTGGCAGCCGGCTGGTGTCGACGGCCAGTGACTGCCCCGAGATCAGGTAAGGCGCCAGAAATGCCGCTTTCTTCTCGCGGTCCGGGGTCACCGTGGTTCCGGCAACGACACAGTCATAGTCGCCGTCGTTGAGGCCGTCGAAGATGCCGTTGAAATCGGGGCCGTCGTAGGCGATGAATTCGACGCTCATGGCGAGTGCCGTCGCGATCTCATTCATCAGGTCCATGTCCAGCCCACCATCGGGCATGCCGTTGAAGGGTGGATCAGGAAACGCCGCACCGACCCTCAACGTGTCCATGAATCGAACGTAAGTGGCGGCGACTCCGGAGGCTACCCGCTCTAGGATGCCCGGCGGGTGTTGACCGGAGAGAAAACAGGCCAGGGCTTGTAGCCCTGACCTGCTGTTTTCGGTGGAGCTGCCGGGAATCGAACCCGGGTCCTACGGCATTCCCTCAAGGCTTCTCCGTGCGCAGTTCGCTATGCCTCTGCTCGGATCTCCTGGTCACGCGAACTAGCCAGGATGACGATCCCAGTCGCTGTTGGTGTCCCGATGAGTCCCGCGACCGAACTCATCGGTTGATCCCTCTAGCTGATGCCAGGGTCCGGGCCGAGGGAGCTCCCGGTCTGACAGACACGCAGTCGCTTAGGCAGCGAGTGCGTAGTCGCGCTGATGTGAATCGGCGCTTATATGGTTGCAACGACGCTTACGGTGGTCTGTTGCCTGCACCGGCACGCTTCCCTTGATTCGATGCGCGAAGTCGAAACCGTTCAGCCCCTCGCATCCCCGCCGATTTTCGGCGGGACAATCCATGATACGCCCGGATCAACAAGCGGCAACGCAATTAACTTCCGGGCCGGCCGTCCCGCTACAGCCGAGTACCCCCCGGTCTTGCGACTGCAGGGGGTACTCGGTTGCCGGAGCGGCGAGCGCTTGGTGGCTCTCCGCTAGCTGATGCCGACGACGTCTTGCGCAATGGCCGCGACGCGGGTCTGCGCCGCCGAGACGACGCGCTGGCGATTCTTGTGCGCCTCCTCGTAGGCGATGATCGCGCGAACGTCGTCGGGAACGGTCAGCCTCTTGATCGCGGCGATCGCGTCGCTGACGCTCAGGTCGTCGTACTTGCGGATGGGCAGCTCCTTGGTGTCCAGCACGCCGACGGCGGTGCGACCGGAATGCAACGCGTCGGCGGCACCGTCCGCGCCCTCGGAACGGGTGACCCGCTCGGCAGCCTTCAGGGCCGCACTCTGCGAGGCGGCCAGCGCCTTGGCCGCAATCTCGCCCGCGTTGCCGCCGCGCTTGACCAGGTCGCCCAGCGCCGGACCGGTGGAGCGCAGCGTGTCGACGGCCCTGTCCACTCCGCGGGCCGACCACGCGACCGGCAGGTTGACCAGCTTCACCGCGGTGCCGGCGGCCGCCTGCAGCGGGGTGCGACGAAGGGCCGCGGGCCCGCCGAGCGCATCCTCGGCCAGCACGGTGGTCAACCAGTCCACCGTGGCCGAGTGCGAGGTGATCAGGCGATCGGCGAGATTCTCGATGTCCTGGCGTTTTGCGGCCACGGCCAGCGCCTTGGCGTAACGCGCGCGATCCAGCAGCTGGTCCTCGAGTGCGAGGTCACCCAACAGCGCCTCGTCGAACGGTTCCGCCTGCTCGGTCAGCGCCTTGACCACCGCGGCGGCGCGGCCCAGGAACGGGCCGATCACGTCGGGGTAGCCGCCCAGCTTGCGAATCGCGGCCTCGAGGGCATCGGCCCGCTTGCGGCCGTTCGCGGCATTCTGGGAGAGCTCGCGACGCACCGCCTCGGTGCGAGCCTGGACGACGCGGGTCTCCGCGATCTGGATCTCGGTGTTGGTCAGGTCCAGCAGCGTGCGCAGCTGGGCGAGCAAACGAGTGGTGTCGGGTGCAGTCATCAAAAATCAGCCTCCTGGCGATTGACGTTCTTTGTCGGCGCGAGGTGCGTCCGTAACCTTCGGCTACCCGATCACCGGGGGCTGACTAACATCCGCCCGCAACGTGTGACGTATGTCGCTTTGACTATCGGGTGCGCCTCGAATATGCGCTCAGATCACGAAATTGAGGTTTTCGACTATCCGGCCCGCAACGTCTTTGTCGCCGCCGAGTTCCACATCCTGGATACGGGCGGCACTCATCGGGCGACCGCCGGAAAGCCTGGTGAACTGCAGCCCGTCCAGCCGGATGGTCGCCGTTGGCTGCTGGCCGGCGAAGTCGTCGACCAGCCGGGCGCGCCCGTCGACGTTGACCCGGATGCCGCGGGTCAGCGGTCCGGTCAGCTCGAACAAGATGCGCGACCCGGCGGGGGCTTTGGCCAGCTTGCCGACCACGTACCCCATGGTGGCCGCGATCTCGTCGAGGGAAAGTTGGGACGCTGTCCCGTCCAGCTCGTCGTCGGACGACGGCCGTGCCAACGCCTCGCGCATGTCCTGCTCGTGCATCCAGCAATCGAACACGCGTACCCGCATGAACCGCCCGTAGCTCTCCGGCCCCACCGGCGTCGGCGCCACCGCGTTCCACTCTTCGTCGGGCATGCTGGTCAGGGCCGCGCGCCGATCCTTGGTCACGGAGCGAAACCGCTCGAGAACGGCCGGGCCCGATTCCGCGCTGAGATGACGCACCCAGCACTCGTTCATCACCCCGGTGTCGTTGCGCACATGGTCGAACGCCGCGACGTCGACGTCGGGTTGGGGGGCCGGGATGCCGGCCAGAAACGACTCGGTCCCGATCATGTGCGACGCCACGGCTTTCACGTCCCACCCGGGCAGCGGCGTCGCCGCCCGCCAGCGGTTCTCGGGCAGCCCGTCCAGCAGCGCGTCGATGGAGTCCCACACCGCAAAGAGGCCGGTCAGCACGTCGGATTTGTCGAGGAGGGTGATGGGGCGCTCTGCCATGGTCGGATCGTAGGCCCATCACCTGCCGATAAAGGAGCCGATCCGAAAAAGAACCAGGCCGCTGATCGCCAGCATGACGCCGACGGGAAGCATCGGCGTCGACCACGGTGAGACGGTGACCCAGGCGCCCGCCACCACCGCCACCAGCGCGTGCACGAGACGCAGGGTCACGAAAACCTGCTCCCGCAGCACCGATGCCAGCACTGGGCGAGGGATGATGCGACCCACTCGGGCGAGGACGAAGATCAGTGCCGCGGTGAGCAACCCGGCCGCCACCCGCAGCGTCGCGGTCGGGTGCCCCCCGTGCTGCAGCCCGGCGGCGAGGGCGACGAGGAAGCCGAGGATCGCCGCGGCGATGGTCACGAACCTGAGCACCCGGCGCAGGACCACCCCGATGTTCCTGCGGGCGAGGTCCCCGAGGGCAGGGTCCAGGCCGGCCGCCCCGAGAAACCCCCGCAACGCGTGCTGGAACCTGCCACGCTGCATCCGGTTGACGGCCATGTTGTTGAGCGCCTCGGCGTTGCCCGGGTCCAGCGATAGCGCCTGCCGATACGCCGCGTCGGATTCGGCGATCCTGCCCAGGTCGTTCAGGATGGAGCCGCGCAGGACCAGCGCGTCGACGTCCGTGGGCGCAAGCCGCAACGCCTCGTCCACCGCGAGCAGCGCCACGGGGAATTGGCGCCATTTCTGCAGCAGCCGCGCGTAAAGGCGGTGTGGCAGCGGTTCATTCGGATGCGTGACCACCGTGCGCCAGGCCATCCACATGCTGTCGTAGTAGCGGCCCAGGCCGTCGAGCGACAGCGTATAGATCCGCATGGCCATCTCGTCCTGCGGAGCCACCGAAAGGGCGGCGTACGCGCTCGAGGCGGCGGCCGGAAGATTGTCGAGCAGGTATTCGGCCCGGGCGTGCTGCGCCAACAGGACCGGATCGGTCGGGTGCTGCGACAACGATTGGCGCAGGACGTCGCGGGCGCGCTCGTAGTTCTTGCTGTCGAAGTACGCCTCGGCGACGTAAACAGCTTGGTCCGCTCGATCCGATTGGTTAAGGCCGGAGTCCGGCATCAGCGAAATTTCCTGCGCCGCAAGTACTTCGCCAGCTCGTCGTAGGTGCCGTCGTTGTTGGAGAAGTCGACGACGTTGCGCGCGGTCTCGAACCACGGCCCGGTGCTGGGGCGGATCTGCGCGGCGGCGGCGTTGACGTCGGCCATCGTCACCGGGCGAACCTGCCCGGCGCGCATCGAGTCGGCCATCGCCAATTGCGTTGCGGTGTCGCAGATGTGCGCGAGGTCTGCACCGGAGAGGCCTTCGGTGCGGCTCGCGATGGACTGCAGGTCGATCCCCGCCACCGGCCGGTCGCGCAGATGAAAGCGGACGATCCCGGCCCTGGCCTCGGAGTCGGGCAGGCCGACGAAGATCATCCGGTCGAACCGGCCGGGCCGGCGCAGCGCCGGGTCGACGTCCCAGGGGGCGTTGGTCGCGCCGAGCACATAGACCCCGTCGTTGTCGGAGGCGGCCGAGTCCATTTCTTCGAGCATGGTATTGACGATCGTGCGGAGGCCGGAGCTACCGGCCAACCCGGAACGCCGGTGGCCCAACGCATCCACCTCGTCGAAGAACAGGACGCAGGGGGCGTTCCGCCGGGCTGTGTCGAAGATCGAGTGCAAGCTGCGTTCGGATTCACCGAGCCAACTGTGCAGGACTTCGGCGATTCCCACTTGGTAGAAATTGGCGTCCATCTCACCCGAGATGGCCTTGGCGATATAGGTTTTGCCGCAGCCCGGTGGCCCATAGAGCAGCAGCCCGCCGCGCGCCGAGATCTTGTAGGCCTTCATCAGTTCGGGGTTGCGGATCGGGCCCAGCAGAGAAAGCTCGACCTGTTGTTTGACGTCGGCCATGCCCGCGACGTCGGCAAGCCGGACCTGGCTTCGCTCCACGACGTCGTAGTCGTCGTCGTTCACCGCGTCGGCCGGCGGCTCGACGAAGGCGGGCTCGATGATGCCCTCGACTTGCTTTTCGGCGCTGGACCAATCGAAGCCCTCGTTGGCGGCGGCAGGCTGCGCGGCCGGCGCCGTGTCGCCGGGGGTGCCCGCCAGCGCCGCGCTGCACCGCTGCAACAGGGTCAGCGCGCCCGCATTGCCGGCGTCCTGGGTCAGCGCCGCGCTGCAGTGGCTGAGCGCCTCCGCGAAGCGGCCCCGGTCGGCGAGCAGACCGGCGAGATGCAGACGCAGCTCGACCACGCCGGGGCTGCGTTCCACCGCGCCGGACAACTCCCGGATCACCGGGTCCTCGGAATCAAACGTGCCCAACGCAAGCTCCCCGCCACGACTCTGCTGCTGTCGGCACCATGTTAAGGCGCTTCGCGGAAGGTAAGACTGCGCTGGGGGATCTAGTTTGCGGCGATCATCGCCACAGAACCCATGGCCATCACCATGCCGACCCCCTGGCAGCGGCTCACCCGCTCGCGCAGCACCACCATCGCCAGCAAGACGGTCGCGGCCGGATACAGCGAGATGAGGATGCTGGCCAACGAGAGCAGCCAGGTGTGCAGCGCCAGGAGCATCGTCACGTTGGCGCAGGTGTCCAGCAGGGCCACACCGAGCGCCAGCTTCAGTGGCTTGCCGCTCGGCAGCCGCAGGTTCTTGCTGAAAGCGGCCATGACGAACACCACCGCGGTCGCCGACAGCCGGGCGAACACGAGCGGCCACAGCTTGCACGCCTGTGGCGCCTGATGCAGGAACACCAGGTTGAGCCCCATCGCCGAGCCCGCCAAGATCGTCAGCCAGGCCACCTTCGGGGTAAACCGATACGGCGTACCCCCTTCGACGGTGGCTTCGCGGCTGACCAGCATGACCGCGACCAGCGCCAGCGCGACGCCCAACGAGGCGGCCTGGCCGGGCCGCTCCCCCAGCGCCACACCTACCGCCACGGGCACGGCGGCGTTCAGCACGGCCGCCAGCGGTGAGACCACCGAGATCGGCCCGGCACCCAGCGCGGCGAAAAACGCCCACATGCCGAACGCCATGCCGACGCCGTACAGGCCGCCCCACAGCACCGCGCCGGACTGGATCGGGCCGCCCACGGTGACGGCAAGCACACCCATGATCAGGGCCTCGAGCGGGTAGGCCACGAGCATCACCCGCAGCGCGGCCACCCGTCGAGCGGCTACACCGCCCACGAAGTCGCTGACGCCGTACGTCACGGCCGACAACTGGGCGTAAGCCGCCCCGATCAGCTCATGCCCTTGGCTCGGCGCCCCAGTACGCGATGCACCTCGCGCTCGGCGTCGCGGCGGGCCATGTCCTGGCGTTTGTCGTAAGCTCGCTTGCCGCGCGCGAGTGCGAGTTCGACCTTGACCTTTCCTTCGGAGAAATACAGAGACATTGGCACGAGCGCGAGGTTACCATCTCGTATCTTGCCGACCAGTCTGTCGATTTGTTGCCTATGTAACAACAACTTTCGGTTGCGACGTGGGTCATGGTTGGTCCAGCTACCGTGCTGATACTCGGGAATGTGCAAGTTACGCAACCAGACTTCGCCGTCGTCAACGGTTGCGAACGCATCGGCCAGAGATGCGTGCCCCTCGCGCAGGCTCTTCACTTCGGTGCCCTGCAAAGCCACTCCGGCCTCGAAAAGTTCGAGGATCGAATAGTCGTGGCGCGCTTTGCGATTGGTGGCCACCACCTGTTTGCTGCCGCGCTTGCCGCCCGCCGCCTTGCCCCGAGAGGAGTTGCCGGCCACAGCTACCGCCGCACGTAGAGACGCAACGCCGCGTAGGACGTCAACCCCGCCATCGACACGCCGAGCAGGAAAAGAATTGGCGAGATGTAAAGGATGTCCGCGTAGTCGACGCGAGCGATCAGGTTGGCTTGGTAGAACTGGTTCAGCGCGTTGTCCAAAAACGTTGCGCGCACCAGGATCAGGCCGGCGATCGCGATGGCCACGCCGACCGTCGCCGCGAACATTGCCTCTACCAGGAACGGCAGCTGGGTGTACCAGCGGCTGGCCCCCACCAGCCGCATGATCCCGATTTCCTCCCGCCGCGTATACGCCGCGACCTGGACCATGTTGGCAATCAACAGGATCGCGCCGACGGCCTGCACCAACGCGACGGCGAACGCGACGTTACTCAAACCGTCCAGCACCGCGAACAGCCGGTCGATCAACTCTTTCTGGTTGAGCACCGAAAGCACCCCGGGCTGACCCTGCATGGCGGAGTCAAAGTCCTTGTGCTGCTCGGGGTTGTTCAGCTTGACGATGAACGACGCAGGGAACGAATCTTTCCCGGCAACGTCCTTGTACTGCGGGAACTTTCGGATCGCGTCGTCGTAGGCGTCCTGGCGGTTGAGGAACCGCACCGACTTGACGTCTTCGCGCCCTTCGATCTTCTCCCGCAGCGCCTTGCACGGGTTGGCGCTGCACGACGGGTCGTTGGCCGAGACGTCTTCGGTGAGAAAGACCTGCGTCTCGACACGATCGAGGTAGATGGCGCGCGAGTTGTCGGCCAGCCGAACCACCAGCAGGCCGCCACCGAACAGGCCGATCGAAATCGCGGTCGTCAGAATCATCGCGGCCGTCATGGTGACGTTGCGACGAAGGCCGGTCAGGACCTCGTTGAGCAGGAAGCCAAAGCGCACTTAGCGGTCCATCCCGTAGATGCCGCGCTGCTCGTCGCGAACCAGCCTGCCCAGGGACAGCTCGACGACGCGCTGGCGCATCGAGTCGACGATGTGGTGATCGTGCGTGGCCATCAGCACCGTCGTGCCGGTGCGGTTGATGCGCTCCAACAAATCCATGATGTCCTTACTGGTGTCGGGGTCGAGGTTGCCGGTGGGCTCGTCGGCCAGCAGCACCAGGGGCCGGTTGACGAAGGCGCGGGCGATCGCGACCCGTTGCTGCTCGCCACCCGACAGCTCGTGCGGCAGCCGGTTGGCCTTGCCGGACAGGCCCACGGTTTCGAGCACTTCGGGCACCACCCGATTGATCGCCTCTCGCCGTTTGCCGATCACTTCCAGCGCGAATGCGACGTTCTCGTAGACCGTCTTTTGCTGCAGCAGCCGGAAGTCCTGGAATACGCACCCAATTACCTGCCGCAGCTTCGGGATGTGGCGCCCAGGCAATTTGTTGACGTGAAACTTCGAGAGCCGCACATCGCCGACCGTCGGCGACTCCTCGCCGAGCAGGAGCCGCATGAACGTCGATTTACCCGAGCCCGACGGGCCGATCAGGAAGACGAATTCACCCTTGTCGATTTTGACGTTGATGTCTTCCAGCGCCGGACGCGCCGACGCTTTGTACTTCTTGCTGACATGGTCAAGGGTGATCATCACGGCACGCCAGTGTAGCGGTGAATTTCGCTGGCGAGCGAAGTCAACCGGCCGGTGGTGGTGAAGTCGGCACCGGACCGGGCCCCGGCTGCGGCAGCTGCGGCGGCGATGTCGGGGGGCTCGTGCTCGGCGGGCAGAAGGGCGGCGGCAGCAGGCAGGGCGGCGTCGGCAACACGAACGGCGGGGGCGTTGTGGTGGTGGTCACGGGCGGCGGAGTGGTGGTCGGCGTCGGCGTCGTGGTCGTCGGCGTCGGCGTGGTCGTGACGGTCGCCGGCGGCTGCTGCACCTTGCTGCGCGGCACCCAGGTGTAGTTCGGGTCGGGCACGAACCCGGGCGGCACGACCTGGGCGGGCGGCGCCTTGGGAGCCGGTTCCGGGCGATACGCGTCGTAGACCCACCACACCGCCAGGAAGGCGACGATCAACACCAGGGTCGACGTGCGCATCCGGCCGCCGAAAACGTAGTTCGGCCAGCGTCGTTCCGCGTCGTCACCGCGTTTCTCGAGGATGTTCAGCGTGAACTTCACCGCTGCTGCACCGCGTCCTTACCCTGCTCCCCGGCTTTTTCCAAAGCCGCCTGCGCAGCCGGGACAGCGGGATCTTCGACCAGGCCCACCGTGGCGTCGGCGGCGGTCACGATGCCGGCACGCGCGAGGGCCCGGATCACCAGCGCGCGCAGCTGCCGACCCGCCTCGAACTGCTTGCCGGGCAGGGTGCGGGCCACCATCCGCAGAGTGACGGTGTCGACCTCGATGCTCTCCACCCCCATGACGGTGGGTGCGTCCAGCAGCAAATCGCCGAGCAGCGGGTTGTCGAGCGCGCGCTCGCACTCCTGATGCAAGACCTCGTTCACCCGGTTGAGGTCGGCGCTGGTCGAGACGGGGATATCCACCACCGCTCGCGCCCAGTCCTTGGAGAGGTTCACCGTTTTGACGATCTGACCGTTGGGGATGGTGAACACCTCACCATCCGACGAGCGCAGCCTGGTCACCCGCAACGTCACGTTCTCGACGGTGCCGCGCGCCTCGACATTGACACCGGTGACGGTCAACGCGACCAGGTCACCGAAGCCGTATTGCTTCTCGACGATGATGAAAAAACCGGCGAGCAAATCCTGGACCACCCGTTGGGCACCGAAGCCCAACGCCGCACCGAGGACCGTGGCCGGCGCAACCAACCCACCCACGGAAAATTGCAGAACGGCGCTGATCTGAACGATGACCCAGATGGCGATGATCACGATCGAAACCCACTGGATGACCGACGCGACGGCCTGGCGGTGCTTGGTTGCCTCCGAGCGCACCAGGGCGTCGCTTTCGACGAAGCCCTCGTCGAGCTGCCGGGTCACCTGCAGGGCCACCCAGGTGACGAATCGGACCGCCAGCACCGCCGCGATCAGCAGCATGACGATGTGCAGACCCTTGCCCAGGATCCACTCGCCCAGGTTGCCACGCCAGAAGTCGTGCCAGTGCTGTGTCATTCCAGTAGCAAGCAGAGTTTTATCAGTCGTCATCTTTTCGATTACGCCACCGGATCCCCGCTTCTAGGAACCCGTCGATGTCTCCGTCCAGAACAGCGGCCGGATTGCCCACCTCATACTCGGTTCGCAGATCCTTGACCATCTGATACGGGTGCAGTACGTAGGAGCGCATCTGGTTGCCCCAGGAACTGCCACCTTCGCCTTTCAAGGCGTCCAGCTCAGCGCGCTCTTCTAATCGCTTGCGCTCCAACAACTTTGCCTGGAGCACTCGCATTGCCGAAACCTTGTTCTGCAGTTGCGATTTTTCATTCTGACAAGTCACGACGATACCCGTCGGGATGTGGGTTAAACGAACCGCCGAATCCGTGGTGTTCACCGACTGGCCGCCCGGACCGCTGGACCGGTAGACGTCCACCCGCACATCGCCCTCCGGAATGTCGATGTGATCAGTGGTCTCCACCACCGGAAGCACCTCGACTTCGGCGAACGACGTCTGGCGCCGGCTCTGGTTGTCGAACGGGCTGATCCGCACCAGCCGGTGGGTGCCCTGCTCGACCGACAACGTGCCGTAGGCGAACGGGGCGTGCACCGCGAAAGTCGCGCTCTTGATGCCCGCCTCTTCGGCGTAGGAGGTGTCGAACACCTCGACCGGGTACTTGTGCTGCTCGGCCCAGCGGATGTACATCCGCATCAGCATTTCGGCCCAGTCGGCGGCGTCCACCCCGCCGGCGCCGGAACGGATGGTGACCAGCGCCTCGCGCTCGTCGTACTCCCCCGACAGCAGCGTGCGTACCTCGGCGGCTTCTATATCCGCGCGCAGCGCCTTGAGTTCGGCGTCGGCCTCGGCCCGGGCCTCGATACCACTGGCGGCCCCTTCGCCCTCCTCGGCCGCCAGCTCGTAGAGCACCGGCAGGTCGTCGAGGCGCTGGCGCAGCTCCTCGACGCGCCGCAGCTCGCCCTGTGCGTGGGACAACTCGCTGGTCACGCGCTGCGCGTTGGTCTGGTCGTCCCACAGCTTGGGATCCGACGCCTCCTGCTCGAGCTTTTCGATGCGGCCCCGCAGACCGTCCACATCGAGCACCCGCTCCACCGTGGTCAGGGTGGAGTCGAGCGCGGCGATGTCGGCTTGACGGTCGGGTTCCACAGCCGCCCACGTTACCGGCGCCATGCCTGGCGTCGAATGCTCAGGTCAACGTCTCCGGTCAGCGTTTAGCATCAAGTGACCAGTATGTGCAGTCCCGCTGCGACGCTCAGCCCCCTCGCGCGCAGCCCGGCACGAACAGAAGGCTCGCGTATGCGCCCATTCCACGTCGCGATCATTGGCTCCGGCCCGTCGGGTTTCTTCGCCGCGGCATCGTTACTGAAGGCGGCAGACGCGTCCGACGACGTCGAGGTGGCCGTCGACATGCTCGAGATGCTGCCGACGCCGTGGGGGCTGGTGCGCTCCGGCGTCGCGCCCGACCACCCCAAGATCAAGTCGATCAGCAAGCAATTCGAGAAGACGTCCGAAGACCCCCGCTTCCGCTTCTTCGGCAACGTGGTGGTGGGTGAACACGTCGAGGCCAGGGAACTCGCCGAGCGCTACGACGCCGTCATCTATGCGGTCGGGGCGCAATCCGACCGCGCGTTGAACATCCCCGGCGAGGACCTCCCGGGCAGCATCTCCGCGGTCGACTTCGTCGGCTGGTACAACGCGCACCCGAACTTCGAGCAGGCGACGCCGGATCTTTCCGGTGCCCGCGCGATCGTCGTCGGCAACGGGAACGTGGCTCTGGATGTCGCCCGCATCCTGGTGACCGATCCCGATGTGTTGTCGCTCACCGATATCGCCGACCACGCCCTTCAGTCGCTCCGCCCGTGCGGCGTCGACGAGGTCGTGATCATCGGACGGCGGGGACCGTTGCAGACCGCGTTCACCACGCTCGAGCTGCGGGAGCTGGCGGACCTGGACGGCGTCGACGTGATCGTCGACCCAGCGCAGCTGGAGGGCATCACCGACGAGGACGCCGAGGCGGCGGGCAAGACGACCAAGCTGAACATCAAGGTGCTGCGCGGCTACGCACAGCGCGCGCCGCGGCCCGGCCATCGTCGAATTGTGTTCCGGTTCTTGACGTCTCCGGTCGAGATCAAAGGCGACGGCAAGGTGGAGAGCATCGTGCTGGGCCGCAACGAACTGGTCACCGACGAGAGCGGGCGGGTGGCGGCCAAGGACACCGGCGAGCGCGAGGAGCTGCCGGTGCAGTTGGTGGTGCGGTCGGTTGGTTACCGCGGTGTGCCGACCCCGGGGCTGCCGTTCGACGCCAAGAGCGCGACCATCCCGAATGCCGGCGGGCGGGTCGAGGGCAGCCGCAACGAGTACGTCGTCGGGTGGATCAAGCGCGGGCCGACGGGCGTCATCGGCACCAATAAGAAGGACTCCCAGGAGACCGTCGACACCCTGCTGGCTGACTTGGCGGGCTCCAAACAACAAGGCGCACTCGCGGGCTTCCCCGAGGACCACGCCGACAAGCTGGCCGACTGGCTGGCCTCGCGCCAGCCGAAACTAGTCACCTCCGCCCACTGGGAGGTCATCGATCGCCACGAGCGGTCGGCCGGCGAGCCGCACGGGCGCCCCCGCGTCAAGCTGCCCAGCCTGGCGGAGCTATTGCGCGTCAGCCACGGCTGAGTTCAGCGTGCCACGCCGAGCTTGACCAGCAACCGCGATACGTAGGTTCTGACCAAGTCTTCCGTCAGCAGCATCCGATCGGCGATTTGCTTGTTGGTGAGGCCGTCGCTGAGCAAGTCCAACAATTTCCGTTCCCCGTCGCTGAGCCCGGGGCGCCCGTCACTGTTGTCGGCGAGCCGCCGCAGCTTCGCCATCACCGCGTCCGCCTCCCGCTTGTCGATCAGCGACCGCCCGGCCCCCACCGCCTTGATGGCGCACGCCAACTCCATTCCCCTGATCTGTTTGACGACATATCCGCTGCCGCCGGCCAGGATCGCATACAACAGCGCCACGTCCGACGCATACGACGCCAGGATCAGGCAGCGCAGATCGGGCATGCGGGACAACAGGTCACGGCACAGTTCGATGCCGTTGCCGTCGGGCAACCAGTCGTCGAGCACAACGACATCCGGGCTCGCCACAGGGATCTTGGCGATCGCTTCGGCGACCGAACCCGCCTCGCCGGCAAACTCGAGGTCGGGGTCCTCGCCGAGCAGATCGATCAGGCTGCGCCGCACCACCGCGTGATCGTCGACCAAGAAGAACCGGACCAACGCCCCTCCCGAGCTCACCCGCGTCCCTCGCGGCCTCGTGCGCTGGACGGAATGGCCAAAACGCAGTCCGGGCCCCTCCGCCACGCTATTGGGGCCAGGCTGCGTTAACCCAGGGGCATTGGATTCACAAATGGGTGCCATTAGTCCCTATGAACCGCTTTCGGGGGACGCTAAGTCCGCCGCCGCGGTTACGGGAGCCGCCCGCCCTCGCGGACACGGGGCGACGTTTGCCCCTAAATCTCAGTACAAACGCGGGCCGCCGCCTACATTTTGTCCTGACCACTGCCGATGCGGCGGCGGCCGACCAGGGTGTCGTTCGGGCGCGGCACAGTTCACCACGCACACCAGCAAGGAGAATTGGCAATGGATTACGCCCTTTTCCCGCCCGAAATCAATTCCGCCAGGATTTACAGCGGCCCGGGATCCGGCTCACTATTGGCGGCCGCAGGAAGCTGGGATTCGCTGTCCGCCGAATTGCGCACCACCGCCGAGGCCTACGATTCGGTGCTCTCGAGCCTGGCCACCTTGCGCTGGCGCGGCCCCGCTTCGGAGTCGATGACGACCGCCGCCGCGCCCTACGTCGAGTGGCTGACCGCGACCGCCCAGCAGACGAAGCAGACCGCCATGCAGGCCAGGGCGGCGGCGGCGGCATATGACCAGGCCTATGCGATGACGGTGCCCCCGCCGGTGGTCGCGGCCAACCGGGCGCTGTTGCAAGCCCTGATAGCGACCAACTTCTTCGGCCAGAACACCGCGGCGATCGCGGCCACCGAAGCCCAATACGCCGAGATGTGGGCGCAGGACGCCACCGCCATGAACGGCTACGCCGTCAATTCGGCGGCGGCCGCCCGGTTGACGTCCTTCGTGTCCCCCCGACAGACCACCACCCCGGACGGCGTCGCCGCTCAAACCGCCGCCGCCACCCAGGCGCAAAACACCCTCCTCGACAACTTGTACTCGACGTTGTCGCAGTTGAGTCAGCAGGTGGGTCAAGGCCTCGACAAGCTCTTTGCGCTCAGTCCGATTCCGATCGTGCCGAGCAGTTTCAACGTGCTCGACTCCATACTGGGCGCACAGACGGCAATCGGCTCGACCGGGACCATCGCGGGCATCCCGGCTTCGCTCACCGGCGCCCAAGCCAACCTGGCCTATCTATCCGGCGTCGCGGGGCCTTCGCCCGCGCTCGGGCCCTTAGGGTTCGGCTCGCTGGGCGGCGCGACGCCCGGCTCGGGACTCGGCGGCCTGACCAATGCGATCACGGTGAGCATGGGCCGGGCGAAGGCGATTGGGCCGATGTCGGTGCCCGCGGCCTGGTCGACGCCGTCGAGCAGCCATGTCACGGCGTTGCAGCCCGCCGGCCTGACCACGCTTCCGGGCACCGACGAGCTGGCCGGGTCCGGTTATCCGGGCGTGCCCGGGATGCCGGCCGGGACGGTGGCGCGAGCCTCCGGCGTCTTGCCGCGGTACGGGACCCGGCTCACCGTGATGACGCGCCCGCCGGCGGGTGGGTGATCCGCAGCTAGGCGGCCGGCGGTACTGCCGGCGCGAACCTCCAGTTGTCCGGGTTCTTCGGCGAATACACCACCGGCAACAGCTGGCCCATCGTGGGCCACTGGTCGACGTCGACCGCCATGCGCTGATAGACGGCGTACTCACTGACCGTCGGTCCGTTGATGACACCGGCGATGGTCACGTACTGCTCGCCGCCGACGTCCGGTCGTGGGCTGACGCCGGTCACCAGCAGCGTGCCGCTCGCCACCTCACCGCGCGGTCCCCGCGGCACGAACCGCTGGGCGAGGAACAACCCCAAGACCGCCACCAGCAGGATCAGCAGACCGAATTCCCACACTCATCCAGGCTAGGCCTTCGCGACGCCGTGGTAGGACTGCTCGCATGAACCCCGACGACCTGACGCTGGCGCTGCTGCTGGCCGACCGCGCCGACGCGCTGACCGCCGCCCGGTTCGGCGCGTTGGACCTGCGCGTCGACACGAAACCCGACCTGACGCCGGTCACCGACGCGGACCGCGCCGTCGAGTCCGAATTGCGTGAGGTGCTCTGGCGCGAGCGGGCAGAAGACAGCATCGTCGGCGAGGAGTTCGGCGGCACGGCCACGCTGGGAGGACGTGAGTGGATCATCGACCCGATCGACGGGACCAAGAACTTCGTGCGCGGGGTGCCGGTGTGGGCCAGTTTGATCGCGTTGCTCGAAGACGGCGTCCCGTCCGTCGGCGTCGTGAGCGCGCCGGCGCTGCGCCGCCGCTGGTGGGCGGCGCGGGGGGGGGGGGGGGGGGGGGGGGGGGGGGGGCGGGGGGCGGGGGGGCCGGGGGGGGGGGGGGGGGGGGGGGGGGGGCGCGGGGGGGGGGGGGGGGGGGGCGGGGGGGGGGGGGGGGGGGGGGGGGGGGGGGGGGGGGGGGGGGGGGCGGGGGGCGG
>NZ_LZIR01000066.1 GCF_001667035.1 Mycobacterium sp. 852002-51057_SCH5723018
TGCACACGATTTTGGCGCATTCGCAAAAGCAGATGCACGAGCGCGGCATCAAGCTGACGATGAACGACATCCGATTCACACGATTCATCTACACCGAAATTTTTCCGGGCGGGCAGTTGCCGGCGCAGGAAGATATTTTGGAGTTGGCGCAGGCCGCCGGATTCGGCGTCGAAAGAGTGCAATTGCTGCGCGAGCATTACGAGCGGACGCTGAATATCTGGGCGGCCAATTTAGCGGCCAACAAAGAAAAGGCGATCGCCATCCAGTCCGAAGAGGTCTACGACCGCTATATGCATTATTTGACGGGGTGCGAGAATTTCTTCCGCAAGGGCATCAGCAATGTGGGGCAGTTCACGCTGACCAAATAGCGCGACAGGCGCGCTGCCCGCCGGTTACTTCGTCAACGTGAACTGGTTGACGTCGGTGTAGCCCTTCCGGAACAGCTTCGCGCAGCCGGTGAGGTACTTCATGTAGCGCTTGTAGACCTCTTCGGACTGGATCTCGATGGCCTTGTCCTTGTTGGCCTCGAGCGCGGCGGCCCAGATTTCCAGGGTCTTCGCGTAGTGCAGTTGCAACGACTGGATCCGGGCCACCTTGAAGCCGGCCCCGGTCGCGTGCTCTTCCACCGAGGGGATCGTCGGCAGCCATCCGCCGGGGAAGATCTCGGCCAGGATGAACTGGGTGAAGTGAACGATTTCGTGGGTCAACGGGTTGCCCTGCGCCCGGGCGTCCTTGAAGGTGGGCCGGCTGATGGTGTGCAGCAGCATGACGCCGTCGGCCGGCAGCACCTGGTGGGCCATCTTGAAGAAGTGGCCCCACC
>NZ_LZIR01000067.1 GCF_001667035.1 Mycobacterium sp. 852002-51057_SCH5723018
AACGCCGCCTTGGCACCAAACGCCGACTGCGCGGCCACCAACTGCGGAATATGAGCATCCAACAAACTCATAACGATCTGTCTCCCTTAAGTTTTCGGTTCGGATTTCGGTTACCGAATCGCACGCTACGATTCCTCGTCTCCCCCTCCCTGCAGCTCATCCCGATGCCAGGTGCCCGGCACCAGTGGCTCCCGCGGGCCACTACCGAACAGCTCGTCGCCGGCCAGCTTGGTCAACCCGGCCGCGCCCACGGCGGTGTCTTTGGGCGCGGTCCCGGCGAACCCCAGCGTCCCGGCTCCGTTCCCGGAAGCCACCGCCGACACCAACTGCTCCGGCTCGCGGTAATCGGGCGCAACGCCGATGTTGGAGTCCATGTCCAGGAACTCGTCGCCAAATTCGCGCATTGCCGTCCGTCGGCGCCGGCGCGCCCGCCCCTCCGCCCGGCCGGGCGCCACCACGCCTGCCGCCGGAACGGTGGCCGCCGGCGCCTTGGCGCCACCGCGGCCGCCCACCGTCGGCCCGGACTCGGTTCCCGGGCCACCGCCGAAGGCCACCACGTAGGCCAAAATTCCGGGCGCCGGCGCCGGCGCGGGCGCGGCGGGGGCCCCGGCCCCGCGGGGGGGCCCCCCCCCCCCCGCGGCCCCCCCGCGGGACCGCCCCGGGCCGCCCCGCCCGCCCCCCCGCCAGCTGGA
>NZ_LZIR01000068.1 GCF_001667035.1 Mycobacterium sp. 852002-51057_SCH5723018
ATCCAGTCCGAAGAGGTCTACAAGCGCTACATGAAGTACCTCACCGGCTGCGCGAAGCTGTTCCGGAAGGGCTACACCGACGTCAACCAGTTCACGTTGACGAAGTAACCGGCGGGCAGCGCGCCTGTCGCGCTATTTGGTCAGCGTGAACTGCCCCACATTGCTGATGCCCTTCCGGAACAGCTTCGCGCAGCCGGTGAGGTACTTCATGTAGCGCTTGTAGACCTCTTCGGACTGGATCTCGATGGCCTTGTCCTTGTTGGCCTCGAGCGCGGCGGCCCAGATTTCCAGGGTCTTCGCGTAGTGCAGTTGCAACGACTGGATCCGGGCCACCTTGAAGCCGGCCCCGGTCGCGTGCTCTTCCACCGAGGGGATCGTCGGCAGCCATCCGCCGGGGAAGATCTCGGCCAGGATGAACTGGGTGAAGTGAACGATTTCGTGGGTCAACGGGTTGCCCTGCGCCCGGGCGTCCTTGAAGGTGGGCCGGCTGATGGTGTGCAGCAGCATGACGCCGTCGGCCGGCAGCACCTGGTGGGCCATCTTGAAGAAGTGGCCCCACCGTTGGCGGCCGAAGTGCTCGAACGCGCCGATCGAGACGATCCGGTCGACAGGCTCGTCAAACTTCTCCCAGCCCTCCAGCAACACCTGCCGGGTGCGCGGGGTGTCCATCTGGTCGAACATCTTCTGGACGTGCTCGGCCTGGTTCTCCGACAACGTCAGCCCCACGACATTGACGTCATATTCTTCGATGGCGCGCTTCATGGTGGCGCCCCAGCCGCATCCGATGTCGAGCAGAGTCATCCCCGGCTCGAGGTTCAGCTTTCCCAGCGCCAGGTCGAACTTTGCATTCTGCGCCTC
>NZ_LZIR01000069.1 GCF_001667035.1 Mycobacterium sp. 852002-51057_SCH5723018
CCCCCCCCCCCCCCCCCCCCCCCCCCCCCCCCCCCCCCCCCCCCCCCCCCCCCCCCGCGCCCCCCCCCCCCCCCCCCGCGCCGGTGCCGGCGACCACCGGCGCCACCGCGTTGGGCAGTGTGCGCGGCCGCGCCCCCGAGATCCACTGCGCGAAACTGGCCACCAGGGCATCCTGCCCTATGCACCACAATGGGCGGGTGCTTGGAGTCATCGGCGGCAGCGGCTTTTACACGTTCTTCGAGTCCGACACCCGCAGCATCGACGTGGAGACCCCGTACGGGCCGCCCAGCGCCCCGGTCACGGTGGGCGCCGTCGCCGAACACGAGGTGGCCTTCCTGCCCCGGCACGGCGCGGCCCACCAATTCTCGGCGCACACCGTGCCGTACCGGGCCAACATGTGGGCGCTGCGCAAGCTCGGCGTGCGGCGCGTCTTCGCGCCGTGCGCGGTCGGCAGCCTGAACCCCGACAACGGTCCGGGAGCGGTGGTGGTGCCCGATCAGCTGGTCGATCGCACCACCGGCCGCGCCGACACCTACTTCGACTCCGGCGGCATCCACGTCGACTTCGCCGACCCGTACTGCCCGACCCTGCGGGCCGCGGCCACCGGACTGCCCGGCGTCGTCGACGGCGCCACCATGGTGGTGATCCAGGGGCCGCGGTTTTCCACCCGCGCCGAAAGCCGCTGGTTCGCCTCGGCCGGGTTTTCTCTGGTCAACATGACCGGCTACCCGGAGGCCGTGCTCGCCCGTGAGCTCGAGATATGCTATGCCGCAATCGCTTTGGTGACCGACCTGGACGCCGGGGTGCGGGCCGGCGAGGGCGTCACGGCCGTCGAGGTATTCGCCGAATTCGAAAAGAACATCGAGCCGTTCAAAGAGCTGGTGCGTGCGGCGATCGGCCGGGTCGCCGCCGAGAACGCGTGCAGGCACTGCCAGCCGCACACCGGCGTCACGCTGCCGATGCAGCTGCCATGAGGGTGCTGCTCACCGGGGCGGCCGGTTTCATCGGGTCGCGCGTGGACGCGGCGCTGCGGGCGGCCGGTCACGACGTGGTCGCCGTCGACGCGCTGCTGCCCGCCGCACACGGCCCCGACGCGGTGTTGCCGCCGGGATGTCACCACGTCGACGTCCGCGACGGCGAGGCGCTGGCCCCGCTGCTGGACGGTGTGGACCTCGTGTGTCACCAGGCGGCGATGGTGGGCGCCGGGGTCGACGCCGCCGACGCGCCCGCCTACGGCGGCCACAACGACTTCGGGACGACGGTGTTGCTGGCGCGCATGTTCGCCGCCGGGGTGCGCCGGCTGGTGCTGGCGTCGTCGATGGTGGTCTACGGGCAGGGCCACTACGCCTGCCCCGACCACGGGCTCGTCGACCCGCCGGCGCGGCGGCGCGTCGACCTCGACGCCGGCATCTTCGAAAACCGTTGTCCGGCCTGTGGTCTCGACCTGGCATGGCGATTGGTCGGCGAGGACGCCGCGCTGCGCCCGCGCAGCCTGTACGCGGCCAGCAAGACCGCGCAGGAGCATTACGCGCTGGCGTGGTCGGAGGCGACGGGCGGCTCGGTGGTGGCGCTGCGCTACCACAACGTCTACGGCCCCGGCATGCCGCGCGACACCCCGTACTCCGGGGTGGCGGCGATCTTCCGCTCGGCACTGGAAAAGGGTCAGCCGCCAAGGGTTTTCGAGGACGGTAGGCAGATGCGCGACTTCGTCCACGTCGACGACGTGGCCGCCGCCAACCTCGCCGCTGCGTCGTCAGTGACCGAGCGAGACGGCTTCACCGCGTTCAATGTCTGCTCCGGACGGCCGATCTCGATCCTGGAGGTGGCCGGCGCGCTGTGCGAGGCGCGCGGGGGCTCCGCTTCGCCGGTGGTCACCGGCCAGTACCGCAGCGGCGACGTGCGCCACATCGTCGCCGATCCCACCCGCGCCGCCGAGGAGTTGGGGTTCCGCGCGGCCATCGAACCGCGCCAGGGCCTGCGCGAATTCGCCTTCGCGCCGTTGCGTTAGCTCGTTCTACGGGTCCTGCGACGGCCGGAAGATCCGGGGCCGGTGCACGGGGATCTCCGAGGTGGCGGAATCGTCTCCCCGGAAGATGCGGGGAGAACCGGCAAGCTGCGGTATCACGCCGGTCGGCGCCTCCATGTCGTCACCGGCCGGGATGCGGGTGGTCTCCGCGGACGACGGAGGGCCGGCGTGGCCGACGGGGATGCGCGTCGTCGGCGCGGCACCGGGCTGAGGCCCGCTGGCGCGCGTGTGGGCGGCGCGGCGGCGTTGCCGTCGCCGGCGCCGGCTGCTGAGCTGGCCGGTGACGATCGCCGCCGCGAGGATGCACAGCGCCAGCACGCACAGCGCCACGTCGAAGGTGCTGGTGATCTGCTGGGCGAGGTTGTTTCCGTAGACGGGGTTCGGCGCGGGCGCGTTGGGCGATTCGGCGAACCGTGGCGCCAGCGCGACCCCGACGACGACGCGCGTGATGCTCAGGGTGGCGACGAGCCCGCACAGCGACGAGATCAGCCGCGCCGAGACGGCGTCGTTGGCCAGGTTGATGCGCAGCCAGATGGCGAGCACCGCGGTGGCCAGGTCGAAGGCGGCCAGCACGACGGTGTCGTATCGGGAGAACGGGTAGTTCAGGCTCACGGCCACGACGAGGTCGGTGATGCGCATGAGCATCGACCCCAGGCACCAGATGGTGATGAGCAGCAAGCCATTTCGGGCGGCCGCGCGCCAGGCGTTTTCCTCCGTCGTCGACGCGTCGCGACGGGCCAGCAGGGCGCGGGGCGCGAAGATCGCCGCCGCCGCCGCCCACGCCAGGTAGCCCTCGAACCCGACCCCTGCCGTCGAGGTGTTCTGCGCTATGCCGTGGAACGCGTCGATGTCGCGGCCGATGGGCAGGGCCCAGACCAGGGTCCCGGCGATCAGAGTCGACACGCCCAGCGCCACGGTCGCCAGCCGCGAGGCCCTGGTGTTGCGCAGCAGCCAACGGGACCCGACCAGGACGGCGACCAGCGCCACGGCGCCGTACACCACCGCCGTCGCGATGACCGCGATGTTTTGCTTGCCGAAGTCGCCGTGCAGCGCGTAGCGCACCCGCCAAAACAGGTTGAACACGAAGCTCAGCGCGGCGCCCGCCATCGACGCGTAGCCGATGATCCGGGCGGACCTGAAGCTCTCACCCTCGGCCGCCGGACCGGTGATCACCGGTTGCGCGCTCAGCAGGGAGCCGGCGATACCCAGCCACGCCCCCGGCCCGACGCCGCCCGGCACGTTCACGGCGCCGCCGAACCGGACGGTTTCGACCACGTCGAACACCACGAAGCCCAGCACCAGCACCGCGTAGGGGACGTTGAGCCACAACCGAAGCCGCCCCGCCAGCGCGGGGTTCAACCGCCCGCTCGACGTCCGCCAGGAGCCGGCCAGCACGATCGAGATGAGGGACAGCAGGGTCGCGACGAACATCAACGCCAACACCGTCTTGCTGCTGCCGAGGATGCCCATCCCGACGTACAGGTTCCACGGCAGCATCAACGCGATGACGAGCAGGGCCGCCGCGGTCAGGTCGGCGGCGATGCTCCGCCGCCGTGTCGGCCCCCCGGCACCCGGCGGGGCCGCGGCCCCGGGGCGGCGGCCGGCGCCGCCCGGAGCCGTTTGCTGCGTCTGCCCGCGGATGGGCCCGGTAGGCGCGTCGTCGCTGCTCTGACTCACGGTTCCCCCCGGGTATCGAGGACGGTTACTGGCTCCGCAGCTTCGGTGACGGGGCCGGGGAACCCCCTGCCGCGCCGCCTTCGTTGCTTACTTGGAAACATAATCTCCGTTCGGACGACGCGGCAGTGTCGAAAAGGGGTTCTGCGGCGCATCGGCGAACGTTGTCGACCGAATGACTGTTACTGCCGACGCTATCGCAGTGTAATGATGCGGGAGATGCTGGTGGTGGGGTAGCCAGCCGAAGGAGTGCGGGATGGACGTCGTACTGGGGGTCGCGGTTACCGGCCCCGTTGCCCGCTTGGCGCTTGTCGGATCGGGCGCGCGGGGCGCCGAGGTGATCGACCAATCCAGCGTCGACCTGGCTGACCACCCGATCGGCACGCTGACCGACACCGTTGTCGGCACAAATCGCCTGCTGGCTGACGAGAACCATCGACTGGTCGCGACCCGGCTGTGCTGGGACGACGATGCTCAGGCCGACCGGCTCCGCCAGGCGCTGGAAGATTCCGGTGTCCACGACGTCGGGGTGCTGTCGGAGTCGCAGGCGGTGACGGCGCTGATGCGGGCCGCGGGCCGGGCGGGCGGCGTGCTGGTGGTCAACGACGAGACGGCCTCACTGTCGCTGGTCGAGGACGCGGACGCGCCGCCGACCATGCTGGCCAGGGAACCTCTCGGCGGCGGCTCGGGCGGCGACGCCACCGCCGCGCTGGACACCATGATGGCCCGGCTCACCGACCAACCCAACGCCCCGCACGACCTTTACCTGGTGGGCGCGTCGTCGGACCTCACCCAGGTCGCCGACCAGCTTCGCGACGCGTCGACCATGCGGGTGGAGATTCCCGACGACCCCACCTTTGCGCTGGCCCGGGGCGCAGCGCTGGCCGCCGCGCCGTCGATGGCAGGGGGCCCGGACGCGACCGCGATGGCCCCGGCGGCCGGGTTCGCCGGAGCCGCGACCGGGTTCTCCCCGGTGGCCAGGCTCACCGGCGACGAGACGGCGTTCGCCCCGGCGGCCGGTGCCGCTGCGGACGAACCGCAGCTGGCGTACTCGCAGGCCGCCGAGGGGCAGCCGTACGCCGACGAGTACGGCCCCGAATTCGATGAGGACGACTACGACGACGACGAAGAAGCGGGAACCGGGCCGGCGCGGCTCAGCCGGCGATCCTTGCTGCTCGGCAACGCCGTCATCGCGTTCGCCGTCGTCGCATTCGCGTCCCTGGCCGCCGCGGTGGCCATCGCCGTCAGGCCGACCGCGAGTCAACAGCCGGTGGTCGGACACCAGAACGCCGCCCCGGGCAAGTTCATGCCGCTGTTGCCCACGCAGCAGCAGGCGCCGGTGCCACCGCCTCCGCCGGATCAGCCCTTCGCCGGATTCCAGGGGGGCGTCGTTCCGGACGCCAATGGTTACCTTCCCGCCCAGGTAGTTTCGCCGGGCTCCGGTGGGGGGCCGGCCGCCCCGGTCGGACCCGAAACGCCGGGAACGCCGGGATTCGTGCCGAACCCGAACCCGAATGTGCCGATCCCCGTTCCGATCATCATTCCGTATCCGGGCTGGCAGCCCCCGTATACGCCGCCGCTTGGGCCGACGACCACGACGCCCACCACCACGACGCTCACCACCACTACGCCGACGACCACGACCACGACACCGCCGACGACGACCACGACACCGCCCGCCGCCACGCCGACGCCGCCGACCACCACGACGCCGCCGACCACGACTCAGCCGCCCTCGACCACCACCGTGGCGCCGACCACGAAGGCGCCCTCCACGGTGACGCAGACGACCACCGTTGCGCCGCACACGCAGACGCAGGCGCCACAAACGATTCCGACTCAGCCGCATACGCAGCAGCCGGTGACGCCACAGCCGGCGACCCCGCAGCCGGTAACACCACACCAGCCGGTGACGCCGCCCCCCACCCATCACTGATCGCGGGCGAGTCCATGCCCGAGGACGCGGTCACGGTGGTGCTGCCCTGCCTCAACGAGGAGGAGTCGCTGCCGGCGGTGCTGGCCGCCATACCCGGCGGCTACCGGGCGCTGGTGGTGGACAACAACAGCACCGACGACACCGCCGGGGTGGCATCGCGACACGGCGCCCAGGTGGTCGCCGAACCACGGCCCGGGTACGGATCGGCGGTGCACGCCGGGGTGGTGGCCGCGACGACGCCGGTCGTGGCCGTCATCGACGCGGACGGCTCGATGGATCCCCGGGATCTGCCCCGGCTGGTTGCGGCGTTGCACCTGGGCGCCGATCTGGCGATCGGGCGGCGCCGACCGGTACCCGGGCTGCATTGGCCCTGGGTCGCCCGGGTGGGCACCGTGGTGATGAGCTGGCGGCTGCGCACGCGCCACGGTCTGCCGGTGCACGACATCGCGCCGATGCGGGTGGCCCGGCGCCAGGCCCTGCTGGACCTCGGCGTCGCCGACCGGCGATCGGGCTACCCGCTGGAATTGCTGGTGCGGGCGGCCGCCGCCGGCTGGCGCGTGGTCGAGCTCGACGTCAGTTACGGTCCCCGCACCGGCGGCAAGTCGAAGGTCAGCGGGTCGCTGCGCGGCAGCATCACCGCGATCCTCGACTTCTGGAAGGTGATCTCGTGAGGGTCCTGCCGGTGACGGTGCTGGTGGTCGCCAAGGCGCCCGAGCCCGGCCGGGCCAAGACGCGGCTCGCGGCGGCCGTCGGTGACCGGGTCGCCGCCGACATCGCCGCCGCCGCGCTGCTGGACACGCTCGATGCGGTGGCCGCCGCGCCGGTCGCGGAGCGCGTGGTGGCCCTCACCGGTGACCTGGACGCCGCGGCGGGCGCCGCCGAGATTCGGCGGCGGCTCGAGTCGTTCACCGTCATCCCGCAGCGCGGGGACGGCTTCGCCGACCGGCTCGCCAACGCCCACGCCGACTCCGGTAAAGGTTCGGCCGGCTATCCGGTCCTGCAGATCGGCATGGACACCCCACAGGTCACCGCCGCGGTCCTCTCGGATTGCGCGCGGCGGCTGCTCGACGCGCCGGCCGTGCTGGGGTTGGCCCACGACGGCGGCTGGTGGGTGCTCGGGGTGGCGGAGCCGGCCATGGCCGAATGCCTGCGCACCGTCCCGATGTCGCAACCCGACACCGGCGAGCTGACGTTGAAGGCATTGCGCGACAACGGGATTGACGTGACACCGGTGCAGCCGCTGGCCGACGTCGACGTCGCCGCCGACGTGGCCGCCGTGCGGGAGGCCTGCGCGCCCGCCAGCCGATTCGCCCGGGTCACCCGCGCGGTCGGCCTCTGACGCCCGGCTACCAGTGGGTGACCATCACGGTGTTCACCAGCAGCGCGCCGGCGGCGTTGACGGCCAGCCAGCACCGGTGCGAGCGCACCGGCAGCAGGGCGGGCGCCGCGGTGAGCCAGATCGTGAACGGCAGCCAGATCCGCTCCACCTCGGCCTTGCTCAGCATGCTCAAGTCGGCGCAGGCGATGGCGCCCAGCATGGCCAGCAACACCAGGTGGAAGCCGGAGCGGCGGCGGATGGCGGCTTTATCAAAGACACGGCTGACTCCCGCGACGCTGCCGAGCCCGATCGCGCACACCACGGACGCCAGGTTGGCCCAGCTCCAATACTGGAACGGCCGGTATTTGGCGATACCCTGCCAATAACGTTGCTGCACAAAGGCATAGCCGTCGAACCAGTAGAAGCCGGCAACGGCGAACGCCACCGCCACGGCTAGTGCGGCCAGGGCCGCCGGGCCGAGCGCACGCAGTACCGCCCGCCAATCGGAGGCGCTCACCAGCACCGCCAGCGCCGGCATGCCCAGCAGGATCAGGCCGTAGCTGAGGAACACCGCCCAGCCCAGCAGCAGCCCGGCGCCCGCGGCAAGCAGCGCCGGGAAACGGACGGCCCGGTGCACCGCCACGGCCAGCAGTGCGATGCCCCACGTCGCGACCCCGGCGAAGTAGCCGTCGGCCGACACGGCGACCCAGATCGCCGTCGGCGCCACCGCGACGAACGGCGCGGCCCGGCGGGCGGTCTGCTCGTCGACCAGGGCGCGCACGGCGATCACCACGGCGGCCGCAGCGCTGGAGCCCGCCAGCAGGCACAGCAGGCCGGCCCACGCGCCGCCGTGCAGGCCGATCCGGTCCAGCCAGACGAATGTCAGCAGCGCGCCCGGCGGATGCCCGGAGACGTGGGTGGTCCAGGAGTTCGGCTGGTAGTCGACGATCCGGCCGGCGAACGTGCGGACCGCGGCCGGGATGTCGGTGATCGTCGGCACCTGGGACAGGTACTCGTCCCGGGTGGTCAGCCGCCCGGCGAAACCGCGCTGCCAGCCGTCGATCATCGCCAGGGCGAACGCCCACCCACACGCGGTGACCCAGGTGCCCAGCGTCAGCGTCCGCCACGAAAGACGTTGCGCCACAGCCGGTCCCCACACCACCACGGCCGCCGCGATCAGGAGTGCCGGCCCGCTTCCCCAGCTGGCGTGCACCTCCCACGCCCCGAAGATCGGGTCCGACCCGGCGTGCGTGGCGAGCCGCTGAGCGCCGATGTCCAGCCGCGGCCTGACCCCCAGGTTCAGATGCGGCAGCACGAACGCCGCCGCCACCAGCGCGACCCCGACCGCGACAGCCAGTAGCTCCCGCCGCGCCCTCGTCACGGTCACTCAGCCTATTGACCGACGCGATGGTCCCTGCCGCCGAACCGCCGCACCAACGCCGCCCGGTCGACCTTGCCGATGCCGCGCCGCGGCAGCGCCTCGACGATGTGCAGCTCGCGCGGCGCTGCGGTGGCGTCCAGCGTGCCGGCCACCTGGGTCCGCAGCGCCTCCAACGTCGGCGGTTGGCACCCGTCGCGCAGCACGATCACGGCGACCACTCGCTGTCCCAGCCGCTCGTCGGCAAGCCCGAACACCGCGCAGTCACCGACGGCGGGATGGCCGCACAGCGCGGCCTCGACGGGCTGCGGCAGCACGGTCAACCCGCCCGTGCTGATCGCGTCGTCGGCGCGGCCCAGCACGGTCAGCACACCGTCCTCGTCGAGGGCGCCCAGGTCGTCGCTGCGAAACCAGCCCGCCTCGGCGAACGGGTCGGGGTCGACCGGGTTGCGGTATCCCTTGGCCAGCGTCGCGCCACCGATGACGATGCGCCCGTCGGCGTCCACCCGCAGCCGCACCCCGTCGAGCGGCACCCCGTCGTACACGCAGCCGCCCGCCGTCTCGCTCATGCCATAGGTGCGGACCACCGTGACGCCCGCGACCGCCGCGGCTTCCAGGATCGGCCGCGGGGCCGGTCCGCCGCCGAGCAGCACCGCGTCCAGCTCGGCGAGCGCGGCCACGGCCGCCGGGTCGGCGAGCGCCTTGGCCAGCTGGGCGGCGACCAGCGAGGTGTATCGCCGCCCCGAGCCCAATCGCCTTACCGCCGTGGGCAATTCGGTGACGTCGAACCCGGCGGAGACGTCCAGCTCGACCGGCGCGAAACCGGCCAGCAGGCTGCGCACTAGCACCTGCAGGCCGGCGATGTGATACGGCGGCAAGGCCAGCAGCCAGCCGCCGGATCCGCCGAGCCGGTCGTGGGTGGCCGACGCGCTGGCGGTCAGCGCCACGGCGGTCAGCAGGGCGCCCTTGGGGGGACCGGTGGTTCCCGACGTCCCCGAAGTCACTGCCACCAGGGCCACGTCGTCGTCAATCTGGGAGCCCACCCGCAGGCCCACCCGCATCGCCTGCGAGACGCGGTCGTCGCCGGCCGGTAGCGCGACCAGCGCCGGATCGCGGCCGTCCAGCACCCGCTGCAGCGCGGGCATCAGCACTGGCACAGCGGAGCCCGATGCGACCCTGAGGGCACGCAGGACGGCTATGCGCGGTCCTCGGCGCCGTCCGGCTCATCGAACGGCCAGCCCTTGGCGGCCAATCGCTCCCGCACGCGCTCGACGTCTTCCGGCGACGGCAGCTCATCGGTGAGCTGGGTGATTGCCACGCCGATGTCGATGTTGTCGAATTCGCCGCGCTCCATCAGGTCACACGCCACGGCCTTGACCTCGTCATTGCCCAGCCGGCGGGTCAGCAGGGCGAGCACGGCGAAGGTATCGGTGGGCGGGACGCCCTCCGGGTATCCCGCGCGCAGCCACGAGACGATCGAACTCAGGAATCCGTTCACTTAGCTTTCCCTCCCCCGCACACGGGTTCGGCTGGGCGGACGACGATTCGATCCTACTTGGGTTTGGCGCCGAGGAATGGCTGGCCGACCTGGTGTGCGATGAAGTCGCGGGCGACGTACAGCAGGGCGAAGAGGATCACCGCGACCACCACCGCATAGATTGTCCACGCGACCGCCAGCAGCGCGGGATTCTTGTGCGGTGTGCTCCCGTCGGGGCTGACCTCTCCTGTGCCGACGGCGTGGAACCGGAGCCCGAGGGCGAAGATTCCCGGCAGTGCGGCACCGGCCAGCATGCTGAAGACCAAGATCTTCAGGGACGCTTGGTAGTTGAACCAGTCGGAGAAGTGGCTCATGAGGGGTTCCTCGCGCTCACCGTGTCTTGGGAATCGGGGCCGGAGCCGGGCCGGGAACTCGCCCCGGTTCCGACCTTGGGTCCCGTATCGGAGGGCGGCTTGTGCTGGTCCTCGTCGAGACCGGCGGTGAGGCTGCCTTCCCATTCGGCGTTGACGTTCTTGGCGTCGACCTTGACCCTGCGCGACCGGATGTAGATGGCGGTAGAAACCGCGACCAGTAGCCCGAAGCCGATGATCGCGCCCGGGTAGCCGCCGATGAGGTGCACGATCCAGTAGGTGACCGCCCCGACCAGCCCGGCCAACGGAAGCGTCACGAGCCACGCGGTCACCATCCGGCCGGCCACGCCCCAACGAACCTCGCCGCCTGGCTTGCCCAGCCCGCTGCCCATCACCGAACCCGTGCAGACCTGCGTGGTCGACAGCGCGTAGCCGAAGTGGGTGGATAGCAGAATGACTGCGGCCGAGGAAGATTCGGCGGCCATGCCCTGCGGCGACTTGATCTCGACCAGCCCCTTGCCCAGGGTGCGGATGATCCGCCAGCCGCCCAGGTAGGTGCCCGCCGCCATCGCCAGGGCGCAACAGACGATGACCCACAGCGGCGGCGCCGCGGCGCTCTTGCTGATCGCCCCGTAGGACATCAGCGCCAGGAAGATGATGCCCATCGTCTTCTGCGCGTCGCCGGTGCCGTGCGCCAGGGAGACCAGCGACGCCGAACCCCACTGGCCGTAGCGGAACCCGGCCTCGGTGCGCTCGGTCCCCACGCCCCGGGTGATCCGGTAGACCAGCCAGGTCGCGATGGCCCCGACCAAGATGGCCAGGATCGCGGCGACGACGGCCGGAATCAACACATGGGACACCAGGCCCTTCCAGATCACCCCGTGCGCGCCGACGGCGGCGATCGTCGCACCGACGATGCCGCCGATCAGCGCGTGCGACGAGCTCGAGGGGATGCCGAGGAGCCAGGTCAGCAGGTTCCACACGATGCCGCCGACCAGGCCGGCGAAGACCAGTTCGAGGGTCACGATATGCCCGTCGATCAGACCTTTGGCGATCGTGGCCGCGACGGCGGTGGACATGAAGGCACCGATCAGATTGAGCACCGCCGACAGAGCCACGGCGGCCTTGGGCGCCAGGGCGCCACTGGCGATGGACGTTGCCATCGCGTTGCCGGTGTCGTGGAAGCCGTTGGTGAAATCGAAAGCGAGTGCCGTGATTACGACGATGATCAAGAGGAACAAATCGATGTTCACAGCGCCTGATTCTGGTCGTTGGGGGATTAAATTGTCGAACGGAGAGATAGCTGAAACGCAGGTGTACCTTGACTTGTCGTCAGATGTTAGCTCTTAGTTAACCGGGCGTTTCTCCCCGTTCGCCGCGGGTGTCGCGGCGTAACGGGTGATCGCCGGGGATCTCGACGAAGATCAGTGTGATTCCGTCGGGATCGATCACATGCATCTCGTGCAGGCCCCACGGTTCGCGGCGCGCCTCGCGGGCGATCGGCACACCCCGGGCCTGCAGCTCGGCCTGGGTGGCCTCGACGTCGCGGACCTGGAGCCACAGCGCCCCGGGGAAGGGGCCCCGGGAGTGGTCGGGCGAGCCGTAACCGGCCAGCTCCAGCAACGACTGGCCGGCAAAAAGTACTGTGCCTGCGCCATATTCGCGGGCGATGGCCAGGCCGATCTCGTCGCGGTAGAAGCTCAACGACCGCTGATAGTCCGCCGGCCGCAGCAACATCCGGCTGGCCAGGATCTCCATAGGGTCGTGTCTATCACGTCGCTAGTGCGTCGGGGCGCAGCGCCCGCGAAGCGTCGGCACCCCGGGGCCGGCGAGGTCGTCGCATGCGCCGGCCCGGCCGGTCATGGCCAGCAACAGCGACAGCAACGGGCACCCAGCCACGAGGTTTGGGTCCCGGCGGCGCGGAGGTGGAATTCTGCAGGCCGCGGAATTCGCTGAGAGTGGCGGCCCGGTCGGCGCCGCGGTGCGCGGCAATCTGGTCGCTGGCAATCTGGTCGCTGGTGAATTTGTCGAATTTGAACCCAGCCTCGGCCATATTGAAGGCCATATTGAAAAGGAACGTGGCCGGGTTCAGCGAGGAGGTCGCCGACAGGTGCGCGACGACGTCGCGGACGGTCCAGCCCGTGCAGAGCGACGGCGTCTCCCACTGCGCCGGCGTCAGGTCGGCGAGGTCGTTGGCAAGCGCCCCGCGCTCGGTCGCAATGGTGGCCCAGAGATCGGACCAGCAACCTCCCAAAGGGGTTCAGGCACCGCCGTCGTGGTTGGGTTGGAAGTTCTGCCGCTGCATCAGGGTATTGACCCACCGGGGGCCGAAGGTGTCCAGCGCCTTCGCCGCGATCGCCATCCGCGGCGCGATCCGCACCGGCCGGGTGCGGGCCGCGGTGATCATCCACTCGGCTGCCTCTTCCGACGTCAGCGCGGGCATGCCCTGGTAGGCCTTCGTCGGCGCGATCATCGGCGTGGCCACCAGCGGGTAGTAGAGGGTGGTCGAATGCACGCCCCGGCGGCCCCACTCGGTCTCGACGACCCGGCTCACCGCCGACAGCGCCGCCTTGGACGCGTTGTACACGGAGAACAGTGGCGACGCCTCCGACAGCACGCCCCAGGTCGAGACGTTGATGATGTGGCCGTCGCCGCGGTCGAGCATTCCCGGCGCGAACCCGCGGATCAGCCGCAGCGGCGCGTAGTAGTTGAGCACGATGGTCCGCTCGACGTCATGCCAGCGTTCCAGCGACTCGGCCAGCGGCCGGCGGATGGACCGGCCGGCGTTGTTGATCAGGATGTCGACCCCGCCGATGCGCTTTTCGACGTCGGCGACCAGCGCGTCGACGGCGTCCATGTCCGACACGTCGCAGGGCATCGCGATCGCGTTGCCGCCCGCCGTTTGGATCCGGTCGGCCAGCGAGTCGAGCAGGTCGCCGCGGCGGGCGACGACGACCACGGTGGCGCCTCTGCGGGCCAGTTGTTCGGCCCCGGCCTCACCGATGCCCGACGACGCTCCGGTGAGCAGGATGCGCTTGCCGTCGAGGTCGACGGGTTTGATCGCGGGCCGGTTGACCAGCACCTGCGGCGACGCGGGTGGTCGCATGGTCGCCAGCACGATCTGGTCGGTGAACCGGCGAAGGGGGCTCTTGGTCACAGGTGGCGAGTCTAGGCGGGCCCGCGAGGAGTTCAGAAATAGCGCGGGAACCGGCTCCAGTCCGGGGCGCGCTTCTCCAGGAACGCGTCGCGGCCCTCGACGGCCTCGTCGGTCATGTACGCGAGGCGGGTGGCCTCACCGGCGAACAGCTGCTGACCCACCAGCCCGTCGTCGAGCAGGTTGAACGCAAACTTCAGCATCCGTTGCGCCTGAGGGGATTTGGCGTTGATCTCGGCCGCCCACTGGATCCCGACGCGCTCCAGCTCCGCGTGGTCGACCACCTCGTTGACCGCGCCCATCCGGTGCATCTGCTCGGCGCTGTAGGTGCGGCCCAGGAAGAAGATTTCGCGGGCGAACTTCTGGCCGACCTGACGGGCCAGATACGCGCTGCCGTAACCGCCGTCGAAGCTGCCGACGTCGGCGTCGGTCTGCTTGAAGCGGGCGTGCTCGCGGCTGGCCAGGGTGAGGTCGCAGACCACGTGCAGGCTGTGCCCGCCGCCGGCGGCCCACCCGTTGACCAGGCAGATGACCACCTTGGGCATGAACCGGATCAGCCGCTGCACCTCGAGGATGTGCAACCGGCCCGCCCGGGCCACATCGACCGTGTCCGCGGTTTCTCCGCTGGCGTATTGATAGCCCGAGCGGCCGCGGATGCGCTGATCGCCTCCGGAGCAAAACGCCCAGCCGCCGTCCTTCGCCGACGGGCCGTTGCCGGTCAGCAGCACCACGCCCACGTCGGGCGACATCCGGGCGTGGTCGAGCACGGTGTACAGCTCGTCGACGGTGTGGGGCCGAAACGCGTTGCGCACCTCGGGCCGGTTGAACGCCACCCGAACCGTGGCGTCGGAGACGTGGCGGTGATAGGTGATGTCGGTCAGCTCGCCGAAGCCGTCGACTCCTCGCCACGCCTGCGCATCGAATGGGTTGTCGCTCAAGGCTGTTGAACTCCGTCCTTGCTCATGGTGAGGTCGCCGCAGCTGATCGTCTGCGCGGAGGTCACGGCGGGATCCTGGGCGGAGGCGGCCGCCACGGTGTCGGACGCTCCGATGGTCGCCAGCGCGCCGTTCAGGTCGATCTCGGTGCGGCGGACGGTCCACTGGCCGTTGTTCAAGGCCTGCAGCCCGACCAGGTGCCGGCCGGTCGATGGCGGGCCGAGGTCGCTGCAGCCGATCCCGGTGCCGTTGTCGCGCAGGTTCTGCAGGTCGAACAGGAACGGGGCGCCCTGGTTGTCGGCGACGGTCTGTAGCCGGCAGTTGGCGAACACGTAGAGGTGCGCGCCGCGGCCGTCACTGACGATGATCTGGTGCTGGCCATCCTGCTGGGCGTCAATGGCCAAGGCGGCCAATGGAATTGGGCTTGCCGAGGTGACCTGCACGTCGGAGTTGGCGCCGCTGGCCGTCGTGACGCCGACGACACGGTCGGTGCGGCCGTCGCCTTCGCGAATCTGCCCCAACCACAAGGTGTCCGGCTGGCCGTCCCAGTCGAGATCGTTGACCTTGCGGGTGGCCGAGCCGGTCGGGGGAGGAGCGCCGCCGGGCGCGCAGCCCGACGCGGCGAAAGACCGCCCCGCCGGGACGCCCAGGCATACCGTGAGCAAGAGGGACACCAGCAGCACGCGTCGCATCGGGCTACACCGGCTCCAGCCGGAACACCGCGCAGCGGCCGGCCAGGGCTTCGAACTCCTCAGGGTGCCCCTCGATGACGAGTCCCGCCCGCTTCATGAAACCGACGCCCGTGGGCACCTCGGCCGGAAAGGCCCGCAGAATCGGCCGCGCGTCGTCCGGCGACAGCTCCACCATCCGCACCGTGTTTGCGCGGCGGCCGCGGGCCAGGGTGACCTGGCCGGCGGCGCGGACGTTGGCCACCCAGTCGGCGCCCGGAAAGCCGGCCACGACGTACTGTTTATCCTCGACCGTCATCGGGGTGACCGGCGTCGACCGTTCCCGGCCGGACTTGCGGCCTCGCACCGTCAGCACCGCCGGGCTCTCGCCGCCGAAACTCATTCCCAGCCGCGACATCTGGATGAAGACCTTGTTGGCCGGTTTCAGCCACCACGGCGGCCTGATCCGATCACTGATGCCCACGCGTGACAGAGTAGTCATGGCCCGCCGCCGAGCCGATGGCGTCCAGGCGCGCGATCGCGTCCGCGCTCAGTGTGACCTTCGCGGCGCCGAGGTTCTCCTCGAGGTGTGCGATGGATCGGGTGCCGGGAATCAGCAGCGTGTTCGGCGCGTGGGCCAGCAGCCACGCCAGCCCGACTTGGGCTGGCGTGCAGCCGATTTCGCCGGCGACGGCGCGCACCACCGCATTGTCGGCGACCTTGGGCGACCCGGGAAAGGCCGATCCCAACGGGAAGTACGGCACCCAGGCTAGTCCTTGCCCGCCCTGAGCCTTGCACAGGTCGAGCGTGGCTTCCTGTGAGCGGTCGAGCAGACTGTAGGCGTTCTGCACGCAGACGATCCCGGCGGGCAGCGCCCGCCGCACGACGTCGAGCGGCACGCTGCTGATGCCGATCGCGCCGATCTTGCCCTCGTCGCGCAGCGCGATCATCTCGGCGAGCTGGTCGTCGACGTCGACGACCTGGTCTCCCTCGAGCTGCACGCCGGGCCCCAGGTCCATGCGCCGCAGATTGACCACCGGCACGCAGTCGAGCCCGAGTTGGCGCAGGTCGTCTTCGACGGCGGCGCGCAGCTCGTCGGGTCGTTGCGCCGGGGCCAGGGGAATGGGTGCTTCGCCGGTGTATCGCGCACCGACCTTGCTGACGATGACGAGGTCTTCGGGGTAGGGGGCCAGCGCCGCGCGGATCCGGCGGTTCACTTCGCCGGGGCCATAAAACGACGCGGTGTCGATGTGGTTGACACCGAGCTCGACCGCGCGACGCAGCACCGCAGCCGCATCCTCGGCGGAGGTGGCCTCGAACAACTGCATGGCGCCATAGCCCATGCGGGCGACCGTGGGCGCTCCGGCCGCGCCGATGCTCCCGATACCGCCGGGGTTTTGCTTCGTCATGGGTGCTCCCGTCTGACACACTGGGGGAATGCGGAGGACCCTCCGCTTGTCCGAGCATAGCAGGAACGGAGGCACCTCCGGTTTGGTGGAATCACGTCGGTCCGACGCGCGCCGGAACCGCGAGAGGCTGCTCGAGGTGGCAACCGCGGCGTTCGCCACCGCAGAGGGGCGACCGGTCTCGCTCGAGTCGATCGCGCGCGACGCCGGCGTCGGGATCGGTACGCTCTACCGCCATTTCCCCAACAGGGAGGCCCTCGTCGAGGCGATCTACCGGGCCGAGCTCGCCGAAGTGGCCGCGGCGGCCGAGCAGCTGCTCAAGCGCTACCCGCCCAAGATCGCCCTGCGCCGCTGGATGGACCGCTACGCGAGCTTCGTGGCCGCCAAGCGCGGGATGGCGGAGTCGTTGCACGCGATGTTCGCCTCCGGCGCCATGCAGCCCAGCCACACGCGCGACAGCATCGTCGGCGCGGTCGACACGCTGGTGCGCGCCGGCGCCGACGACGGGACCCTGCGTGCCGACGTCCACGCCGATGATGTGGTGTCCAGCCTGATCGGCATCTTTTTGGTCAGCGGTTCACCGGAGCAGACGGGCCGCATGTTGGACCTGCTTGTCGCGGGGATAGCCGCGACCTGAGCCTGCCGAGTGCGCTAGCCCACGGCGCGGCTCGCGCCCTCCCAGAACTGCGCCCGGACGGCCTTCTTGTCCGGCTTGCCCAGCCCGGTCACGGGCAGCGAGTCGACGACCACCACCCGCTTGGGCGACTGCACCGAGCCCTTGCGCTCCTTGACCGCGGACTGGATCTCGGCGGTCATCGCGTCGATCGCGGCCTCGTCGCGGGGCGCGTCGGCGCGCAGCACCACCACCGCGGTGACGGCCTCGCCCCATTTGTCGTCCGGCGCCCCGACCACGCACACCTGGGCGACGGCCGGATGCTCGGCGACGACGTCTTCGACTTCCCGCGGGAACACGTTGAAGCCGCCGGTGACGATCATGTCCTTGACCCGGTCGACGATGTAGTAGAAGCCGTCCTCGTCCTCGCGGGCCATGTCGCCGGTGTGCAGCCAGCCGTCTTTGAAAGTTCGGGAGGTCTCGTCGGGTAAGTTCCAGTACCCACCGGCCAAAAGCGGCCCGCCGACACAGATTTCGCCCGGCTCGCCCTGCGGCACCGGATTGCCGTCCTCGCCCAGCAGCGCGACGCGGGCGAACAGCGTCGGACGCCCGCACGAGGTCAGCCGCTTCTCGTCGTGGTCGCCCTTGGCCAGGTAGGTGATGGCCATCGGCGCCTCGGACTGCCCGTAGTTCTGGGCGAAGATCTTGCCGAACCGGCTGATCGCCTCGGCCAGCCGTACCGGGTTGATCGCCGACGCGCCGTAATACACGGTCTCCAGCGACGACAGGTCCCGGGTGTGTGAATCGGGGTGGTCCATGAGCGCGTACAGCATCGACGGCACCACGAACGTGGCCGTGATCCGTTTCTCCTCAATGGTTTTCAGGACCTCGGCGGGATCGAACTTGGGCAGCACGTACATTTGGCCGCCCTTGACCAGGGTGGGGAGGAAATACGCGGCCCCGGCGTGGGACAGCGGCGTGATCATCAAAAACCGCGGCTCCTCGGGCCATTCCCATTCGGCGAGCTGGATCATCGTCATGGTCGAGATCGACTGCGCGGTGCCCATCACGCCCTTGGGCTTGCCGGTGGTGCCGCCGGTGTAGGTCAGCCCGATGATCTGATCCGGAGGCAGGTCGCGGGCAGTCAGCGGCCGCGGCGCGTACTTGTCCGCCTCGGCCGACAGGTCGACGGCGACACCGCGCAGCGCCTCGGGCACCGGACCGATGGTCAGGATCTGGTTGAGCGACGGCACCTTCTCCAGCAGCCCCAGCGCCCGCTCGACGAACATCGGGTTGGGGTCGATGATCAGCGAACTGATGCCGGCGTCCGACAGCACGTAGGCGTGATCGTCCAGCGAGCCGAGCGGGTGCAACGCGGTGCGCCGATAACCCTGGGTCTGCCCGGCGCCGATGATCATCAGCACCTCGGGGCGGTTGAGCGACAGCAGCCCGACGGCGGCGCCGGTGCCCGCGCCCACCGCCTCGAACGCCTGGATGTACTGGCTGATCTTGTCGGCCATCTGACCGCCGGTCAGCGTGGTGTCGCCGAGGAAGAGCACCGGTTTGTTCTTGTGGCGCTTGAGCGCGCCCACCAGCATGTGGCCGTTATGGGTCGGGTTGCGCAACAGCTCGTCACTCATAGCGCCGCTCCTCCTCATCGCTTCTGCTCTGCATCGTCGCCAGCGCGACTCATGGGGCAAGACTAGAACGTGTTGCAATTCGGGTCAGCCGCACCCTCGGCAACGCCCCCGATCATTAGGATCCCTGCACATGGCGCCCGCAGACCTAGTCATCACCGGAACCCTGCTGACCGTCGATGACGCGCGACCCACGGCCGAGGCGCTCGCGGTGGCCGGCGGCCGCATCGTCGCCGTCGGCAGCCGCGCCGAGGTCGCCGACCACATCGGCCCGGGCACCCGAACCATCGACGTCGGCTCGTTCGGTGGAGGCTGCGTTATGCCGGGATTCGTTGAGGCACATGGTCATCCGTTGATGGAGGCCGTCGCGCTGTCGGACCGCATCGTCGACATCCGCCCGGTCACCCTGCGCGACGCCGACGACGTCGTCGCCGCGGTCGCCCGCGAGTCGGCCGCACGAGGCACCGACGGCGCCTACCTCAACGGCTGGGACCCGTTGCTGCAGCCCGGGCTTCCCGAGCCGACGCTGGCCTGGCTGGACGAGATGGCGCCGGACGGCCCGCTGGTGATCATCCACAACTCCGGGCACAAGGCCTACTTCAATTCGCACGCCGCCCGGGGCGCTGGCCTGACCGGCGACACCCCAGATCCCAAGGGCGCCAAGTTCGGCCGCGACGCGCACGGCGAACTCGACGGCACCGCAGAGGAAACCGGCGCGGTGTTTCCGCTGCTGGCCGGCGCCATCGCGCCCGGCGATTACCCGGCGATGTTGCTCGCCGAGTGCGCCCGGCTGAACCGAGCGGGCCTCACCACCTGCTCGGAGATGGCCTTCGACCCGGGGTTTCGGCCCCTGGTCGAGCAGCTGCGCGGCGAGCTGACGGTCCGGCTGCGCACCTATGAGATCTCAAACCCGCAGCTGCACACCGACGCCACCCCCGGCGAGGGCGACGACATGCTGCGCCAGGTCGGCATCAAGATCTGGGTGGACGGCTCGCCGTGGGTGGGCAACATCGCGCTGTCCTTCCCGTACCTGGACACCGCCGCCACCCGCACCATCGGGGTGACGCCGGGGTCCTGCGGGCACGCCAACTACACCCGGGAGCAGCTGAGCGAGATCGTCGGCGCCTACTTCCCGCGGGGCTGGCCGATGGCGTGCCACGTCCAGGGCGACGCGGGCATCGACACCATCCTCGACGTCTACGAAGAAGCGCTGCGCCGCGATCCGCGCCCCGATCACCGGTTGCGCCTCGAACACGTGGGCGCCATCCGGCCCGATCAACTCCAACGAGCCGCCGACCTCGGCGTCACCTGTAGCATCTTCGTCGACCAGATCCATTACTGGGGCGACATCATCGTCGACGGCCTGTTCGGCCCGGAGCGCGGATCCCGTTGGATGCCAGCGGGTTCCGCGGTGGCCACCGGGATGCGGATCTCGCTGCACAACGACCCGCCGGTCACCCCCGAGGAGCCGCTGCGCAACATCAGCGTGGCCGTGACCCGCACGGCGCCCAGCGGCCGGGTGCTGGCGCCCGAGGAGCGGTTGACGGTCGATCAGGCCATTCGCGCGCAGACGATCGACGCCGCCTGGCAGCTGTTCGCCGACGATGTGATCGGCTCGCTGCAGGTCGGCAAGTACGCCGACATGGTGGTGCTGTCGGGCGATCCGCGCACCGTGCCGCCGGAGCGGATCGCCGACCTCGAGATCCGCGCGACGTTTCTCGCGGGTCGCCAGGTCTACCAGCGGTGACTCGCCCTTTTTTGCCGGCGCTTGCGGACCTTTTGGACCGCCTGCACGTGGTGGCGCTGCCGATGCGGGTGCGCTTTCGCGGCATCACCATCCGCGAGGTCGCCCTGATCGAGGGCCCGGCCGGCTGGGGCGAATTCGGGGCATTCGTCGAATACGGCCCGCACGAGGCCGCGCACTGGCTGGCGTCGGCCGTCGAGGGCGCGTACCGCCCGCCCCCGCCGGTGCTCCGGGACCGCATCCCCATCAACGCCACCGTGCCGGCCGTCCCCGCCGCCCGCGTCGCCGAGGTGCTGGCCCGGTTCCCCGGGGCCCGCACCGCCAAGGTGAAGGTCGCCGAGCCCGGCCAGACGCTGGCCGACGACGTCGAACGGGTCAATGCCGCGCGCCGGCTCGTTCCCACCGTGCGGGTGGACGCCAACGGCGGCTGGACCGTCGAGGAGGCGGCCCGAGCGGCGGCCGCGCTGACCGCCGACGGCCCGCTGGAGTACCTGGAGCAGCCCTGCGCGACCGTCGACGAGCTCGCCGCGCTTCGCCGCCACCCGGACATGCCGGGCGTGCCGATCGCGGCCGACGAGAGCATCCGCAAGGCTGACGACCCGCTCGCCGTGGTCCGCGCCGGTGCCGCCGACATCGCGGTGCTGAAAGCCGCTCCGCTGGGCGGCATTTCGGCCCTGCTGGGCATCGCCGCGCGGATCGACATCCCGGTCGTGGTCTCCAGCGCGCTCGATTCGGCGGTGGGGATCGCCGCCGGGCTGACCGCTGCGGCGGCCCTGCCGGAACTGCGCCATGCCTGCGGGCTCGGCACCGGCGGGCTGTTCTCAGCAGACGTGGCCGACGTCGCCGTCCCCGTCGACGGCTTCCTCCCGGTGGCGCCGGTGACGCCCGACCCCGCACGGTTACAGGCGCTGGCCGCACCCCCCGCGCGGCGCCAGTGGTGGATCGACCGGGTCAAGTCCTGCCACCCGCTCCTTGTACCGTCGTCCGGGTGATTAACCTGGCTTACGACGATCGCGGGTCCGGTGAACCCGTCGTTTTCATCGCTGGCCGCGGCGGCGCGGGACGCACCTGGCATCCCCATCAGCTTCCCGCGTTTGTGGCCGCCGGATATCGGTGCATCACCTTCGACAACCGCGGGATCGGTGCCACCGAAAACGCCGAGGGGTTCACGACGCAGACCATGGTCGGCGACACCGCCGCGCTGATCGAGTCGCTGGACCTGGCCCCGGCGCGGATCGTCGGGGTGTCCATGGGTTCGTTCATCGCGCAGGAACTCATGGTGTCGCGGCCCGAGCTGGTCAGCGCCGCGGTGCTGATGGCCACCCGCGGCCGGCTGGACCGCGCGCGGAAGTTCTTTTATGACGCCGAGGTCGAGCTATACGCCTCCGGGATCGAGATGCCGCCCGCGCTGGACGCGAGAAACCGCCTGCTGGAAAGCTTTTCGCGCAAAACGATCAACGACGACGCGGCCGTCGCCGACTGGATCGCGATGTTTTGCACCTGGCCGGTCAAGCAGACCCCGGGGCTGCGCTGCCAGCTGGACGTCTCCCCGCAGACCAACCGGTTGCCCGCCTACCGCAGCATCGCCGCGCCCGCGCTGGTGATCGGCTTCTCCGACGACGTGGTGACGCCGGCCTACCTGGGGCGCGAGGTTGCCGATGCGATGCCCAACGGCCGGTACCTGCAGATCCCCGACACCGGTCACCTCGGGTTCCTGGAGCGGCCCCAGGCCGTCAACACCGCGGCGCTGCAGTTCTTCGCCGGGGTGAGGGCCTAGTCCATCCCGGTCCATCCCGGTCCATCCCGGTCCATCCCGGTCCAGCCCCGCAACTCCACGCTCGGCGCGTGGTCAGCGGGTTATGACACCCTGTAGGAGTGAACCCCTCGACGACACAGGCCCGCGTCGTCGTTGACGAGCTGATCCGCGGCGGCGTCCGCGACGTGGTGCTATGCCCCGGGTCGCGCAACGCGCCGCTGGCGTTCGCGCTGCAGGACGCCGACCGGTCCGGCCGGATCCGGTTGCACGTTCGCATCGACGAGCGCACCGCCGGCTACCTGGCGATCGGGCTGGCGATCGCCGCCGGCGCGCCGGTGTGCGTCGCGATGACATCCGGGACCGCGGTGGCCAACCTCGGTCCGGCGGTGCTGGAGGCGAACTACGCGCGGGTGCCGCTCATCGTGCTGTCGGCCAACCGGCCCTACGAATTGCTGGGCACCGGGGCCAACCAGACCATGGAGCAGCTGGGCTATTTCGGCACCCAGGTCCGCGCGGCCATCAGCCTGGGCCTGGCCGAGGACGCGCCCGAGCGGCTGGACGCGCTCAACGCCACGTGGCGATCGGCCACCTGCCGAGTCCTGGCGGCGGCCACGGGATCTCGCACCGCCAACGCCGGTCCCGTCCAGTTCGACATCCCGCTGCGCGAGCCGCTGGTGCCCGATCCCGAACCCCGCGGCGCCGTCATTCCCCAGGGGCGGCCCGGCGGTAAGCCGTGGACGTACACGCCGCCCGTCTCGTTCGACCAGCCGCTGGACATCGACCTGTCGCCCGACACCGTCGTCATCGCCGGCCACGGCGCCGGCGAGCACCCCAACCTGGCGCAGCTGCCGACCGTCGCCGAGCCCACTTCATTTTCTGGCCGGCCCGTGCCTAATCCGCTGCACCCATTGGCGCTGCCGCTGCTGCGCCCCAAGCAGGTGATCATGCTCGGCCGCCCGACGCTGCACCGCCCGGTGTCGGCGCTGCTGGCCGACCCAAAGGTGCCGGTGTACGCGCTGACCACCGGGCCGCGCTGGCCCGACGTCTCGGGGAACTCGCAGGCCACCGGCACCCGGGCGGTCACCTCCGGCGCCCCGGATCCGGCCTGGCTGAAGCGCTGCGCGGAGGTCAACAGGCACGCGAACGAAGCGGTGCGCGGTCAACTCAAGGCGCACCCGCTGACCACCGGGCTGCATGTGGCCGCGGCCGTCGCCGACGCGCTGCGGCCCGGCGACCAGCTGGTGCTCGGCGCGTCCAACCCGGTCCGGGATGCGGCGCTGGTGGGTCTGGACCCCGATGGCATCAAGGTGCGCTCCAACCGCGGCGTTGCCGGCATCGACGGCACCGTCTCCACCGCCATCGGGGCGGCCTTGGCTCACGAGGGGTCGCACGAGGGGTCACACGAGGGACGCACCGTCGCGCTCATCGGCGACCTGACGTTCGTCCACGACAGCTCTGGGCTGCTGATCGGCCCCACCGAACCCACGCCGCAGCGGCTGACCATCGTGGTGTCCAACGACAACGGCGGTGGCATCTTCGAACTGCTCGAGCAGGGCGACCCCCGGTTCTCCGACGTGTCCTCGCGCATCTTCGGCACCCCGCACGACGTCGACGTCGGCGCGCTGTGCCGCGCCTATCACGTGGAGAGCCGGCAGATCGAGGTCGACGACCTCGACGCGGCCCTCGATGAGCCGGGTGCCGGCATGCGGGTGCTGGAGGTCAAGGCCGACCGGTCCTCGCTGCGACAACTACACGCTGCCATCAAAGCTGCGCTGTGACGTCACCAAAAGCGTTGTTGCGCATCCTGCTTCATGGTCGCAGTGATGAGCCGCCGAGGACCCGGGCCAGGATTGTGTTGGGGTGGGCGCGGATTGCGGTGTTGATCGTGGCCGGTTTGGTCACGCTGCAGTCGTTGCTGCTGGTGGCCGGCGCCTGGCGCGACGACATTGCGATTCAACACAACATGGGGGTGGCGCAGGCGGAGGTGCTCAGCGCCGGGCCGCGGCGCTCCACAATCGAATTCGTCACACCCGAGCGCGTCACCTACCGCCCCGAACTCGGTGTGCTGTATCCGTCCGAATTGGCGACGGGCATGCGGATTTACGTCGAGTACAACAAGAGGGACCCCAACTTGGTCCGGGTGCAGCACCGCAACGCCGGGCTGGCGATCATCCCGGCGGGTTCGATCGCGGTGGTGGCGTGGCTGGTTGCGGCGGCGGCGCTGATTGGCCTGGCGCTGCTGGACAGGAGGCTGGACCGCCGCGCCGAGGCGTCCGACCAGGAGATTTCGCGCGACGTATGCTCGTAGGCAACCTTTCCGACAGGCGATGCTGACATCGTGGTGTCGTGCGCGTTGCTATCGTCGCCGAGTCGTTCCTCCCCAATGTCAACGGTGTCAGCAATTCAGTGCTGCGCGTCTTGGAGCACCTGCGGCGGACGGGTCACGAGGCCCTCGTCATCGCACCTGACAACCCGCCGGGTCAGCCGCGGGCGGATCGAATTCACGACGGCATTCGGGTGCATCGCGTGCCGTCGCGGATGTTCCCGAAGGTGACCACGCTGCCGCTGGGTGTGCCGTTGCCCCGAATGGTGAGCGTGCTACGCGGATTCGACCCCGACGTGGTGCATCTGGCGTCGCCGGCCCTGCTCGGCTACGGCGGCGTCAAGGCAGCTCGCTGGCTGGGGGTCCCGACGGTCGCGGTGTACCAGACCGACGTCCCCGGCTTCGCGGCCAGTTACGGCATCCCGATGACGACCCGGGCGGCCTGGGCGTGGTTCCGCCACCTTCACCGACTCGCCGACCGCACCCTGGCCCCGTCCAGCGTGACGATGGAATCCCTTGTCGCACATGGATTTCCCCGGGTACACCGGTGGGCACGCGGCGTCGACGTGCTGCGTTTCGCGCCGTCGGCGCGCAGCGAGGAGCTCAGGCGGCGGTGGTCGCCGCAGGGCAAGCCGATCGTCGGCTTCGTGGGCCGGCTGGCGCCGGAGAAGCACGTCGAGCGCCTGGTCGCGCTGAACGCCGGCAATTCCGTACAGGTGGTCATCGTCGGCGACGGCGTCGATGAAACCAAGCTGCAATCCGCCATGCCCACAGCGGTTTTCACCGGTGCGCTGTACGGCGAGGAGCTCGCCGCGGCGTATGCCAGCATGGACGTGTTCGTGCACACCGGTGAACACGAGACGTTTTGCCAAGTCGTGCAGGAGGCGCTCGCCTCGGGGCTGCCGGTGATCGCGCCCGACGCCGGCGGGCCGCGCGACCTCATCGCCCCGTGTCGCACCGGACTGCTGTTGCCCGTCAACGAGTTCGAGGCTCAGCTGCCCGGCGCCGTGGCGCATCTGCTCGCCGAGCGGCACCGCTATGCGCCCGCCGCCCGCCGCAGCGTGCTCGGCCGCAGCTGGCCGGTCATCTGCGACGAGCTGCTCGGCCACTACGAGGCGGTGCTGTCGCCCTTCACCCGGCGGCGGGTGTCCGCGACGCGATACGCCTTGGGCGAGTGACGATCTGCGCTCAACCCTGCGCGAGCTCGGCGACCGGCTGCCACTGCTCCCAATTGCGTAGCCGGCTCTCGTAGTCGGCCCTGGCCGTTTCCAGCGGCGACGCGCCGAAGAAGACTCGCAGCGGCGGTTCCTTGGCGTCGACCACCTTCAGCAGCGCGGCGGCGGATGCCTCTGGGTTGCCCGGGCTGGCCCAGCGCTTGCTGCGCTCGGCCTGCACGGCGGCGCGAATCTCATCGTACGCCGGCAGCGAGTCGGCGTGCTTGGCCGAATCTCCCGCCCAGTCGGTGTCGAAGCCGCCCGGTTCGATCAATGTGACGTGCACGCCGAACGGGGCGACCTCCTGGGCCAGTGCCTGCGAGAAGCCCTCCAGCGCCCACTTGGACGCGTGGTAGATGCCGACCAACGGGAACGCGGTGATGCCCCCGATCGACGACACCTGGATGATGTGTCCGCTGCGCTGCTCCCGCAGGTAGGGAAGAGCGGCCTGGGTGATCCACAGGGCGCCGAACACGTTGGTCTCGATCTGATCCCGCGCGTCTTGCTCGGAGAGCTCCTCGACGAAGCCGAACTGGCCGTAGCCGGCGTTGTTGATCACGATGTCCAGGCGCCCGAAATGGTCGTGCGCCTGCTTGACCGCGGCGAAGTCGGCTTCGCGATCGGTGACGTCCAGCCGAATCGGCAGCAGCGCGTCGCCGTACTTCTCTGCCAGGTCGTCCAGCGATGCGGTGTTGCGCGCCGTCCCGGCGACCTTGTCACCCCGCTCCAGTGCGGCGATCGCCCACGCCCGTCCGAAGCCTCTCGATGTACCGGTGATAAACCAAACTTTTTCAGTCACGCAGCCCTACAACGCGCTCGTCGTCATCTCATTCCCGGGCTAACTGCCCGGCTCCTCCTCACCCCGCTTCGCGGGCCGCATCGTCGTCGGGCGGGCGGCCGGTAGCGTTGCCGTCGTGAGTCGCGCGGCATTGGACAAGGACCCCCGCGACGTCGCGTCGATGTTCGACGGCGTGGCCCGCCGTTACGACGTGACCAACACGGTGCTGTCGCTGGGTCAGGACCGGCATTGGCGGCGGGCCACCCGGTCGGCGTTGCGGATTGGCCCCGGCCACAAGGTGCTCGACCTCGCCGCCGGCACCGCGGTGTCCACCGTGGAGCTGAAGAAATCGGGGGCGTGGTGTGTGGCGGCCGACTTCTCTGTCGGGATGCTGGCCGCCGGCGCCGGTCGCAGGGTGCCCAAGGTCGCCGGCGACGCCACCAAGCTGCCGTTCGGCGACGAGGTCTTCGACGCGGTGACGATCAGCTTTGGGTTACGCAACGTGGCCGACCAGCAGGCCGCCCTGCGCGAGATGTTCCGCGTCACCCGGCCCGGCGGCCGGTTGGTGGTGTGCGAATTCTCCACGCCCACCAGCGCGCTTTTCGCCACGGTCTACAAGGAATATCTGATGCGGGCGCTGCCGCGGGTGGCGCGGGCGGTGTCGAGCAACCCCGAGGCCTACGTGTACCTGGCCGAATCGATCAGGGCCTGGCCGGACCAGGCCGGGCTGGCGCAGCGGATTTCAGCGGCCGGGTGGTCGGCGGTGCGCTGGCGCAACCTGACCGGGGGCATCGTGGCGCTGCACGCGGCGTACAAGCCGCCCAACTAAGGTTTAGCGGCCGGCCCGCTGGATGAAGCCGACCTGGTCGGGGCAGTAGTGGTCGATCGCGGCGCCCAGGAACTGGAACGCCTGACCCTGCGTGGTGCCCAGCGGCAGGTTGTGCTGGAGGAAGTTGGCCGACTTGTACGGGTCGCCGTCCACGCCGTGGCCGATTCGGTCACAGGCGATCTTGCCCAGCCACGCGAGCTGGTCCTGCGGACCGTATACGCCGAAGTGGTTGACGGTCTGCTTGAACGTGTAGTCGTAGTCGTCGGCCTGCGCCGGCGCCGCCAGTGCGATAGCGGCACCGACCACGGCGCCGACACCAGCCAGCCTCGTACCCTTCATTAGCCGGACTATACACCTGATGTTTTCACGAGCCCAGGTGCGCGGATAGCAGCCACGCGGCGACGGACCTGAGCCCGTTCGGCTCTTCGCGCACCCCGGTGAACGGCAGGTCGGGGGAGCTGTCGGGCAGGTTGCCGTGGATGCGCGCCGGCCTGATCTCGTCGATGACCCAGTACCTGGCCACCACGTCGCGCAGCTCGTCGGCGGTGACCGCGTTGATCGGGCCCCCGGGCACCGCGGTCTTGTCGAAGACCAGGGCGAAGTAGGAGGCCCCGGGCGCCGCGGCCCGCTTGATCGATTGCTGGTAGCCGTCGCGCGCCTCGACCGGGATGGAGTGGAACAGGGTGCTGTCGACGATGGTGCCGAACCGCCCGTCATAGCCCGTGAAGGAACTGATGTCGGCCACCTCGAAGGTGGCGTTCGTCAGGCCCCGCTTCTCGGCCTCTTTTCGGGCCAGCTGGATCGCGGTGGGGGAGAGGTCCAGGCCCACCGTCTTGTGTCCTCGTTCGGCGAGCGCCAGCGATATCGCCGCTTCCCCACAGCCCACGTCCAGGACGTCGCCGTGGAACTTGCCCTGCTCGATCAGGGCCGCCAGCTCCGGCTGCGGGGCGCCGATGCTCCACGGCGGGCGCACGCCCGCACCGAATGGGGATTCACCCCGGTAGGCACCTTCGAATTGGAAATCCACTGGTTGAGTCATGTGCTCCTGTATATCAAGCAGCCTGATATATGTCAACGGTTTTGATATGATAGGGGCGGATTGGCGCAGGCCGGCAGAAGCTGGCTTAGCTGAACGGCTTTCGGTGATCGATGAGCTGTGACAGCCGGCCGCCGCCGCGCCAGGCGCGCGCCACCCAATCGGCGTCGTCGTCGGTGACCAGGTTCGCCATCACCCGCACCGCGATGGACATCAGCCTCGTCGAGCGCATCGCCATCGGCCCCGTGGTGGGCAGGAACCGCTGGAAGGTCAGCAGCAGGGCCAGCCGGCGCGCCACCGAGAACCCGCGGCCGTAGTGCTGATGCAGCAGCGACGGCCACACGCGCGACAGGTCGCGCGAGCCCGGCAGCCCGGCGGCCAGCCGCCCGGTCTCCAGGCCGTAGTCGATGCCTTCGCCGTTGAGCGGGTTGACGCAGGCCGCCGCGTCGCCGATCAACATCCAGTTGGGCCCGGCCACCCCCGAGACCGCGCCGCCCATCGGCAGCAACGCCGACGACACCGCCCGCGGCTCGCCGGTAAAGCCCCACTCGTCGCGGCGCAGGTCGGTGTAGTAGCAGATCAGCGGTCGCAGCGCCAGATCCGCCGGGCGCTTCGACGTCGACAATGCTCCGACGCCGATGTTCACCTCGCCGTTGCCCAGCGGGAAGATCCAGCCGTAGCCGGGCAGCACGGCGCCGTCGGGGGAGCGCAGCTCCAAGTGCGAGGTCAGCCAGGGGTCGTCGGATCGCGCGGTGGCCAGATAGCCGCGTGCGGCGACGCCGTACACCGTTTCCTGATGCCAGCGCCGGCCCAGCTTGCGGCCCAGCGACGACCGGGCCCCGTCGGCGACGATCAACTTGCCGCAGCGCACCTCGGTCCCGTCGGCCAGCGTCAGCGACACCACCCGCGTCGACGAGTCATGGTGAACCGCAACGGCTTTGGTACCAAGCAGCATCCGCGCCCCGGAGTCCTCGGCGCATTTGCGGATGCGGTCGTCGAGCTCCAGGCGGGCCACCGCGCTGCCGGTCGACGGGAAGGACGGGCCCGGCCAGTCGACCTCCACCTCGCCGCCGAATCCGCTCATCCGCAATCCGCGGTGCCGGATGCGCGTATCGAGCCAGTCGCCCAGCCCCAGCCGTTCCAGCTCGGCGACGGCGCGCGGCGTCAGACCGTCGCCGCACGGCTTGTCGCGGGGAAAGCCGGCCGAGTCGATCACCAGCACGTCGTCGCCGGCGCGGGCGGCCCAGGCTGCCGCGGCCGAACCGGCGGGTCCGGCGCCCACGACCACCAGGTCGGCTGCGATCTTCACACCCACCAGTATGTTGGTCGCGTGAGCACTCCGGCGACGGTGGTCGCGGGCATCGACTTTGGAGACGCCGCGTTTGCCGCGACCGTGCGGGACGGTGTCGGGCGCATCGAGCAGCTGATGGACACCGAACTGCACGGCGCGGACGCGGTGATGACCGATTCGCTGACGCACCTGTTCAAGGCCGGCGGCAAGCGGTTCCGGCCGCTTTTCACCGTGCTGTCGGCGCAGCTCGGGCCGAACCCGGATGCGGACGAGGTGACGATCGCGGGCGCGGTCATCGAACTGGTGCACCTGGCCACGCTGTACCACGACGACGTGATGGACGAGGCGGAGGTGCGCCGCGGCGCGCCCACCGCGAACGTGCGCTGGGGCAACAACGTCGCGATCCTGGCCGGCGACTACCTGTTCGCGACCGCGTCGCGGCTGGTGTCGCGGCTGGGGCCGGAGGCGGTGCGGCTCATCGCCGAGACCTTCGCCCAGCTGGTGACCGGGCAGATGCGCGAGACCCGGGGCCTGAGAGAAGGGGCCGAGGGGGCGGACCCGGTCGAGCACTACCTGAAGGTGGTGTACGAGAAGACGGCCTGCCTGATCTCGGCGGCGGGCGAATTCGGGGCGATGTTCTCGGGCGCCGACAGCGAGCAGGTGCAGCGGCTCAGCCGCCTGGGCGGCATCGTCGGGACCGCTTTTCAGATCTCCGACGACATCATCGACATCGACAGCGACTCCCATGAATCCGGGAAGCTGCCCGGCACCGATGTGCGCGAAGGCGTGCACACCCTGCCCATGGTCTACGCGCTGCGCGAGCCCGGGCCCGAGGCGGCGCGGCTGCGCGAGCTGCTGGCCGGGCCCGTCGACGACGACGAGGCGGTGGCCGAGGCGCTGGCGCTGTTGCGGGCGTCGCCCGGCATGGCCAAGGCCAAACAATTCCTGGCGCAGTATGCGGAGCAAGCACGCCAGGAGCTGGCCCTTTTGCCTGACCTACCCGGTCGGCGCGCGCTGGAGACGCTGGTCGACTACACGGTCAGCCGCCACGGTTAGCGCCCTAAATAACCCAGCGGAACCTCGACCACCGTCTCAGGCGTTCAATGAGCAGTAGTTGATGCTCCAAGGAGGACACCGATGACCTGGCATCCGCATGCCAACAGGTTGAAGACGTTCGCCCTGCTGGTCGGTATGTCCACGTTGATCGTGTTTGTCGGGTCGTTGTTCGGCAGGACCGCGATGTTCATTGCGGTGCTGTTCGCAGTCGGCATGAACATCTACACGTACTACAACAGCGACAAGCTGGCGTTGCGTGCGATGCACGCCCAGCCGGTTTCGGAGCTACAGGCGCCGGTGATGTATCGGATCGTGCGCGAGCTGGCCACCTCCGCGCACCAACCGATGCCCCGCCTATACATCAGCGACACCAACGCGCCCAACGCGTTCGCCACCGGCCGCAACCCGCGCAACGCCGCGGTGTGCTGCACCACCGGCATCCTGCAGATCCTCACCGAGCGCGAGCTGCGCGCCGTACTGGGACACGAGCTTTCGCACGTCTACAACCGCGACATCCTGATATCTTGCATTGCCGGCGCGATGGCGTCGGTGATCACCGCGCTGGCCAACATGGCCCTGTGGGCCGGCATGTTCGGCGGCAACCGCGATGGTGAGAATCCCTTTGCGCTGCTGCTGGTTTCGCTGCTGGGCCCGATCGCCGCGACGGTGGTGCGGCTGGCGGTGTCGCGGTCGCGCGAGTATCAGGCCGACGAATCGGGCGCCGTGCTGACCGGCGACCCGCTGGCCTTGGCGTCGGCCCTGCGCAAGATCTCCGGTGGGGTGCAGCTGGCCCCGTTGCCGCCCGAGCCGCAGTTGGCCAGCCAGGCGCACCTGATGATTGCCAACCCGTTCCGCGCGGGTGAGCGGATCGGGTCACTGTTTTCGACACACCCGCCGATCGAGGACCGCATCCGCCGGCTGGAGGAGATGGCGCGGGGATAAGGCCCGCCGTTGTTCGCGGGCGTAACGCCACGGCGAAATATCGGCTTCAAAATCGCCGCAGGGTTACGCCCGCGAAGCCGTCGACGCGGCGAATTACGCAGCGGCCCCGGGCCGTTCGGTCTCCTTGATCAGATCGTGGGGGCGCCGTAGGGCGAGGTGCCCCGTCTCGAGCGTTCCCTGAAGGCGAACCGTGCCACCCGTGGCCTGGTATTGGCGCTGCCAGTCGGTGATCGCTTGACGCGCGGCGTGATCGAGGTAGTTGACCGAAAGCTCCACCGTCACAACGTTTCCAGCGGGGACAGACGCCAGCACACGGGTCAACCGAGGTAGCGCGAGAAACGTGCATGCCGCGCCCTCGATCATCACGCGCCAGCCGTCCTCGACGGGCGTAGCCGCCACCTTGGCCCGGATCACCCGCCATCCGGTCAGCGTGATGGCCAGCGCCAGTCCGATCAACACACCGTGCAGCAGATTGAGGAAGATGACGCTCACCGCGGTCACCACGTAGACCGCGAGATCCCCGTTCTTCAATGCGGTTTCGATGTGCGCCGGCTTCAGCAGCTGGATGCCGATGACGATCAGCAGGCCGGCGAGCGCGGCGGTCGGGATCTCTTCGACCAATTCCGAGAACGGAACCGTGAACAGCAGGATCCACACGCCGTGCATGACCGAGGAGGCCCGGGACCGAGCGCCCGCGTTGACGTTAGTTGAGCTGCGGACGATCACGCCGGTGACCGGCAGGCCGCCGATGGCCCCCGACACGACGTTGGCGGTGCCCTGACCGATCAGCTCGCGATTGAAGTCGGTCCGCGGGCCATTGTGCATCCTGTCGACCGAGACCGCCGACAGCAGGCTCTCCACGCTGGCGATCAGCGCGACCGTGATCACGCCGATCGCCACCGCGCCCCAGTTGCCGTGCGGAAGGTCGGGCAGCTGCAGCGCATCCAGCGGCGACCCGTCGAGATCGATGCGCCGCACCTGGAACGGGAAGACCACCGAGATCAGGGTCACTCCCACAATGGCGACCAGCGGTCCGGGAACGGCGCGCAACCGAGCCGGAACCCACCGCCAGGCGACCAGGATCGCGATCACCAGCACCCCCAGGATCACGCCGGGCCGGTGCGCGCCAATGATCTGACCCGGCAGGCCGACGAGATTGTGCCAGGCATCGCTTTTGGACTTTCCGCCCAGCAACACGTGGGCTTGTTGCAGCGCGATGGTGATGCCGATGCCGGCGAGCATGGCGTGCACGACGACGGGTGAGATCGCCAGCGCGGCTCGCGCAACGCGGCTGAGACCCAACAAAACCTGCAGCCCCCCCGCGGCGGCGGTAATCAAACACGTTACGCCCCAGCCGAAGTCGGAAACCAGATCGGCGACCACCACGGTCAGGCCGGCGGCCGGCCCACTGACCTGCAGCGGTGATCCGCCGAGGCACCCGACGATGATGCCGCCGACGATCGCGGCGATCAGGCCGGCGAGCACCGGGGCGTTGGACGCGATCGCGATGCCCACCGACAACGGAAGGGCGACCAGGAAAACCACCAGTGACGAAGGCAGGTCATGCCGAGCAACGGATCGTAGCCGTTCCCTTCGTGATTCCTTGTGTCCCTGCTGAAAAACTTGGTCGCCGCGCTGTTCGATGTGTTGCATCGGTCGCTTTCCCTCATCGGTCTTTGCGGGGGAAGTTCGGAATATCCGGCCCCGGGATCACGCTGCGTTGCGTCGGCGTAGCTTCTTGGCGCGCAAAGGATTACAACCGCGCCAGCGGCAGCTCAAAGCCCTGCTACGTCGTTCGACGGTATTTTGCGACAAACCGCCGGTCAAGGCGGCGACCCCGGCGCATAGGGAATGCAAATATTTTCGTTACGAGTTGTTTGGTTGACAGCTCAGAACCCGGCGCCGTGGACCTCGTGCCCGGGGACCTCGACCATCAAGCCCCGGTAGGCCTGCTCGACGGTCGCGCCGTGGTTGATCACCGCGTCGACCTCGCGCGCGATCGGCATGTTCAGGCCGAACTCGCTGGCGAACTCCATGATCACGCTGGCGGCCTTGACACCCTCGGCGACCTGGCTCATCGACGCGATGATCTCGTCGATCGGCTTGCCCGCGCCGAGCTGTTCGCCGACGTGGCGATTGCGGCTGCGCTGGCTGGTGCAGGTGACGATGAGGTCTCCCAGACCGGCCAGCCCGGGGAAGGTGTCGGGGTGGCCGCCTATCGCCGCGCCCAGTTTGGTCATCTCGCGCAGCGCCCGCGCGATCACCAGTGCGCGGGTGTTTTCGCCGATGCCCAGCGAGTAGCCCATCCCGGCGGCGATCGCGTAGACGTTCTTCAGGGCGCCGGCCATCTCGACCCCCACGACGTCATCGGTGGTGTAAACCCGGAAGCGGCGGGTGCGGAACAACCCCGAGAGCCGGGTCGCGAGATGCTGGTCGGGCATGGCCAGCACCGCCGCGGCGGCGTAGCCCTCGGCCACCTCGCGGGCGATGTTGGGTCCGGCCAGGATCCCCGCCGGATGACCGGGCAGCAGCTCCTCGATGATCTGCGACATCCGCATGTTGGTGCCCTGCTCGAGGCCCTTGACCAGCGACACGAACGGCACCCACGGCCTGAGTTCCTTGGCCAGTTCGGTGAGCACGCCCCGAAAGCCGTGCGACGGCACGCCCATGACCACGACATCGGCGCAGCTGGCGGCCTCGGAGAAGTCGGTGGTGGCGCGAAGCGTTTCGCTCAGGATGACATCGTTGCCCAGATAGCGGCTGTTGCGGTGATTCTCGTTGATGTCCTTGGCCGTCGCTTCGGAGCGCACCCACTGCAGCGTCGGCCCGCGGCGCGCGCAGATGGACGCAACGGTGGTCCCCCAGGAACCGCCACCGAGCACAACGACCGTGGGTTCGCGCTGCTGAGCTGCCATGGGCATCAGCGTATTGCCGACATCCGGGATTTAGAAGCAGTTCACCCGGCGAGTGCTACCCGGCCGGCCACCCGCCCGAAGACCATCGCCTCGTCGATGCGGTCGAACCGGTAGTCGATGGCATCGGCGAAGTAGTTCTGCCGCACATTCCACGGCCGCCGGGTCCCGGACTTGGGCAGCGCGTGCCCCGACCGCTTCACATAGTTGGCCTGTATGTCCCAGGAGGGCTTGACGTCCATCGGCTCGTCGCCGCGGTGGGGGTAGGCATGGGTGTAGCCGTGAGTTGCCATGTGGGCCAGCAGCTTCGCCGTCGCACGCGCGGTGATATCGGCCCGCAGCGTCCAGGACGCATTCGTGTAGCCCACGCACCAGAACAGGTTGGGCACGTCTTCGAGCATGTGCGCCTTGTAGACGAAGCGGTCGCGGTGGTCGACCTTGGCGCCGTCCAGGCTGATCGTGGCCCCGCCCAGCGCCTGCAGCTGCAGGCCCGTGGCCGTGACGATGATGTCGGCGTCAAGGTGACCACCGGATTCCAGTGCGATGCCGGTGGCGTCGACATGGTCGATGTGGTCGGTGACCACCTCGGCGCGGCCCGCGCTGATGGCGGCGTACAGGTCCGCGTCGGGAATCAGGCATACCCGCTGGTCCCACGGCTTGTACCGCGGCTTGAAGTGGGTGTCCACGTCGTAGCCGTCGGGCAGGTTCTTGATCGCAACCCGCCGCAGCAACCACTTCACGAACCGCGGAACCTTGCGGGACAAGAACCAGAACACCGCTTCCAGCAAGGCGCTGTTCATCCGGATGGCCAAGTGGGACGCCTTGCGCGGCAATAGCTTCCGGGCCAGGGCGGCGAAGCTGCTGTATTTGGAGGCCGACATTATGTAAGTGGGCGAGCGCTGCAGCATCGTGACCTTTCCGGCCCGGTCGCTCAGCGCCGGGATCAGCGTGACCGCGGTGGCCCCGCTGCCGATCACCACGACCTTCTTGCCGGTGTAGTCCAGTTCTTCGGGCCAGTGCTGGGGATGCACCACGGCGCCCTCGAACCGCTCGATGCCGGGGAAGTCCGGGGTGTAGCCCTCGTCGTAGTTGTAGTAACCGCTGGCGAAGAACACGAACCGGCCGCGGTACAGCCGGCGGGCGCCGTCCTGCTCGACGGTGACCGTCCAGGTGTCGGTCGACGAATCCCAGTCCGCCGAGCGGACATGGCTGTTGAACCGGATGTGCCGGTCGATGCCGTACTTGCGCGCGGTCGCGCCGAGGTACTCGCGGATGTGGACGCCGTCGGCGACGCCTTCCCTGCGGGTCCACGGCTCGAAGGGGAACGACAGCGTGAAGATGCTGCTGTCCGAGCGAACGCCGGGGTAGCGGAACAGGTCCCACGTGCCGCCGATCTGCGCGCGCCGCTCGAGGATGGTGTAAGTCAGGCCCGGGTTGCGCTCGGTGATCCGATACGCCGCGTCGATGCCGGAGATGCCGGCGCCGACGATGACGACGTCGAAGTAGTCGGCGTCATGGGGAGCCGCGGTCATCGTGAACCTCGCTTGGAAAACGAACGCCGCGAGCGTAACGCCACGGCGAAAAACGGCGCGGATTTTCGCCGTGGCGTTACGCTCGGCGCGGGTCTCACGGGCTCGCGCATTGCTATCGGTAGTTGACGAACTGCAGCGCGACGTCCAGGTCGGCGTCCTTCAGCATCGCGATGACGGCCTGCAGGTCGTCGCGTTTCTTGCTGCTGACGCGGACCTCGTCGCCCTGGATCTGGGTCTTGACGTTCTTGGGCCCCTCGTCGCGGATCAGCTTGGTGATCTTCTTGGCGTTCTCGCTGCTGATGCCCTGCTTGAGGGTGCCGGTGATCTTGTAGGTCTTGCCCGAGGCCTGCGGCTCGCCGGCGTCGAAGGCCTTCATGGAGATGTCGCGGCGGATCAGCTTCTCCTTGAAGACGTCGACGGCGGCCTTGACGCGCTCCTCGGTCGAGGAGGTCAGCTCGATGGCCTCATCGCCCTTCCACGTGATCTTGGTGTCGGTGCCGCGGAAGTCGAAGCGGGTGGCCAGCTCCTTGGCGGCCTGGTTGAGCGCGTTGTCGACCTCCTGCCGATCCACCTTGCTGACGATGTCGAACGATGAATCCGCCATTCGATCCGTCCCTTCCTCGGTTGATGGCCGTTTGTGCCTTGTCTACCCGTTCGTTGTAACCTGTCTGGCGGCAGGTTGCCCGAGCGGCCAATGGGAGCGGACTGTAAATCCGTCGGCTTACGCCTACACAGGTTCGAATCCTGTACCTGCCACCAATCGGAGAGAATTATCTGACCGCCGTCCACCGGCTCAGCAGAGTCGATCTCCGCAGGACGTGCCCAGCGGCGATGAATGCGGCTGAAACCACCAGTGATGCGCAAGTGCGACGGCTGTCGTAAAGGTACGTCGAACGCGTCACCGGCGAGAGCTGATTCAGCCGTGTTGAGGCAGACCACAGAGTCGGCGCAACACCTGCAGTCCTTGCGGTGTTCCAGGCCAATGTTTTTGCAGCATCTCAGGGCCTGCGGTGCGCACGACGATGCGCAGCATGATCGCGACGACGAGGGCGTCATCGAGGAATCCGATGACCGGGATGAAATCCGGTATCAGATCGATGGGCGAGACGAGATAGCACAGCAGCAGCACCAGCTCGACGCGGACCATCCGCGGCACCGCGCCGTCGGTGGCCACGCGCTTGAATAACCGCAGCAGATCGGGCAGCAACCGGATCATGTCGCCGACGCCGAGGTCGTCCGGTTTGGCCAGCCAGATCGCGGCAACCAGGATGAGCCACGCCAGCACGATGCCGCTCAGGGCACCGACCACAATCGACCACACCGCTGAATCCTGTCGCAGAGCTGCTGCTGGGGCGGGTCCCCCGTTTACCGGCAGTTCAAACCCCGTTCACCTTACCTTGGGTTGACGCGGTGGGCGCAGGGGAGCGCGCGTCGCAGCAAAGCAGCGTGCAGGCGCTATCGCCTGATGCACAAGATGGGCTGCTAGCTCGTCAGCGTCGTGTGGGCGAACCCGGGGCTGGCGTCGACCCCCGGTTAGGGTAGCCTCACTTGATCCCAGGCCGCGCCGCACCGCACGAAGGAGTCGAGGGTGACCGATACAACCACGCCGGTGGCGGAAGGAGGATCGCCGCGACCCATCTCCCGGGGCGGACGCTGGCTGCGGCTCGGGCTGCTGACGGTGTGGGGCCCGGGCCTGGTGGTCATGTTGGCCGACACCGACGCGGGCTCGCTCATCACCGCGTCACAGTCCGGTGCGCAGTGGGGTTACCGGATGGTCCTGCCCCAGTTGATCTTGATGCCGATTTTGTATGTCGTGCAGGAGATGACGGTGCGGCTGGGCATCGTCACGAAACGGGGGCACGGCGCGCTGATCCGGGAACGGTTCGGCCGCTTCTGGGCCTGGATCTCGGCGTTCACGCTGTTCGCTTCGGCGATCGGGGCGCTGCTCACCGAGTTCGCCGGCGTCGCCGGGGTCGGCGAGCTGTTCGGCGTCTCGCGGTGGGTCAGCGTCCCGGTCGCGACCGCGGCGCTGCTGGGACTGGCCTTGACGGGCAGCTACCGGCGCGTCGAACGCATCGGCCTGGCCATCGGCGCCGCCGAACTGGCCTTCCTGGTCGCCATGGTCATGTCCCGGCCGGACCCGGAAGCGCTTCTGAACGGCCTGAAGTCGATGCCGCTGGGCAACTCGTCGTACCTGCTGCTGATCGCGGCCAACGTCGGCGCCGTCATCATGCCCTGGATGGTCTTCTACCAACAGGGCGCGGTGGTCGACAAGCACCTGTCGGTCGCCACCATCCGCCAGGCCCGCCACGACACCGCCGCCGGCGCGGTGCTGACCCAGCTGATCATGATCGCGGTGGTGGTCACCATGGCCTCGACGATCGGGAAGCACAACGGCGAGGCGACGCTGAACACGGTCGGCCAGATCGCCACCTCACTTACCCCGTACCTCGGCCACGTCGGTGGCACCGTCTTGTTCGGCCTGGGCATGCTGGGCGCGGCGCTGGTCGCCGCGATCGTCGCCTCGCTCGCCGGGGCGTGGGGTCTCTCGGAGGTGTTCGGGTGGCGGCACACCCTCAACCAGCGGCCCAACCGCGCCACCGCGAAGTTCTACATCACCTATGCGCTTGCCCACCTCATCGGCGCCGCGCTCGTCCTGGCCAGCGTCGACCTGGTCAACCTGGCGGTCGACGTCGAGGTGATGAACGCCCTGCTGCTGCCCATCGTGCTCGGGTTGCTGCTGGCGCTGGAGGCCCGCGCGCTGCCCGAGGAGTGGCGGATGCGCGGCGTTCACAAATACGTCGCCCGCGCCCTGTGCCTTCTCGTGATGGGGTTCGGGCTCTACATGGTTCCGCAGGCCCTCGGCTGGACCTAGTCCTTCAGGACCAGGGGCCCGGGAAGCGGCCGTCCTGATCCTGCACCATCACGATCTCCTTGCAGTCTCCGTTCAGCGCCGCGGCGTTCTCGCCGCGGCACACCAGCGTCCAGCCGGAGATCCGCGCGAACGGCCGGACCGACCAGGTCGTCGCGATCGGATCGGTGGCGGGCAAGGCCAGGACCGCGAACGTGTTGCCCGTGTTGGTGATGTAGAGGTGGTCTTCGAAGAACGCCAATTTCGAAATCGACATCTTGTTGGCGTCGTCACGCGTCTTCAGCAGATCCCACTTCTGCGTCCGCAGGTTCCACACCCCGAACCCGAACTGCGACGTATCCGAATTGCGGCCGTCGACGAACAACTTCCCGTCCGACAGCGTCGCCGCCAAACCGCCGCCGGAGATCCGGTCTGTATCCCCGACTTTGATCAGCGATTTGGCGTTCAAGTCGTAGAACATCGTCGAGAGCACCGACGGGCTGGACGGATCCGAATACGTGATCTTCACCAGTTTGTCTGGGCCGTCGGATAATTCGGCGTCGACGCTGGAGATGTCGTTGTCCTGATAAATCGCTTCCCCGCTGGGGCGGCGCAGTTCGGCTCCCGACGTCTTGGTGGCGTCGGTGTTGCGTTGAAACGCGAGGACGTCCTGCCACACGCGGCCGGGCTGCGGATCGTTCCACGCCGTCGAAAGATCGGTGCCGGAAAGGATCACGGTCCGGGGCGGCGACGCGGGCGCGTGCCCATCGGTGAAGGCGTTCACCCACGCCACGCCGGATGCGGTCGAGGCCAGCGCCCATTCGGCCGGTGCGGTCAATTTCAGGTCGGGGGTCGGCGGCTGCAGTTCCTTGGTCACTAACGGCTGGCCCGCCTTCAAATCGAAGGCATACGCCGTCGTCTTGGTGATCTCGGGTTGCGGGGCTTGCGCCGGTTTGACGGTGGATACGACGTAGACGACCTTCATGTCGTCGGTGGTGCCGGTCAGCGCGCACATGCCGCCGGTGAGGTTTTCGCCGGCGGCGACGCTCGGGACGGCCGGCGCCACGTACTGTCCCGATTTCGTATCGAAGACCTTGGGCCGGACGTCCTGCAGCGCCGTTTTGCTTTGCGAAAACTTTTCCGGACAACCGAAGTAGGCCGTGCCGCCATAGCTTTTCCAGTCCTTCTCCAGGGGACCGGTTACCGGAGGCGGCGCGGAAACCTTGCTGGTGGCGGTCTGGGCGGTCGAAGTCGAGGTGGTCGGTGTGGCCGCGGGCGGACCCACGGTTTCCGAACACGACGCGGTGACGAGACAGCCGGCCACCGCGATCGGGGCAAACCAGTGTAAGGACACAGTTTGCCCCTCGATCCCACGCATCAATAAACCCCCGTTAAGTTCGTGCAACCAACGAGCGTAAGGCCGGGCCGCCGCCACCGCGACTCTTGTGCGGGCGCCGGTGCGACGTTGACTACGTGATACACCGGAGGCCATGACTGCTCTGGCCGACGAGACCCGCTGGATGGACGCCACGGATCAGGCGGCGCTGGTGGCCAACGGCGATGTCACGCCGAGCGAACTGCTGGAGGCGGCGATCGCGCGGATCGAGCGAGCCAACCCGTCGCTGAACGCCGTCGTCATCGAGTGGTTCGACCACGCCCGTTCCGTGGCCGCCGACCCGGACCTGCCCAACGGCCCGTTCCGCGGCGTCCCCTTTTTGCTCAAGGACCTCTACACCAGCTTCGCCGGCCAGACGCTGTCGAACGGAAATGTCGCGCTGAAAGCGGCCGCCAAGATCGACGCCCGCGACACCACGCTCGTGGCCCGGTTCAAGGCGGCCGGGCTGGTGATCGCCGGCCGGACGAACACCCCCGAGCTGGGCAGCCTGCCGACCACCCAGCCGATCGCGTGGGGAGCGACCCGCAATCCCTGGGCGTTGAACCGCACGCCGGGCGGGTCGAGTGGCGGCGCGGCCGCCGCGGTGGCCGCCGGGATGGTCCCGTTCGCGAACGCCTCGGACGGCGGCGGAAGCATCCGCATCCCGGCGTCCTGCTGCGGGCTGGTGGGACTCAAGCCGAGCCAGGGCCGGATCACCGTCGGGCCGGTGCGCGCCGAGGCGGGCCTGGGCGTCGAACTGTGCGTCAGCCGCACGGTGCGCGACACGGCGGGGCTTCTCGACGCGGTCCGCGGACCCGGCGTCGGGGACGCGGTGATCGCGCCGGCGCCGCGGCGCCCCTACCTCGATGAGGTCGGCGCCGACCCAGGCCGGCTGCGCATCGGGCTGCTCGACGTCCACCCGCGCGGCGATTCCCTGCACGAAGACTGCGTCGCGGCCGTGCGCGCCGCCGGGTCGAAGCTGGAGGGGCTCGGGCACATCGTCGAGCCGGCGTGGCCGGCCTGCCTCGCCGATACCACGTTGACCAAAGAGTTCATGGCGCTGTGGGCGACACAGATGGCGATGGGCGTGCGCGGCTTCGGCCGGACGCTGGGGCGAGAGCTGACCTCGGCCGAGGTCGAGCCGGTGAACTGGGTGCTCGCCGAGCGGGCCCGTCAGGTCAGCGCGCTCGACTACGCGGTGGCGCAGGAGGCGGTCTATGCGTTCCGGCGGGCGCTGCAGCAATGGTGGGCCGACGGCTGGGACCTGTTGCTTACCCCCACCGTGGCCGAGCCGCCGCCGTTCCTCTCGGAGTTCGAGAACGATCCCGAGCACCCGACGGCGCCGATGCGGCGCGCCGGTCGGTTCGCCGTGTTCACGCCGCCCTTCAACATGAGCGGCCAGCCGGCGATCAGCCTGCCCCTGCACCGCAACGCCGACGGAGTGCCCATCGGCGTACAGCTGGCCTCGGCGTACGCCCGGGAGGACGTCCTCATTCGCGTTGCGGCCCAACTGGAATCGGCCCACCCGTGGGTGTCCGCTCGCCCGGCGATCGCGTGACGCTCATTTCTGCGAGCGCGGGCAAAATCTGAAATCGGTTCTGCCACCTGCCGCAGCGGCTTGCATATTCCCTGGCTAGCACCCCAATCCGACCGCCACGTTCCGGCCCGGAAAGAGAGCTCCGACAGGCAGGGATGGACGGCCGAAACTTGTCGTAGGTGGCTGCGATGATGACGTTATGTCTTCGATCGCATCGTCTGCCGCGGTGTTGAGTCCTGCTGAGCGTGTTGAGGTGTTGTTCGAGGAGTTGGCGGAGTTGGC